>JAHJTW010000260.1 GCA_018829565.1 bacterium | reverse complement strand
CGGACCGGCCTCCATCGCATGGATGTAGAAGTGGGTGGCGCCAGGATGATCCGGTTCGGCGCCGAGCACGCTCTCGATGGCGGCGGTGAAGTCGGTCGTCTTGCCTTTCGGCTCCAGTTCGGGCGTCCAGTAGTCCCAGGGCTGGAGGTCCATCAGGGATTCCGCGTAGAGGACGGCCACGTCCGGGTCCGCCGCGAAGCGTGAGTAAACCTCGGCCATGGCCGAGGCGTAGGCCTCGTCGTAGGGGCGTTGTTCCGCCGGAGCCGGCCAGGTGTAGCGCCGGGCCACCGCCTCGACGAGGGCCTTTTCCACGGCGGTCTCGTCGTCAAGCAGGGAGAGGGCGCGCTGTGCCGCCTCATGCCCCCGCCGCCAGCGATCCTCGGTCATGATCGGATCGTTGATGTTCATGCCCGCGGCGTAGGCCACGCCCCACCAGGGCATGGCCGCTTCGGGGTCGAGTTCGGCCGCCGCCTGGAACGAGCGGGTCGCCTCGTCGTGATTGAATCCGTAGAGAAGCAGGAAACCCTGGTCGAACCATCGCTGCGCTTCGGCCGAGGACGTGGTGATCGGCCTGCTGTAGGTGTCGACTCCGGGGAAGATTTTGGCTTGCTGGTCCGTGGTTGCGGCGGTTCCCGCTCCGGCGAAGGCCGCGGCAACCAGAACAGTGAGAAGTGTCGTTATTCTGCAGGGATAACGCATGGCGCCCTCCTATTTCAAATGGACTCCGGCTGATCGCCGTCATCCCTACAATAGCAGATAAATTTTGTCTTAAATAGAGAAAATCAGGGGGCTGGAGGGAAGCCAAGTTCAATTCCGCGATGAGAAGAATTCCCCGTTCACCGCGATCGCATGGGTTTCGCCCATGTCCACCGAGAAATTCAGCGTCCTGGTCGGTCCGTTGGGGCGCCTGGTGATCTCGACCGACCAGCTGCCCTCGGGCATCCCGAAGATCTCGCACTTGTTGTTGTTGATGAGGGCCCCGAAGGCGAAATCCTCGAGGAACATGTCGATCTGGCTCCCGCAGGTGTTCGTGATCTTCAGGTAGCTCTCCCCCTGCGTGACGAGCTCGCAATCCCCCACCGAGGGTTCCGCGGGATCGTCGCTGCAGCTGGGGAACGAGAGGGACATCACCAAGAACATGAAAAGGCCGAAACCCCTGATCCAGTTCATTCCATTCTCCCTTCGCATTGATTACCTGACCAGGGTCACTCGCCCGCTGTCGATCCGCTCCAGGGTGCGCAGCTGGATCAGGTAGCTCCCGCTGGCCTGCCCTACGCCGGCGTCCGACCGCCCGTCCCAGGTCACCCGGTGTTCGCCTGGGTCGAGCCCGTCCAATGCGAATGAACGGACACGGCGACCGGCCAGGTCGAAGACGACCAGCTCCCCGCGAGCCGTTTTCGCCAGGGAGAAGACCAGTTCCGTCGCCGGATTGAAGGGATTGGGCCGGGCCCCCAGGAAAGACGTCGCGGCGACCGGGATCTCGGGCTCTTCGCGGGGCAGCCGTTCCTCGTTCCTGACCATCCCGATGATCCAGTTAGCAGCCGCTTCCACCACCGTGTCCCGGGAGTTGGCGACGTCGTCCGGTTCCAGCCAGACCGGTTCGTCCACCGGGAATTCGAGATGGGTCAAGGGGGCGTCCAGCGCATCGAGCCGGGCGCACTCGGCGACCGCGACGACCGAGATGAGGTTCAGACCGAGCCCGTTGGATCGCGGCGAATTGAAGGCGGCGGCGGTGGTCTTGCCGAAGACCCGCGCCGTGGGGTGATAGGTCAGGCGCAGGGCGACCTGATCGCCAGAACTGACGCAGGCGGGCCCGGTGAGCACCGCGATGGGGCGGTCGTAGTGGCGGTCCGGCGGATCGGAGGGGATGACGTAGCCCGGCCAGGAGGACTCGTTGCACAGCGCCAGGTGCTCCTGGGGATCGCAGCGGGTGAACCATTCGATGGTCGGCGTCTCGTCCCGGAACAGGAGACCCAGCCCCTCGTCGCTGAGGAACATGTTGCCCCCGTGGTTCTTCCGGAAATCGATGATCAGCCCTGCGGTGTCATGGTTGCGGGTCAGGTCGTCGATGGCGTCGTGGAAGTACCAGCCCGCAGTTCCCGTCCAGCCGAAGACGTAGATGTAGCCGATCTCCCGGCCGCCGCGTTCGATGACCCCCCAGGTCACGACCTGGTCCATGGTCGGATTGGGAAAGGGAATCCCCACGCTGATCTGTTCGCTCCCGTAGAGATGGCCGTTGTACCCGTCGACCGCCAGGGTCGAAAGGTGGACCGTTTCACCTGTGGAGTACTTGAGCACGTCCATGGTGTCGAAGAGGTGCCAGTTGGCGCCCACGGCGGCGGTCCAGTGGTGGTCCCAGCCGGAGGGCGAACTGCCCCACAGGCCGGTGATGGGCAGCTCGGCGGCCAGCAAATCGGCGAGGCAGTCGAGCCAGGGCCGGCCGTCGTAGCCCAGGATCACGTCGCCGGGTTGCAACCCGAGCGGGTTGTTGGGGGCGACCCGGTAGACGAGGCCCGTGCCGTCGTCGAGTGCGGTCACCGCTGCTCCGAGTTGGCCGGCGCGAAAACCGAGGCCGTCGGTGCAGAGCAGTGGGACGCCGCGAACGGGGTCGGTGGCGCTGACCCCGATGTCCCAGGCGCGCGAATGCGACTCGCGCAGGCTGAGGCTCAGCCGGCCCAGGATGCCGGCGAAACGTCCGCGACTCACCCCGCCGGCCACCTCGGGCCGGTAATGGGCGGTCAGATCGAGCCAGACGTCGTCGATGTCGTGGAAGCAGGCGAAAGTGGCGTCGACGTCGTCACGGAAGAGGTCGAAGGCGTCCACCTGCTGGGCGGGCGGGATCCCCGGGCCCCAGGTCGCGTCGATGAGCGCGGCCCAGTCGGCGGCCGTCCTGGGTCCCGGCATCCAGGGAACAGGGTGGGGGGCTGCGACGCGCGGGGCGAGTTCGAGATCATGGACTATGGTGGTGGCTGCCGGTCCGGTGAGGGAGGTCATGAGGGTCAAGATGAGAGAGCCGGCCAGCGGGATCGTCATGGCGGACCTCCTGGGAAGGGATCGGTCGGTCCGGGCCCGGCCTTTTTCTTGAGGCGGAGCGAATAGAGATCGGTGCGGCGGTCGCGCCAGTTGTTGACGCTGCCCTTGTCCGCCAGGTGCTTGAGCAGGTCCAGGTCGACGTCCGCGATCAGGACCATCTCCGTGTTTGGCGTGGACTCGGCCATGATGCCGGTGCTGGGGAACGAGAAGTCGCTGGGGGAGAAGACGGCCGATTTTGAGTACTGGATGTCCATGTTGTCCACTCGGGGCAGGTTGCCGACGCAGCCGGTCAGGGCCACGTAGCACTCGTTCTCCACCGCCCGTGCGTGGGCGCAGAAGCGCACTCGCTGGTAGCCTGTCTGCAGGTCGGTCATGTAGGGAACGAACAGGATCTCGGCCCCCTGCCCCTTCAGCAGGCGAGGAAGTTCCGGGAACTCGACATCGTAGCAGATGAGGATCCCGATGCGGCCGCAGTCGGTGTCGAGAGCGCGGATCTCGTTGCCGCCGGACATGCCGAAATCCTGTCGCTCGCTCGGCGTGATGTGGATCTTCTTCACGGAATCCACGGTGCCGTCACGGCGGCAGAGATAGGCCACGTTGTACAGGCGCCGGTTCTCGACCACTGGCATGCTGCCGGCGATGATGTTGACGTTGTACGAGACCGCGAACTCCCGCATCTTGGCCACGATGGGAGCGGTCGATTCGGCCAGGCGGCGCATGGCCTTGGCCTGGGTTTTCTCGTTGTGATGCATGAGCAGGGGGGCGTTGAAGAACTCGGGGAACAGGATGAAGTCCGAATGATAGTCGCTGACCGTATCGATGAAGTACTCGGCCTGGTCGATGATGGTCGAGACGGTCGACGCAGGGCGCATCTGCCACTGGACCACCCCGATGCGCACCTCGCGCTTGGCCCCGTAGAGGGCGCGGGGCTTCTCCTCGTAATAGATGTTGCTCCATTCGAGCAGGGTGGCGAATTCGAGGGATTCGGTGTCGCCGGCGAGATATCCCTTGAGCACCTTCTTGACGTGGAATCCGTTGGACAGCTGGAAGGACAATATCGGGTCGTAGAGTTCCTTCATCCTGACCTTGTGGATGTATTCGCGGGGGGTCAGCGATTCGGCGTGCTTCGCGTAGCCGGGAATGCGTCCGCCGGCGATGATGGCGCGTAGGTTGTACTTCTCGCAGATCTCCTTCCGCACGTCGTAGAGCCGGCGCGCCAGGCGCATCCCGCGGAAGTCAGGGTGGACGAAGATGTCGATGCCGTAGAGGACGTCTCCCTCGGCGTCGTGGGTGTCGAAGGTGTCGGCCCCGGTGATCTCGTCATAGGTGTGGGAATCTCCGAACTTCTCGTAATCGACGATCAAAGACAGGGCGCAGCCGACGACCACCCCGTTGACCTCGATGGCGACCTGCCCCTCGGGGAACTTGTCCAGAAGACTGGCCACGTGTCGCCGGGCCCAGGGATCCTCGTCCAGATTCTCGTAGGCCAGGAGCATGACCCTGTGCAGGTCTTCGTAGTCCCTGGGATGCAGGCCGCGTACGATGACCTTCAGGTTGCCGTTGCTCTTGTCCGTGCCGTTTTCGTTCATGAAACGTCGTCCTTCGCCAGGCGATCAACCGGATCAGCCTGGATTTTCACGGTTTGGTCGGACCGACCCGCCTGACAAGGTTCCGATATCGCGCATCGCCCCAGGGATTTTCTCACAGCCGTTGAACGTTCAGGACCGGCATGATGGCCTCGAGGGCTGGAGAACTGAGGACAGGAAGAATCCTTGAAAATATTATAGTTACAGGCGGAAGGATGGGCAAACAACCGATCCGGTCCTCCTGATGATGGTCCTTCTAGCCTAGGTTCCGCAGCTCCCGGCCCTGCCGTTCGAAGAAGGAGACAGGCCGCGGCGCCTTCAGCAACAACGCCGCCAGACCCAGCACGGCGAAGGGCAGGATCGCCTGGAACCGGCCCTGCATGATGGTCAGGACCAGGCCCATGACGACGACGGCCTCACGCAGGGCCCAGATGATGATGTGCGTCGTTTGATAGACGGGAAAAAGATCGGCCAGGCGCTTCTCGTTGTCCGGAAGTTCGGAGTAGCTCTGGAAATCCCCCGGATTCGGGATGAACCCGTTTCTCTCCCTGGGGGAATTGTGGGTCTGGTGGGAATGGCTCTCGTGCACCGCCGATTCGAGGCGTGACGGCGACAGCATGATCCGCTCGACGACGAAGGAAGCTCCGAGCGAAAGGATCGCCGCTCCGGTGAGTGCGAGAGTCAACATGCTGTTCGGCGCCGGCTCGTCGCTCCCCGTCACCCCGGCTGCACCGGCCTGCCCGAACAGGATCCAGGCGATGAACACGTAGATAATGCAGGCGGCCAGGAACGCTCCCCAGATGATGTTGAGGACCTTGACCTTGGGCGTGACGATCCGGATGAATTCCCTGCTGAGCATGTCTTCTCCTGATCTTCGCCCCCCGGGGGGGCTCCCATCTTTACCGGGGCTCCATTATCAACTAGAATCCCATCTTCACCAACCCCTGAAATCCCGAGCTGGTGCCGCCATGACCCGTCCTTCCCTCGGTATCCTGGTAGTGGATTCCTGCGGGTTCACCATCTCTACCCGCTCGACCAGGCCGCCATGACCGGCGCCGGCCATTAATCGATGGTCTCACCTGCGAACGATGGTATCATGAATATCGGCATGTCCTCGGCAGGAGGGGGTTCCTCATGATTGGCCGCATCGTCGCCCAATACGAGATCCTCAAGGAGATCGGCCGGGGAGGAATGGGTGTCGTTTACCTTGCCAAGGACATGCACCTCCAATGTCAGCGGGCCCTGAAATTCCTGTCTCCCCATCTGGCTGAACATCCCCGGGATCTGTCCCGGCTGATCGCGGAAGCCAGATCCCTCGCGGCGCTTGAGCATCCAAACATCTGCCCAGTCCATGAAATCGGCGACTGCGACGGACTCCCGTTCATCGTCATGTCCTTCCTCGAGGGCCAAACCCTCAAGGAATTGCTGGAGGAGGGCCCACTTCCTCTCGATTGCGCCCTGGACATCGCCGAACAGGTGGCGGCGGGACTGGGGGCCGCCCACCTGAAGGGGTTCATCCACCGCGACATCAAGCCCGAGAACATTATGTTGACAAGGAATGACGATATCTCTTGCCGCGGCCCCCGGGTCATCCTGATGGACTTCGGGATCACCCTCCCCCCGGATTCCACCCAGCTGACCCTCCCGGGAAGGGTCTTGGGGACGATCGCCTACATGTCCCCGGAGCAGATTCGCGGAGAGGATGTTGACCCTCGCGCCGACATCTGGTCCCTGGGTGTTGTTCTCTATGAGATGGCCACGGGACACCGACCCTTCGGGGGGGATCACCCGGCTGCCATCCTCAATGGAATCCTGAACGGGACCCCGGATTTCAAGGGTATCGAATCGCCGGGTCTGCAAAATATCATCCGCAAGGCGTTGAAGAAGAACAGGGTTGAAAGGTATGCGGAGGTTTCCGAGCTCTTTGCCGACCTGAATCGGGTGCGGACGGGAAGCAAGATCAAGGTGAAGCGGCAGGCTTCAAGGCGCCGGCTCATCACGGGCGGAATCCTGCTGTTGGCAATCTTGGGGAGCTTGATCGGCAGCCGCTTCATACCCACGGGGGAACGGATGCCGACCGCCCTGGCCGTGATGCCCCTGGAGGACCGAAGCCAGGCCGAGGACCCGTTCCGCTTCAGTGAGGGCGTTGCCGATGAACTGGTCAGGAGCCTTTCCAAGATCGGGTCCTTGACCGTTATTTCCGCTCGATCAGCGGCCGAGGCACGGAAGGTCTTTGGCTCAAATCGTGAGATTTCCAGGCACCTGGGGGTCGATTGTCTGGTGGAGGGCTCGGTCCAGCGGATCGGAAACCGGACCCGGGTTTCCCTGCAACTTGTGGATTGTGACAACGACCGCCTCATCTGGTCGGAAACCTTCATACGAGAGATCAGTGACATCTTCGCCCTGGAGAACGAAATCGCCCTGGCGGTGGCGGCCGCTCTGGAAGCGCAGCTGACCGTCCAGGAAAAGGAGAAGCTGCAGGCCAATCCGGTCGTCGTGCCTGCAGCGTTCGAGGCCTACCTCCTGGGTCGGCAACATCTCGGCAGAACAACGGCCTTGGATCTCGAACAAGGGATCGCCGAGTTCGAACGGGCCATCGCCCTCGATCCTGAATTCGCAGAACCCCATACGGGGATCGCCAGCGCTCTGGTCCTCCTCCGCCAGATGAAATCGCTTCCCCCGGATTCGGTTTACGCAGAGATCAAGCACCATCTCCATCGGGCCCTGGAACTTGATCCCGACCTGGCGGAGGGTTATGAGGGCCTTGCCAACGCCGCCATCTACTTTGATCTGGACCTGAAGGCCGCCGGAACCCTGTTCGCCAAGGCCAGGACAATGGACCCCAACCGGGGAATGATGGGCTATGCCCAGTACCTGAACAGCATGGGTCGCCATGAGGAGGCACTGCATGAGGCGCTCCGCGCGGTCGCTCGGGATCCGCTGGATCCGTTCCTGAGGGGGAATCTTGCCGCCCGCTATCATTATGCCGGACGTGACGAGGAGGCGATTTCCGTTCTCGACGATCTGGTGTCCCGGGAACCTGATTTTTGGCTTTCCTACTGGGTGAGAAGCTTCATCCAGTTCGGGGAAGGGGACTTCAAGGGGGCCGCAAGATCACTGGAACGCGCGGCGGCGCTCGACAGTTCCTTCGTTGTCCTTCCGGATCTTGCCTTCGCCTACCTGAATTCCGGCCGGCATGAAGCAGCCATGGCCATCGACGAGCGCTTCCGTCGCCTGGCGGAGGAGGGATATGTCCCTCCCATTTACCTGGGAGTATTGCATGCCGCCTTCCGCAGGTATGACGAGGCGTTTGCTTCTCTCGAACTGGCCCTCGATGAACGCGATATGTACCTGCCCTGGATCCAGTTGGGTTTCCCCGCCCTGCGGAACCTGGCCGGAGACCCGCGATGGAATGAACTGGTGACCAGGATCGGACTGCCCCCCTCGGATTAGAAATTCATGACGGCGCCCAGTCTCAAGGCGAACGGAGGTTGGTAGGACGTTGCCATGCCGTAAGTCGGGTTGGCGCCGGTGGGGGTGCCGTCCTCGGCGAATGACAGATAATGCCACTGGTCGACATTCGTCGCCTTGCGAGGGCTGCCGATGTGAAGAAAATCCACAAGGAGTTTCGCATCTTCCGCCCAGGTTCCCCGGCGCCCGGGCTTGAGGGTGAGCCGTACGCTGAAATCCCACACCGGGGATGTTCGGCCGGCTGATCCGCGGGGAACCAGGAAAACGTGATCGGGCCCGAACTCGTTGAGGGGGGTTCCGCTGAGCCAGGACAGGGTGCCACCTACCGTCAACCACGGGGTGGATTCAACCGCCCCTGCGAATTTAAGGGCATGGGGGCGGTCGTTCGGCAACAGTCCGTGGCCGTTGACTGTCCACGACATAGTATCCCATTGCAGGCTGTAGTTGGGATTGCCGCCCCCGAAATCGCTGCCGAAGATTCCGCTGGTATTACCTCTGTTACGGGAAAGGGTGTACGACGCCAGCAGGTGATTTCCATCGGTGCCATTCAGTTGATATGTCACCTCGAAGGCGGAATATTCCCGTTTCGCCCGGGGAAATTCGGCCAGCAATCCCCGCCCGGGGTTGCCCCAAACGAAGCGACCATCCTGAAGACGAGAAGGGGCATCCTCGATGACCTCGCGGAGTTCCCTGAAGATGCCTCGAATGCCCACGCTGGATCTCCCGTCCAGGGTTCGTTCATAACCGAGGGTCCATTCGTCCTGGTGTTGGCCACGCAGGTCGTCGATGATCGTAACATCGCTGTTCCAGACCACGCTCCCGCCGGAGTGGTCGTTCCTCGGATCATGGTCGTACCACGTCATGGTCGCAGTGGCGTCCCGGATCAGGGTCTGGCCTGGGGCCCAGAGGGAGATTGCCTGATAGAATCGCCCCCATGAACCGGTGACCTTGGATTTTCCATCTGCACCAGGCGTCCAGACGAACCCGGCACGGGGTTGCCACTGATCGTTCAACCGGACCGTGATGTCTCCGTCCGAATTCTCGAGGTATTGGCCATCCCACCTCAGTCCGGCCTGTAATCTCAGGTGATCATTAAGAATCCATTCATCCTGGATGAAGGCCGAGGGCATCCTGTCGGCCACGGTTCCGTGGGTGCGCATCTCGAGGAGGAAAAAGTCGTCCTCTCCGCTTTCGGGGTTGGGAAAGCTCTGGAGCAAGGACGTGTCATCCTTGATCTTCGCCCGATTGCGGCGGTATTCCGCACCGAATTTCCAGGTGTGGGGCCCCAGCGGGAGGGTTGCCTTCACTCCGAAGGCGGTATCGAGCCCGTGGATCCAGTTGGCACCATCAGCGAACATCGTGCCCCCGCTGACCAGGTCGCTACCGTGGTCGAAATACATGATCTCTTCTGCCCCCCTGGCGGTCCGGGGGCTCCATGTGTTCCGGTTCCAGACGAACGAGATCGAGGATTCAAGCAGGGAGTTGTCTCCGAGATAATGCCTGCCGGTTAAGGACGAGGCGATGGTTCCGGTCTTGCGGGTGATCAGAACGGGATCAGGATTCAGGTATCCCGAGGGGATCCCCGCAACTACAGGGAAGAAGGCGATGTCTCCCCGCCGCGGGTTACCGGCCAGCGAGAGCGTCAAATCGTGGCGTTCGCCTGCGCGCCAGTCGACCTTGCCTGCGAAACGATGGGTGGTGTTCTCGTCCAGGGTGGTCCCCTGTCCTGGAATCCCGGTTTCCTGGCTGTCAAAGGCGGGGTTGTAGGCTGCGAAATACCAGATCTTGTCCTTGATGAAGGGGCCACCGGTCCCCGCCCCGACATCCCAGCGGGAAAAGCCACCGAGTTCGGGGTCTTGCACCCCTTCGAGGGGGGTTGCCTGGAACTGGTCATCGAGCCAGAAACCGAATGCCTCCACTTGCCGGCGATTGCTCCCCGAGTGGGTGACGACGTTCACAACTCCGCCCTGGGATCCCCGAAATTCCGCCTGGAATCCGCCGGTGCGGACCTGGACCTGGCGGACGAAGTTATAAGGGAGATCCATGGCCCCGTTGTTGAAAACCGGATCGGTGACCTCCATCCCATCCACGAACCACCCGTTTTCCATGCCCGTGCCGCCGGCGAAATTCACATCATCGCCAAGAAAACTGGGCTGAACCTGGGGAAGAAGTGTGGCGAGTCCCCGGTAACTGCGATCGACAGGCAGGGTGGCAAATTCCTCGGCCAGAAGGTTCCCGCCCCCGATCGTGGATCGAGGATCGACGAGGGCGGAGTTGGCGATGACAACGAGATCCTCGATCATTGTCGTGCGGGGCTGCAGGACGAGAATGCCGGCGTTCGTACGTCCGCCAAGCCTGACGGCCAGGCCTCGGACGTGGAGGGTGTGGAAACCGCCTGCAGCGATCTTGAGATCAAAGGTTCCGACGGGAAGGGCGTGAAAGGCGAACCTCCCGTTGTCGTTCGAGACTCTGGATTGGCTGCCCATGAGGTTGGGTCCGGTGACGAGAATGCGGGCCCCCGGTACGGGTTGCCCGCCGGGGTCGACCAGTGCGCCTTCCAATGATCCACCGGTTTCCTGTCCTTGGACACCTCCGGCCAGGGTCATGACGAGGATGAGGATTGCCGCATTCAGTGTCCGCATGGTGTCTCCTTCCCATTTGACGCGACCGTGGAGGCCGCGGGTGGTCGAAGGGAGTGCGGATACCCGGCGTGGGCGAAGGATTCGGGAATCCAATCCTGGAGGTGATGGTCGATTCTAGAATAATGACAATACAAATTCAACTACGAATTCAGCGCTCGAGGAGATCGGCCGGATGCCTGGCGGCGATTTCTCCAGGATCAATGGGCCGGGGGGATCATCTGATCCGCCGGTAGTTCACCCCCATGGCATCCAGCCGCCTGGAGTGGCTATCCAGCCGCCGCAGGAATCCCTCCAAGCTCCGTGCTCCCGGCCGCGACCAGACGACCTCGGCCAGGGCGCACATCCGCGGCAGGGCCATGTACTCCACCTTCTCCGGCGAGTCGATGTACTCGGTCCAGACGTTGGCCTGGGCGCCCAGCACGTGCAGGGCCGCATCGGCATCAAGCTCGACCGGGGTGGGCTCGAAGGAGTAGACCTTGGCCAGGGTGGTCAGGCCCCCGAAGGCCACCGGTTCCTCCGCCGGCTCCTGCTGGTAGTGGTCGAAGTAGCAATGGCTCACGGGACTCATGATGACGTCGTGGCCCTGCGTGGCCGCGTCGATCCCGCCCTGCATGCCGCGCCAGGACATCACGGTGGCCTGCGGGGCCAGGCCACCCTCGAGGATCTCGTCCCAGCCGATCAGCTTCTTGCCGTAGCCGGTGAGGATGGTCTCGATGCGCCGGATGAACCAGCTCTGCAATTCGTGTTCATCCTTCAGTCCTTCCCTGCGGATGCGCTCCCGGCAGCGGGGGCATTCCTTCCAGCGGGTCTTGGGACACTCGTCGCCACCGATGTGGATGTAGGGGCCGGGGAACAGCTCGGCGACCTCGCCCAGCACGCCCTCCAGGAAGGCGAAGACCGAATCGTTGCCGGCGCAGTAGACGTCGTCGAACACGCCCCACAAGGTGGCGGGCTGGAACGGCCCGCCGGTGCAGGACAGCTCGGGGTAGGCCGACAGCGCCGCCAGGGCGTGGCCCGGCATCTCGATCTCGGGGATGACGGTGATGAACCGCTCCTGCGCGTAGCGCACGACCTCCTGGATCTCCTCGCGCGTGTAGGAGCCGCCGTAGCGCGTCCCGTCGAAGCGGTGGGGCTGGTCGCCGTAGTGGCCGATGAGGGTTTCGGGGCGGAAGCCGCCCACTTCGGTCAGGCGCGGATACTTCGCGATGGGCATCCGCCAGCCCTGATCCTCGGTCAGATGCCAGTGGAAGGTGTTCAGCTTGTGCAGGGCGAGCAGGTCCAGGTAGCGCTTGATGAACTCGACGTCGAAGAAGTGCCGGCAGACGTCCAGATGCATGCCGCGGTACAGGTAGCGCGGCAGGTCGCGGATCTCGACGCACGGGATGGACCATGAAGCGGGGGCCCCGCCGCTGGCCGCTTCGATCTCCGGGGGCAACAGCTGCAGCAGGGTCTGCACCCCGTAGAAGAGACCGGCAGGCCGGGGGGCCTCGATCACGACACCGCTTTCGGCGACCTGAAGGGCGTAGCCCTCGGCGCCCAGTTCCGGGTCATCGGGGATGATGCGCAGGGTGACCGATCCTGCGCCCGGGGCGCGGGGGCTGCCCCCACCCGCAGGGGAGAGGTCGGGGCGGACTCCCGTCGCCCGCTCCACCTTGGCGGCGAGGTAGGCGGCTACGCCCTGGGCCTCGACGTCGGCCTTCAAGGCGAAGCCGGCGGCGAGCCGGCACGATCCGGCGGCGGGTTCGATCGACGACGGAACGGGGATGATGCTGAGGGGCGGAAGGGCGTTCACGCTGGGATCTCCCCCCGTGTGGGCGCAACCGGCGGCGGCGAGGACCAGGACCGCCAGCAGGCAAGGGCTGTTCGGTTTCATCTCGGCTCCCGGGGATGGCGGGTCGTCAGGGCGCCCGGACGGGCCGCCGTGACCATGATCCTGCAGGGCCGGATTGTCACGGCTAGAATTGCGTGTACAGGAACTCCGTGCTCCCGAACGCCCCGAAGACCAGGATGACGATGATCAAGGCGCAGTAGATCCCCCAGCGTGCGGCGCGGGGGAACCGCTCTATCTGGAGGAAGTATTCCTTCTCCCTCTGGAGCCATTCCAGGCAGAGCAGGGCCAGGCATCCGGCAAGCAGGGGAAGGTAGGCCGAATAGTCGAGCCCCTGGAACGGCTGGATGAAGATTCGCCCCAGCACCCCGAAAGCCTGCGTGAAGGATTCCCCCATGAAGAACACCCAGGCCACCGACGTGCCCAGGAAGGTGAGCGCCATGGCCCTGGTTTCGCGGATGCTGGGAATGAGCCGGCCCTTGGCCGGGGTGCCGATGAAGCGGTGATGACGCCTCTTCAGCGTCATGGGCAGGAAGTAGAGGCCGTGCAGGAAACCCCAGAAGATGAACCGCCAGTTCGGGCCGTGCCAGAGGCCGCAGAGCGTGAAGGTGACGACGATGAAGAACCCCTTCCGGTTGCGGGTCGGTTTGGGTCCGCACAGGGGGACGTAGAGGTAATCCCGCAGCCAGGTCGACAGGGAGATGTGCCAGCGGCGCCAGAATTCGGCGATGTCCCGGGAGAAGTAGGGGAAGGCGAAGTTCGGGATGATCCGGAATCCCAGGAGCTTGCCCACGCCGATGGCGATGTCCGAATAACCCGAGAAATCACAGTAGATCTGCATGGCGGCGAAGAACACGCCGATGACGATGGTGAGACCGTCGTACTGCCCATGGTTGGTGAAGATGTCGTTGACCAGAGGCAGCAGGTTGTCGGCGAAGACGAGCTTCTTCAGGAATCCGGCCAGGATCTGACGGGTCCCGTCGCGGAACAGCAGCTCGTCGAATACCCTTCGTTGCCGGAACTGAGGCAACAGGGTGGTGGCCCGGTCGATGGGACCGGCCAGGATCTGGGAGAAGAAGGCGACGAAACCGAAGAAGGCGACGGGATCCCGCTCCGGCTCCACCCTGCGGTCATGGACGTCGATGACGTAGGAGAGCTTCTTGAACGTGTAATAGCTGATCCCCACGGGCAGGATGATCGTCATGGTCGTCGGATTGACCGTCATGCCGAAAAGCCCGAGAAGATCGGCGATCGAGTCCAGGAAGAAGCCGAAGTACTTGAAGAAACCCAGGAGTGCGAGGTTGAACACGACGTCGGACCAGAGCAAGGCTTTCCGGCGTCCGGGTCCGGTGGCCCTGCCCAGGGCGAGGGCGACGAGGTAATCCACCAGGGTTCCCAGGACCAAAAGCCCCAGGAAACGCCAGTCCCACATCCCGTAGAAGAGGTAGCTGGCGGCCAGGATGATCAGGTTCTGGGCGCGAGGAAGCAGCTTCGACGCTGCCCAGTAGACGCAGAGGACCGCGACGAGGAACACGGCGAAGGAGACCGAATTGAAGAGCATCCCGGAGTCCTCCTACCTCGGTTGCAGCAACCCGGACACGTGGCCCTGGATGGTCCTGGCGATGAACTGGTTGGTGTAGGCGTCCCAGTGGTTGTTGTGGGATACCGAGAACCGGCGGCCGGACTTCCGGAATTCCTCTTCGTAGAAGGGGGCGAGCTCGAGCAGGGCGATGTTGTCGTGTCCGGGAAGAACGTCCTTGAGGGCGATGACGTCGGGGTAGTCGGTGCGATCCCCTCCCTCGTAGATCCAGGCTTTCGGACAATCGGCCACCAGCAGCACGGGCTTGCCGAGGGCGTTCAACCGGGAAAGCAGGAACCCGGCGGCTTCCTGCAGTGCGGCCGGATCGGACTCCGGTCTCCGCTTTTGGGCAGGTTCATCCTCGGCGGCGTTGGCGTCAGCCAGGCCGCCCCCTAAGGCCTTCAACTGGACGTTCGACCGCAGGTACCTCACCAGGCTGCTGGCCAGCAACCTGTCCCTCAGTGGGCTCCTGCTGACCGCGGGAGTCCGGACGATCTGGTAGCTCCCGTCGGGTTCCCGGGAATACTGGAAGTAGTAGGGATGGCGGAAGCTGAGCTGGCGGATGCTGGCGGCGACGTCCGCGGCGTTCACGAAGATGACGTAGGCGTCGGGTTCGAACCGCTCGGCGTGATGGTCGATGATGGCGATGTACTGGGCCAGGAAACCGCCGGACATGGCGAAGGTATAGAAACCGACCTGACCCTGGAAAAGTTCGGTGAGAAAGACATCGACGTGCTTGTCGACGTCGCTGAAGAAGCCCTCGAGATAGGAATCCCCGAGAATCGCCACGGCAGGCTTGTTCCGCTCGGCGGCCGTCTCGTAGTCGAAGATGCTGTTCCAGCCCTGGCCGTTGATGGACCAGGTGTACCGGCCCCGGCAATACCGTCCGTAGGTGTAGACACCGGAGGTGAAGCTCTCGCTGTCGAACTTCCGGATCCCCGATTCCTCGTAGACCCCGCGCGGCCAGGACGAGGCGGGCAGGACGAAACGGAAGAACAGTTCGAGGACCACGAAGAGGACGATGGAGAAGAGAGCGCCGTGGATCAGGATTCGTTTCATGGGGATCCAGACAGGACTTTCCCCGCGGATGCGGACATGAAGGCTGGACCTGCGCCCGATGCCCCCGGACCTGTGGGAGGGCATCCTGAACCGTTCGATTATACCAGCCGGGAGGAACCTGTAACAAACCCAAAACGGCAGGATGCCGCTGCCAGGAGGTGGGGAGGAGGGGCCCTCCGCAGGGCCCCCCGGGGGACCGGATCAGGCGAGCACGCCCCGCCCCTTCATCGCCCTGGCGTACAGCCACAGGCCCAGGGCCACGAGGAAGATCACGACGGTGAAGATGAAGCCGCCGGTTCCCATGATCTTCATGCCGTCGGACAGGCCGAAGTTGTAGACCGCGGTGACGACCATGCAGACGAAGGACACCAGCAGCACCGGCGCCGCCAGGCCCTTGCGCAGCAGGATGAGGACGCTGCCCAGCAGGCTGCCCCACACGGCCAGGGCCCAGAAGGCCTCGACCCAGACCGGGAAACCGTAGAAGTAGTCGAGCTGCTCGGGGGTGAACTTGGCCATGTAGGCCTCGTTCCGGGTCTGGGTCATGAGATAGTCGTAGGCGCCCATCAGGTTCCAGAGCAGGGTGACGACGCCGACGATCCACAGGTGGACGGGGGTGCGGGATTGGTTCGCCATGGATTCCTCCCGGGGTGGTCGGGGAAAGGGTGAATCGCGGAAAAGAATACCAGATTACGCGGAAATGCCAAGAACCGGGAGCGGAAACCTCCCACCGCCGAACGCGTATTGTGAACGTCGACGTTCACAATTCCCGGGTCCCAGGCGAAGGGTTTCCTCATGATCGGATCAGTCATGCGCATCATGTTCCTTTTCTTGTTGATCTCCGCGACCGCCGCCGGGGAAGTCGAGCTGGTGCGCAACGGCGCCCAGCCCGGCGAGGGCAAGGTCCAGGTGACCCTGCGGGAAGTGTGGCGGGTGGGCGGCCCGGACGGGGACGAATTCTTCGGCCTGGTGCCCCGGGTCCAGACCGACGCCCAGGGCAACGTCTACGTCCTGGATTCACAGGTTTGTCAGGTCACGGTCTATGACCGGGACGGCCGGTTCCTGCGCACGTTGTTTTCCGAGGGGGAGGGGCCGGGAGAGGTGCGGTCGCCCCGGGACATGATGGTGCTCGGGGACGGGCGCGTGGGGCTCCTCCAGGAATTCCCCGGTGCGATCTCCTTCGTCGACGCGGCCGGGAATCCTGCCGGGCGGATCACCTACGGCGGGGCCGAGGGCGGAGTCCACAGCCTCACCGGTTGCCAGGCCTCGGGCGATGTGATCCTGGTGTCGGGTACCCACATGCAGCGGGGCGACAGGCCCGAGATCAACCTGCGGCAGAACTTCCTGGAGCGCATCGGGGACGACGGCCTGATGATGGACCGATACGCGAGCAACGACACGAAGTACGATTTCACGGATTTCGTCTTCAGCGAGCGGGAGCA
Source organism: bacterium (assembly GCA_018829565.1). Lineage (GTDB taxonomy): Bacteria > Krumholzibacteriota > Krumholzibacteriia > LZORAL124-64-63 > LZORAL124-64-63 > JAHJTW01. Next base: position 6,684 of record JAHJTW010000260.1, on the reverse strand, counting down.
CATCCCGCCGTTCTGGTGGTGCTTCGACGTCGCTCCCGACGGCCGGGTCTACGCCGCGCCCGACCGGGACGCCTACCGGATCGAGGAGTTCACACCCGACGGTTCCCTGGTGCGGGTGATCGAGCGGGACTACGATCCCCTCGTCCGCACCGAGGCGGAATTCCGGCGGATGGAGGGCATGGTCAAGTCGGCCCTGGCGGGAATGCGGTTCCAGCCGACCATCCGGGTCGAGCACGGCGAGGCGGCGTTCGCCTACATGCACCGGGCCCTGCAGCTCCATCCGGACGGATCGCTCTGGGTGCTGTCGAGCCGCGGCGTCCGCAAGGGTGAGCCCGGTGTGATGGCGGTGTTCGACGTCTTCGACCGGGAGGGACGCTTCACGCGCCAGGTGGCGCTGAGAGCGCCCCATGAAGGGCAGCGCGTCGGCATCTTCCTGTCGGGCCGTGACCGCATCCTGGTCGTGAAGGGCTTCTTCGAATCCCTGGCGGCCCAGTTCGGCAACGGCGCCACCTTCAGCGGTGACGACGAGGAGGTCGAGGTGCCCGAGGTCATCTGCTACGAGATGGTGAAATGAGCCGGGAAGCCCCATGATATTCTGATCCGAACCGTTGCGCCGGCGGGTGCAGGGCGTACAATGGGCCCTGGTCCTGGACGCACTCCGGTTTGGAGGAATCTTCCCTTGCAACGCCGCACCGTTCTGAAATGGCTGGGTGCAGCCGCCCTGGCTCCGAGCGTCATGGCCCGGATCCTGTCCGCCGCGGACCTGCCGGGCCGCATGCACTGGACCTGGTCCAGCGTGGCCGCGGGCGACTCGACCGACGATCTCAAGCGACGCTTCGCGGAGATCCGGGCTGCAGGGATCGGCGGGGTCCTGCTGGGTGGGGCGTCCGCCAACGCCTGTCGCCTGGCCAGGGAGGAGGGTCTGATCGTCCACGCCTGGACCTGGACCATGTGCCGGGGGGGAGACGATCTGCTCCAGGGGCATCCGGACTGGTTCGTGGTCAGCCGCGACGGCCGATCGGCCGCCGATCATCCTCCTTACGTTCCCTACTACCACTTTCTCTGCCCTTCCCGGCCGGAGGTCCGGCAGTACCTGCGCCGGGAGTTCGCCTCGGTCGCGGCGATCGAGGGGTTGACCGGGGTGCATCTGGATTACATCCGGTTCCCGGACGTCATCCTGCCGCGGGCGCTCTGGGAGAAATACGGGCTGGTGCAGGACGAGGAGCTGCCGTCCTTCGACTTCTGCTACTGCGAAGTCTGCCGGGAGCGGTTCCGTGACCTGACCGGGCAAGATCCGCTGGATCTGCCCGATCCCCCGGGGGATCCCGACTGGCGCCGGTTCCGCTGGCGGGCGATCGACGGTGTCGTCGAGGAACTCTGTTCCGTCATCCGCTCGGCCGGTTTGCAGTCATCGGCGGCGGTCTTTCCCTCACCGTCCATCGCGCGGCGCCTCGTGCGTCAGGACTGGGCCGGGTGGCCGCTCGATGCCGTGTTTCCCATGGTCTATCACAGCTTCTACGAGGAGACGCCGGCCTGGATCGAGCCGACGGTGCGCGAAGGGGTCCGGGCCCTGCCCCCTTACCGTCCCCTGTACGCGGGCCTCTACCTTCCCGCCCTTGCCACTGAAGCGGATTTCGAGCAGGCTGTGGCCGGCGCGCTGGCCGGTGGGGCGCAGGGGGTCGCCCTTTTCGGAGGAGTGCGGGATCTCGCCGGCAGGTGAACCCCTTTTCCCTGGCTCGCAGGATGCACCGTCCTCGGGTCACTTCGCATTTTCCATCAGGAGGATCCCATGCCCTCGAACCGCCCCCTTCTGCTCGTCCTTGTTCTGGCCGCCCTGGCCACCGCCGTCCAGGCCGCCGACCGCACCCAGCCCCGCCCCAGCCTCGAGCGGATTGCCGTGGATCCTGCCCTGATCGACGTGGGGGACGGGGACACCGTGGTCATCCGATGGAACCAGGATGACCGGGAGCGCATCAGGATCCTGGGAATCGACACGCCGGAGATCGCCCATGCCTCGCTGGGCTGGCATGACGACCAGCCGTATGGCCGGGAGGCTACGGCCTTCGCCCAGGGGGTGTTCGCGGTGGCGGAGACGGTTGAACTCCTGCGGGCGGCCGAGACCGACGGCTACGGGCGCACCCTGGGCTACCTGTTCGTCAACGGGCGCAACTACTCGGTGCTGGCGGTGGCTGCCGGTTATGCCGTGGAGACCGTCGGCCACTATGGCGACAACGGATTGCCCGCCGAGGCCGAGGCCGTGCTGGCGGCCTCCCGGTCGGTGGGCCCGGTGCCCTTCGAGGCTCCCTTCCAGTTCCGGCGCCGGATGCGCGAGTTGAACGACTGGCGGGAGGCGAAGGAAGAGCAGGAGAACATGCAGCCGGCCGGCGGCTCTGACTGAGGCGAAGCCCTCTTCGATCAAGACGGCAGGGCTCTGCCGGCCTGGAACGTGTTTTGCCCCTAGGACCATCCTTCGTTCCGGTTGTATATTGGCCTGATCCAATCGGCCTGTTCCTGGCCACGGATTCCGGCCCCGACTGGAGGACCATGCGAGCGAATTCCTTCGGAACATTTGTGGTGTTTTTCGCCCTGGTGGGTCTGTTGGGTGGTTGCTCCCGGGATTCAGGTCCGGGCGGCTCCGGGACGGCGGGCCCGGGCGGAGGCGGTTCCAGGGCGCCGCAAGCCATCCCCGTGGCCGTCGTGGACGTCCAGCCCCGCGATCTGGCCCGGACGGTGGCCGTGACAGGGCCCATCGAGCCCATCCGCACCGTGGCGGTCAACGCGCAGGCCTCGGGCATCGTCCTGGAGGTGCTGGTCGAGGAGGGCGACCGGGTCCGTTCCGGCCGGCTCATGGCCAGGCTCGATTCCCGCGAGACCGAGGCCCAGCTGGCGCGGGCCAGGGCGGTGCTGGCCAACGCCGAGGCGGCCTTCCGGCGTGCCGAGGAACTGCTGGCCAACGAGCTGGCCACCGACGAGGAGGTGGACTCCGCGCGGTCCTCGTTCGCCATCGCCAGGGCGGACGTGCAGCTGTGGGAGACGCGACTCGCCTTCACGCGCATCACCGCTCCGGTTTCGGGCGTGGTGACGGCCAAGCGGGTCGAGAAAGGCAGCACGGTCTCCGCCAACGGGGCCATGTTCACCATCGCCGACGATTCGTTGCTGGTGGTCCGGGTCCGGGTCTCGGAGCTGGACGTGGTCCGCCTCGATCCGGGCCAGGAGGCCGACATCCTCCTGGACGCCTATCCCGGCCGCCGTTTCACCGGGCACATCCGGCGGGTCTTTCCCAGCGCCGATGCCGCCAGCCGCCTGGTTCCGGTGGAAGTGGTGCTCGACGCGTTGCCGGACGGCGTCCTGGCCAAGCCCGGCTTCCTGGCGCGCGTCGAGTTCGCGCTGGAAAGCCGCAAGGACGTGCTGGCGGTGCCGGCGGCGGCCATCGGGGTCAGCGACGGCAGCCCGTTCGTGTACGTCGCCGAGGGGGACACCCTCAGCCGGCGGACGGTGCAGACCGGCCTGACCACCGAGGGCTGGATCGAGATCACCCGCGGGATCGTCCCCGGCGAGGATGTCGTCACTTCCGGCCACGTGAACCTCAGGCCGGGGGCCAAGGTCCGGATCACCGGCGAGGCCGGTTCGGCCGGGAGCGGGCGATGAGCGATCCCGGACGGCGTGGCGGCCTTTCCAGCCTCTCGATCCGCCGGCCGATCGGGGTGCTCGCCTGCGCCTCGGTGGTGGTCGTGGTGGGCCTCTTCTTCGCAGGGAAACTGCCCCTGGATCTGCTCCCGCAGATCATCTATCCGCAGATCCGGGTGCGCGTCACCTATCCCGGGGTCGCGCCCGAGGTCCTGGAGGAGCAGGTCACCAAGGTCCTGGAGACGAGCCTGGCGACCACCGAGGATCTGATCCTGCTGGAGAGCGAGACCAGCGAGGGCGACAGCGACATCGACCTGCATTTCAACTACGGGACGGACATCAACTTCGCCCTGCAGGACGCCTCGAAGAACCTCGACCGGGCGCGCTCCCGCCTGCCGGTCGAGGCAGAGCCGCCGGTGATCCGGAAGATGGATCCCTCGCAGATCCCCGTCTTCGAGCTCGGCTTCAGCTCGCCCACGCGCGACCTGGTGGAACTGCGCAACTGGGTGGACCTGCGCCTGCACCCGCAGCTGCTGACGGTCGAAGGGGTGGCCGGCGTGGACGTGGCGGGCGGCCTGGTCCGCGAGATCCGCGTGACCCTGGACCAGGAGCGGCTCCGCTTCTACGGCCTGACGGTGTCGGGCGTCATCGGTCGCATCCGGGCCGAGAACCAGGACATCGCCGTGGGGAACGTCACCTCCCCGAGCTTCGAGATCGTGGGCAAGACCGAGGGCAAGTTCGAGACCGTGGAGGACATCCGGAAGGTCCTGCTGACGGTGCCGGGGTCGGCCCAGCGGATCCCCCTGTCGGAAATCGCCGAGATCACCGACACCCACCAGGAACAGCGCCTGTGGGCCCGGCTGGACGGGATCCCGGCGGTGAAGCTCTCGGTGAGCAAGCAGCCCGACGCCAACACGGTCAAGGTGGCCCAGGGGCTGGCGGACCGGATGGCCCAGCTGGCCGATTCGCGCTTCATCCCCGACGACGTCCACTACGAGATCATCTCCGACCAGTCGTTCTTCATCCGCAACGCCCTGTCGGGCGTGCGAAACGCGGCGCTCATGGGCGCGGCCCTGGCCATGCTCGTGGTGCTGCTGTTCCTGGGCAGTCTGCGCAAGACCTTCATCATCGGGCTGTCGATCCCCCTGGCGGTGCTGGCCACCTTCATGATGATGGGCCTGGGGCACCTGACCCTGAACATCATGACCCTGGGCGGGCTGGCCCTGGGGATCGGTCTGCTGATCGACAACTCGATCGTGATGCTCGAGAACATCTTCCGCCACCGGCAGCTGGGGGTCACGGACCCCGAGGAGGCTGCGCACCGGGGATCGGCCGAAGTGGCCTCGGCGGTGGTCGCCTCGACCCTGACCAACCTGGCGGCGGTCGTCCCGTTCCTGTTGATCACCGGCCTGTCGGCGCTGATCTTCCGCGAACTCATCCTGACCATCTCGTTCGCCATCGTGGCGTCGCTGGCTGTGGCCCTGACCCTGGTCCCCATGCTCTCGGCCCAGCTCGCCAAGATCGAGCGGACCAGCAATCTGACGCGCAATCCTCTCGTGAGGGGGTTCAACCAGGGGCTGCTGCGCTTCACGGCGGGTTACCGGGTGGTCGCGGCGGGTGCGGTCAGGTGGCGCTGGCTGGTGATCCCGTTCGCGTTCGCCTGTCTGGGCGGCGTCCTGTTCCTCACCCGGGATCTGGGCAGCGAGTTCCTGCCCGCCGTCGACGACGGCAACGTTGGGGTGTACCTGCGCATGCCCCCCGGCACCTCGCCCGAGCGCACCAACGAGGTCGCCCTGCAGCTCGAGGAACTGGTTCGGACCATGCCCCACGTCCAGCACGTCTTCGCCACCGCGGGGGGATTCCTCTTCGGCGGTTCGACCATGGCCCGGGGCGGCCGGGGATCCCTCGGCGTGCAGTTGAGCCCTTCCAGCCAGCGGCGCGACATGCCGGCTTCGCGCTGGGTCGCCGATCTCCAGAAGAAGATCGGGGAGCTGGGGATCCCGGGAGCCCAGGTCTTCGTGCGTCCGCCGCGGATCCGCGGCCTGCGCACCAACCAGGCGGACGCGGACGTGGCGGTGTCGGTCCAGGGTGACGACCTTGCCCAGCTGCAGGCCCTGGCCCAGCAGATGCAACGGCGGATGTCGGCGGTTCCCGGTCTCGATGGAGTCGAGCTCTCCACCGAGGAGGCCAGCCCGCAACTGTCCATCGAGATCGACCGGCAACGCGCCGCCGACCTGGGCCTGGACGTGGCCCAGGTGGGCCAGACCGTCAGGACCGCCCTGGACGGGACGATCGTCACGCGGTTCACCGAGCAGAACAACGAATACGACATCCGGGTGCGCCTGCCGCGCGAGGGGCTCACCAGCCCGGAGAACCTGGGATCCATCGCCCTGTTCCCCGGCAACGACGAGCCCATCTACCTGAGGGACGTCGCCGACGTGCGGCTGGGCATCGGCCCCACGACCATCCTGCGCGTGAACCAGAACCGCCAGGTGAGGGTGACGGGGGACGTGGACGACCAGACCGCCAGCATCGGCGAGGTCACCGCCGGGGTGCGCGCCGCCCTGGCCGATCTGCCCCTGCCCAAGGGCTACTCGCTGATCTACGGCGGCGAGGAGGAGTCCCTGAAGGAGAACCAGCGGAACCTGAACACGGTCATCCTGCTGGCCATCTTCCTGGTGTTCGTGGTGATGGCGGTCCAGTACGAGAGCCTCAGCGACCCGCTGGCCATCCTGTTCTCCATCCCCATGGGGTTGATCGGGGTGGGGCTGATCCTGTGGCTCACCGGGACGCCCTCGAGCGCGCCGGTGCTGCTGGGGCTGATCCTGCTGGCGGGCATCGTGGTGAACAACGCCATCCTGCTGGTGCAGTACGTGGAGATCGCCCGTCGGGACAAGGGCCTGCCGGTGGAACAGGCCGTCGTGGAGGCGGGCGCCGTGCGCCTGCGGCCGATCCTCATGACCACGACCACCACGGTGATCGGCATGCTGCCGCTGGCGCTGGGGCTGGGCGAGGGGTCGGAGCTGATGCAGCCCCTGGCCCTGGCCGTGGTGGGCG
>JAHJTW010000027.1 GCA_018829565.1 bacterium | reverse complement strand
TCGGGGACATCCGCGGGGTCCAGGCCGGGATCGAGGGACGCTACCTCGACCTGCAGCCCGCCGTCGAGGCGACGGCCGCCTCGCTGATGAAGACCGATCCGGACCTGGCCGCGGCCTACCTGAACGACTACGCCCTGACGCACGCCGAGGACGTGGTGGTGAAGTGGCGGGAACTGGGCGAGTACCTGTTGACCAGGTACAACGACGGCTACGTCAAGGATGAGAACGGGCGCCCCCGCGAGCGGGGCTATCCCGAGGCCTGGCTGCGCAAGGTGCTGCAGCAACGGCCCGAGCAGTTCAGGCTGCCGCAGACCTCGGAAAGGACCGCCGAGCCGACGGACTACTGAGGCCTTCCCGGGTGCAGGAACGGCCGCCGGTCTCGAGCCGGCGGCCGTTTCACGCGGGATCTGGTCCTGTCTATTCCCCGTGGCACTCGCTGCAGTTGGTGACCTTCCACTCCTCGTCGATGTCCTCGGGATGCTTGTATTCCAGGCTGGCCAGGGATTCGAAGGTCTCCCCCGACTTGACTTCCTGCGAGACGATGGCGTGGCACAGGTTGCAGTCGCGGGAGATGACCTCGCCCGTGTCGGTCTCGTGCAGGCCGTCGTGGCAGCGGAAACAACCGGGGGTGGTCAGGTGGCCGATGTGGTCGGGGAAATCGCGCCAGCTGACCTTCATCTCCGGGAAGATGTTCTTGCCGAACAGGTCCTGGGTCGTGGCCACCGCCCGGGTCAGGGCCGCGCCCTGCTGCTCCGCCACCTCGGGGTAGTCCTCGCGATAGTGGTCCCAGACGCCGTCCTCGATGGCCGCCAGCGCCTCCTCCCCGGTGGCGTACTCGGCTTCCATCAGATCCACCAGCAGGCCCTTGATGCCGGGCAGCTCGGGCGACACCAGCCCTGCGGCCAGGGCCCGGTTGACCAGCCGGGCCGGGGGATTGTAGTGGTGCGTGGGGCGGTTGTGGCAGTCGATGCAATCCATCGTCCGCTGCTCGTGGCCGGCCAGCTCCTCGTCGCTGATCCGGGCCTCGGTGCTGCGGAAGATCTTCTCGTTCCCCTCGGCGTCGACCAGGCGCACCCAGGGGATCTCCAGCCGCCTCTCGTCCGTGGCGACGTAGGTGATCCGGACGTCCTCTGCGACGTGCCAGTGGATGCCGTGCGCGGGCGCCAGGCCGGCGCCGCCCCCGCCGGTCTTCATCAGGAGCTTCAGGCGCCAGTGGGTGTTGTCCGCCTCGTAGCCGTAGTAGTCGTGGACCACCATCTTCTCGCCGAGGAAGTGGGCGGGCCAGTGGCACTGCTCGCAGGTGTCGCGCGAGGGCCTGAGGTTCTTGATGGGGGTCTCGATGGGACGCGGGTACTTGTCGAACAGCACGGAGTAGACCTGGTAGGCGCCCGAGAGCTTGGATTTGACGAACCACTGGGCCCCCGGCCCGATGTGGCACTTCACACAGCCCACGCGGGCGTGGGGCGAGGCGTTGTAGGCCGTGTACTCCGGTTCCATCACGGCGTGGCACATGGTTCCGCAGAACTGGTCGCTGTCGGTGTACTCGTAGGCCTTGAAGCTGCCGAAGCCGGAGGCCACCAGGAAGACCACTCCGCCCACCGCGATCCCGATGGTCGCCCGCAGATGGGCCCTGTTGTTCAGGTCGATGCGGGGCAGCTGTTCGGTGCTCGGCTGGCCCAGGTGCCGGCGCCGCAGCTGCCGGGCGACGCCGAATCCCGCCACCAGCAGGCTGAGGACCATGAAGGCCGGGAGGATCACGAACGCGATCACCCCCATGTAGGGACTGTGCTCGTGGGAGAAGTACTCCCAGATCACCATCATGACGATCAGGCTGAAGAAGACCGCGGCCAGCGATCCGCCGATGATCGTGATGGTGTTGTAGAACGCCGGGGGCAGCCGCTTGGCCGGGCGCTGGGGATCGTTGACTTCGGTCATCATGAGGCCTCCTGATTCGGTTCCCAGGCAATACTATACAATTGGGTCCGGATATCACAGGAAAAAGCTGGTATCTCGTTGGCACCATGGACCTTGAGGTTCATTCTCGATGGCCCGACGGGGTCCCCGGCGGAGCGACACCTGCCTTCCGGGGGAATTCCCCGAAAAACGCCGCTGCCCGGAGGCAGCGGCGAAACGGTCCGGCGATGCGGAGAGGATCAGGTCCCGTAGGGATCGCCCCCGGCCGGCCTGACGGCGAAGTTGTCCACGGGCGGAGGTGAAGCCGTGGTCCACTCGAGGGTGCAGGCTCCCCACGGATTGTCGCCCGCGGCCTCCTTGACCCAGAGGGATCCGACCAGATTCCCGATGGCGACGATCAGGCCGGAGACCAGGAACAACCAGCCCAGGGCGGCGATCTCGGTCAGACCCGTGGGCCCGGGCTCCAGGGCCCCCACGTCCACCGGCGCCCCGCCGACCCCCTGGATGACCTGGGGGAAGAAGGCCAGGTTCACGCCGATGAGGTAGAGGAACGCGCCGAAGCGGCCGACCGGATGATTCACCGGGCGGCCGGTCATCTTGGGCCACCAGAAATGGAGCCCGGCCAGGAAGGCGCCGAGGACGCCCCCCCACATCACGTAGTCGATCTGGGCGGTGGCGAACATGGTCGTGTTCAGGTAGGCCCCGAGCGCGGGGCTGGCCAGGAACAGGCCCATGACCGCGGCGATGCCCGCGTGCAGGACGAAGGCCACCGTGAAGGTGGTCGGGGCCGAACAGGCGATGGCTCCCCGGTGCAGGGTGGCCAGCAGGCTGTACGCGATCAGGGCGACCGGCACCGCGCCCAGGAGGCTCAGCACCGAGAAGACGAAGGTCAGGTGGGGCGCCTGGCCGTACCCGGACAGGTGGACGCCCCAGGTCACCACGCTCAGGGCGAGCAGGGCGATCATGGAACCGACGACCATCCTGTATCCGGTGACCGCCTTGCGGCCGATTCCCGCCACCACGTCGAAGACCACCCCGGCCGCAGGGACCAGGGCGAAGAACACCACCGGCCTGGTGGCGAACCAGAAGTAGTTGAGCCAGAGCAGCGGGTCGGCATCCGGACCGAAGAGGCCCCGGCCGGTCCCCCGGGCGCCGGCCAGATACAGCACGATGATGGCCAGGATGAGACCCGACATCACCAGCAGGTAGGCGCCGAGGTAGAGGGACCAGCTCAGCAGGGGCATCCTGAAGAAGCCCAGGCCCGGAGCGCGATGGTGGTGGACCGTCACGATGATGTTCACCCCGACCAGGAACCAGCTGAACCCGGAGCAGGCCAGGCCGGCGGCCAGGAGCCAGAAGACGCCGTCGCCGGTCAGGCTCAGGGGGGTCGGCATGGTCCAGCCGAAGGAGACCCCTCCTGCCAGGACGGAGGCCAGGGCCAGGACCAGGCCCGCCGCGTAGAGCCGCAGGCTCCAGAGGGAGAAAACGGGCAGCGCCAGGTTGCGCGCGCCCAGCTGCAGCGGCAGCAGGAAGTGGCCCAGCACCGCCGGGATGGCCGGCGCCAGGAACATGAACACCAGGATCAGCCGCTGGTAGGTCAGGGCGCGCAGGACGCCGCCGGCGTCGTCTTCCATGCCGCCCAGCGAGCGGACCATGGGCAGGATGCCGAACATCAGGCCCAGCAGCAGGGCGCCCGTCGTCCAGGCGGCGAACATCAGTCCGATGCGCTTGTGGTCCCGGGTGGCGAACCAGCCTCCGGGAACGGCGGCGCTCAGGTATCCACCCAGGGGGGAGTTGGCGGTGCGGTCGCTCATCTACTTGTCCTCCTGGCCGTCGCCTGCGGCGGGATCGCCCTCGGCCTCGGGCTCGGCTTCTTCCGCGGCGCCGCCCTTGCTGGAAAGGGTCTTGAGCCAGGCGGTGATCGCCTCGATTTCCTTGTCCCCCAGCTTGCCCTCGTACGGCGTCATGACCGGCTCGTAACCGGCGACGACCGAGACGTTGGGAGTCAGGATGGATTCCTTGATGTAGGCGTCGTCCACCAGGACCGTCTTTCCGTCCCGGGTCGGGAATTCGAAGCCGTAGACGTCCTTGAAGCTCGGTCCCACCAGACGCGTGCCGTCGGTGGTGTGGCAGGCCTTGCAGCCCTCGCGGTTGTAGAGCAGTTCTCCTGCCTCGGCCAGCGTGCGGCCCGTGAAGATGTCCGAGACCCGCCTCAGCCATTCGTCGAAATCAGCCGGCTGGTGGCTGACCAGGGCGGTCCTCAGCGCGGCGCCCTCTCCCCCGTGGATGTTGCTGCGCAGGTCGAAGGTGTCGGCCAGCGTCGCCTCGAACCACGCCGTGGCCTGCCGGCCGGGGAGGATGGCCTGGTGGACCCGCATGGCCGGGACCGAGAGGCCGTGGATCACGTCCTCGGAGGTCATGGTCAGCTGGACCGGCTTGCCGACCGCGACGTGCAGCGTGTCGGCCACGTGACCGCCCGGGTAGGTGAAGTCGAAGCCGTCGTTGCGGGCGGTCACGCCCACCGGGTAGGCGCCGTAGGGGGGCACCGTCTGGTCCAGGAAACCGGGAAAACCGGCCACCAGGGCGTAGACGGCGAGCCCCGCGGCAAGGAGCGTCCACAGCCCCAGATAGAGCGGATGGGGCCGGCCGGCAGGAGCGCCGCGGGCGCTCTCGTCCCGGCGCCGGAACAGCATCACGTAGGCCAGGGCCAGTCCGGCCGCGAACGCGACCGCGAAGGCCGCCGCCACGTAGAGGCCCTGGAACGGCCCGTCCACGCCCTCCGCCTGGCGGGAGGCCGCGGCGGGCAACCAGGTCGCCATGAATGCCAAGCCGATCAATGCACTACCTCTTTCGGGTCGGACTCGAACCGACGGGTTACCGGCCGCCCTCGGGGGCGGGCCCCTGCTCCTTCGCGATCACTCGCTGCATGGCGGCCTCGATGGGGATGGAGGCCTTGGTCTGCTGCTCGTCCAGCCAGCGGGGGCCGTCCTCGAGGAGGGCCTGCTGTTCGGCCTCGGCCGCCAGCAGGGCCTCGTTCGGCGGCGTGAGCTGCTTCTTCTCGTACTCCAGGGCCTGGGCGGCCAGGAATCCCCCCTGGAGGAACAGGCTCAGGGCGTAGACGAACACCACCACGGCGATGCCGCCGAACACCACCGCCGGTGTGTTGAAGCCCGTTTTCGGGTTTGAAGTCTCTGACATGGCCATCCTCGGCGTTGGGCGGCTCTCGGCCGCCTCATGAAACGGATCAGGCGTTCTCGAAACGCAGCGACTCCTCGAGCCGCGGGTCCTTCAGGGGCACCAGGGAGTTCCCGCCGGCCAGCCAGGCGACGCCGGCCAGCCAGATCCCTCCCAGCCCGATCAGGCAGGTCGCATCCATGGGGCCGAACGTGAAGCTTTCGCTGTACTGGGGCATGACGACCCAGTAGAGGTTCAGCCACTGGGCGACGATGATCCACACCGCCCAGAAGGCCAGCAGCTTGCGCTGGCGCTTGGCGAACCGCGAGATCAACCCGGCGAACGGCAGGACGAAGGCGACGAAGATCAGGAGGATCCCCAGCTTGCCCCAGCCGTTCTGCGACCGGTGCAGATACCAGCTCGTCTCCTCGGGGATGTTGGCGTACCAGTACAGCATGTACTGGCTGAAGGCGATGTAGCCCCAGAAGAAGGTGAAGGCGAACATCAGCTTGCCGTAATCGTGGAAGTGCTCGGGGCTGACGATCCTGGTCAACCGGCCGCTGTTCTGCAGACCCATCGTCACCAGGGTCATCACCGCGAAGAAGGCGACGAACCCGCCGGCCCAGTAGTAGACCCCGAAGATGGTGCTGAACCACAGGGGATCCACGCTCATGAGCAGGTCGAACGAGGCCATGGCGATGGTCAGGGCCCCGACCATCAGGGCGAAACCGCTGAAGTTCTCCAGGCGGCGCGTGAGCTTCAGGTCGCCGCTCGCATCCTGGGCCACCGAGGTGCGCCAGAAGAACAGGGCGTAGCCGGTCCAGATCACGAAGTAGATGACCCAGCGCAGGATGAAGGCGTTCTGGCTGAGATAGGCGGCCTTGTGGGACATGGCCGGGCTCGTGGCGACCGCGGGATCGGACCAGCCATAGACCTTGCCGGCCAGCAGGATCACCGGGATCGCCAGGACCGCCAGCAGGGGCATGACGGCCGCCATGACCTCGGCCAGGCGCCGGATCACCACGTTCCAGCTGGCCCGGGTCACGTACATGATGGGCATGAAGACCAGCGCGCCCAGACTGATGCTCAGGATGAAGGCGTAGCTGGTCAGGTAGGTGTACCCGAAGCGCCGCAACCCGTCGCCCTCGGCGTTGCCGAGGAAGAAGGTGGCGGCCAGACCCAGGACGCCCAGGGCGCCGCTGACCCCGACCACGCGGGGGCCGAGCCCGTCCAGGGTGGTCCTGGTGTCTTCCAGGCGGGGAACGTGGTGGTGAGCCAAGTCATTCTCTCCATGCTGTGCCGGCCCGGGGCCGGCTGGTGTTCCGGGGGCGTCCTACCGCTGGAGGGCGCCCCGCGCCTCGGCCGGAACGTCCTCGAGGGACGCGTTCCGGGAAACCTGCAGGGCCCGCACGTAGGCGACGATGGCCCACCGGTCGGCCGGTTCGATCTGGGCCCGGTACGCCGGCATGTTGCGGATGCCGTTGGTGATCGTGTTGTAGATGTGTCCCACGGGGCGGTCGACCACGCTCTGGCCGGTCAGGTCCGTCGGGGGGGTCCACGTGCCCTCGGCCAGGGCCTGGGCCCTGATGTTGACCATGCCGTTGCCGTTGCCGCTCAGGCCGTGGCAGGGAGCGCAGTAGATGTTGTACCGCTCCTGGCCGCGGTCCAGCAATTCCTGGTCGAGCGCCACGGGGAAGGCGTCCACGAACAGGGTGTCGTCCTGCACCGTGCCCTTCCAGAAGGCGTCGTCGTCCGCCAGACGGCCGCGGGGCACCGTCCCGGTGACCGGCGGGCGCATGACCCGGCCGTCCGCGAAGAACGGGCCGCCCTCCTGGGGCTTGTAGTGGAACTGGTCGTCCATGTCGTAGACGACCTGGATGCGCGGATCGGCCTTCGTCGAATGCCGGGACTTGTAGATCAGGCCCATGGGCACCAGGGTCAGGGCCGTGACGGCCAGCAGGACGTACAGGATGGAGCGTGGCATGATATCAGTCCTCCGCGCTTTCGCGCACTTCCTCGACGACCGCACCGCCGAGTGAAGCCAGGAATTCGCGTGTCTTGTCCAGCTGGAACCCGGGATCGCGGGCCTCGATCACGATGAAGAACCGGTCCTGCGTGGCCCGCCTGAACCGCCGGTTGGTGAACAGCGGGTTGTAAAGCCGCGGCATGCCGTTCAGACCCCACATCCCGAAGAAAGTGGCGAAGGCGCTGAAAAGCACCGTCAGCTCGAACATGATGGGGATGTTGGCGGGCAGGCCGAACAGCGGCTTTCCCGAGATCATGAACGGATAGTCCACCGCGTTCATCCACCACTGCATCAAGGTGGCCAGGCCCAGGCCCGTCAGACCGCCGCCCAGCACCAGGAAGGGCAGGCGCGTGCCGCGGATCCCCATTGCGTCGTCCATGCCGTGCACGGGGAAGGGCGTGTGGACGTCCCACTTCTTGAACCCGGCGTCGCGGACCTTCTCCACCGCCTCCATCAGGAGGCTGGGGCTCTCGAACTCCGTCAGCAGGCCGTAGAGGGCGCCTCGGCTCATCACAGGTCTCCCTTCCGGCGGACGTGCTCGGGAATGTCGCCGTGGTAGTCGCCCACGCTGCGCCGGGTCCCGGAGTGCGCGTCGGCGATCGGCATCACGGTCTTGACCTCCGCCATGGCCACCATCGGCAGGAACCGGATGAACAGCAGGACCAGGGTGAAGAACAGGCCGAAGCTGCCCACGAAGGTCAGGATGTCCACGGGAGTGGGCCGGTAGTAGGCCCAGCTGGAGGGCAGGAAGTCGCGGCTCAGCGAGGTCACCGTGATGACGAAGCGCTCGAACCACATCCCGATGTTCACGAAGATGTACATGATCCACATCACGGGGACCGAGGTGCGGAGCTTCTTGAACCAGAACAGCTGCGGCGTGACCACGTTGCAGGTCACCATGATCCAGTAGGCCCAGGCGTAGGGGCCGAAGGCCCGGTTGATGAACGCGAAGCTCTCGTTGGGATTCCCGCTGTACCAGGCGATGAAGAACTCGGTCGCGTAGGCGAAGCCCACCATGGACCCGGTGGCCAGGATGATCTTGTTCATGTTCTCGAGGTGGTGGAGCGTGATGATCTCCTTGAGTCCGAACCACTGGCGGGCGGGGATCAGCAGGGTGCCCACCATGGCGAAGCCCGAGAACACGGCGCCGGCGACGAAGTAGGGCGGGAAGATCGTCGTGTGCCAGCCGGGAATCTGCGAGGTGGCGAAGTCGAAGGACACCACCGAATGCACCGAGAGCACGAGGGGGGTGGCCAGCCCGGCCAGCAGCAGGTATGCCTTCTCGTAGCGGTGCCAGTGGCGGTGGCTGCCGGTCCAGCCCAGGGCGAAGAACCCGTAGATGATCTGCTGCAGCCTCCCCTTGGCCCGGTCGCGCAGCGTCGCCAGGTCGGGCACCATGCCCGTGTACCAGAACAGCAGCGAGACGGTGGCGTAGGTGCCGACGGCGAAGACGTCCCACAGCAGGGGGCTGCGGAAGTTGGGCCACATGGCCTGGTAGCTGGGGATGGGGAACAGCCAGTAGACCACCCACACGCGGCCCACGTGGATGCCGGGGAAGATCCCGGCGCAGACCACCGCGAAGATGGTCATGGCCTCGGCGAAGCGGTTGATCGAGGTCCGCCACTTCTGCCGCAGCAGGAACAGGATCGCCGAGATCAGCGTGCCGGCGTGGCCGATGCCCACCCAGAACACGAAGTTCACGATGGCCCAGCCCCAGCCGACCGGATTGTTCAGACCCCACACCCCCACGCCCTTGACGAACAGGTACCCGATCATCAGGAACATGATCGCGGTCAACCCGGACGTCAGGGCGAACGCCACGTACCAGGCCAGGGGCGTCTTCCGCTCCAGGACGATGTCCGAGACCTTCTCGGTGATCGTCGTGAAGTCGTTGCCCCCCAGGATCAGCTCCTGCGGCCGGGTGGGGTCATCGACGGTGTTGTTCAGGTAGTCGGTGGCCGACGCTTTCATCTTTCAGGCTCCAGTTCCGTTGTCATGGCGGTCCTCGGAACGCGATTGCGACATCCCGGCCCGGCTCAACCGTGGCCGTGGGCTTCCTGTTCGTGCCCGCCGCCGTGGCCGGCGTCCTGCCCGTGGCCGGTCCCGTGATCCCCGCCGTGCATCGCGACGGGGGCGATGGCCGGGTTGGGGTTGCGGATGCGGGCCATGTAGAAGGTGCGGGGCTTGATGTTCAGGTAGTTCAGCAGATCGTACGACCGGTTGACCTCGCGCAGCTTGCTGACCCTGCTGTCCGGATCGTTCAGATCGCCGAACACGATGGCCTCGCTGGGGCAGGTCTGGGCGCAGGCCGGAGTGATGTCCCCGTCCCGGATGCCCCGTCCCTCGACGCGGGCGGCCACCCGGGCCGACTCGATGCGCTGCACGCAATAGGTGCACTTCTCCATGACCCCGCGAGCCCGGACGGTCACGTCCGGATTGAGCACCAGGCGCTGGGTCTCGGTCAGGTCCTCGAAGTTGTTGAACCAGTTGAACCGCCGGACCTTGTAGGGGCAGTTGTTGCTGCAATAGCGCGTGCCCACGCAGCGGTTGTAGACCATCGCGTTCAGGCCCTCGCGCGTGTGCATGGTGGCCGCCACGGGGCAGACCTGCTCGCAGGGGGCCAGTTCGCACTGGGTGCAGGCAACCGGCTGCTGGGCGCACTCGGGATCCTCGGGATCGCCCAGGAAGTAACGGTCGAGCCGGATCCAGGACATCTCGCGCCCGCGCGCCACCTCGTCCTTGCCGACGACGGCGATGTTGTTCTCGGCCTGGCAGCCGACGATGCAGGCGTTGCAGCCGTTGCAGGAGTTCAGGTCGACGGCCATGCCCCACTTGTAGCCCGTGTAGTCCCATTCCTTCCACAGGCTCTTCAGCGGGGGGCTGTGGATGCCTAGGTGGTCCACGAACTCCGGATGCTCGGTGTACTCGGCGAGCGTCCCCTGGCGCACCAGCCCGGGCACGCGCTTCTGGATCTCGTCCCGGCCGGCCTGGTCGATGGCGTGGTGGTCCTGGGTCGTGGCGAGCTTGTACTTGCGGCCGGTCTTGCCGACCTTCAGGCCCGCGCCGCCGTGCAGGGCGTCCCCCGTCCGCAGGTTGTAGGCGTTGAAGCCGGCCCCCTTGCCGACGCGGCCGGCGTCGGAACGACCGTAGCCCAGCAGGACCGACACGGAGTACTTCGCCTGGCCGGGCAGCACGTAGACCGGCATCTCCTGCTTGCGGCCCCGGAATTCCAGTTCGACCAGGTCCTCGTGCCCCACGCCCAGCTCCTCCGCCGTGGCCGGGCTCAGGAGGGCGGCGTTGTCCCAGGTCAGCTTGGTCATGAAGTCCGGCATCTCCTGCAACCAGGCGTTGTCGGCGAACCGGCCGTCGAACACCGACTGGTCGTGGTGGATGCTCAGTTCCAGGTTGCCCGCGGACAGGGCCGGCGGCGCCGGGGGTGCGGCGATGGCCGCCCCGGCCAGGGCCAGGGGCTGGCCGTTCCGCCCCGACCCGCGCAGGAATCCGTCGTGGATGAACGCCTGCCACCTCTTCTCGAAGCGGGAGTCGTTCTCCGGGGCCGTCCCCGATCCGCCCGCCAGCTGGTGGAACGAATCGCGGGCGATCCGGTGGGCGGTCCGCGGCTGGTCGTCGACCAGCACCGAGAGCAGCTCGGTGACGGTCTTGGCCCCGAACAGGGGTTCGATGAGCGGCTGCACCGACATCAGGGTGCCGTCCCAGGCGGAGGCGTTGCCCCAGCTCTCCAGGTAGTGGGCCCGGGGCAGGTGCCAGTGGCACAGCTGCGAGGTCGCGTCCTCGCGCGGGCTGATGTGGATGCGCGTTCCCGCCTTCTGCAGGGCGGCGGCGAAGTCCAGGTCGGCCGGGGCGTCGTACACGGGGTTCCCGCCGAGGATGACCAGGGTCTTGATCCTTCCGGCGTTCAGGTCGCCGGCCAGGTCGGCGATGGTGCCGAGGGAGGGCATGGCGAACGGCAGGTAGCTGACCGTGGTCCCGGCGTTGCCCAGCGCCTCGTTCAGCACGTGCAGCAGGGCGTGGGTCTCGGGGGCCTGGCGCATGCCGGCGACCAGCAGGCCGTGCCCGCGGTGGGCCATCAGATCGGCGGCCAGGGCCTTCAGGTGGGCGCCTCCGGCGGAGTGCCCCCGCCAGGCTTCGAGGCCCGCCCGGGACACGCCCGCGCCCAGGGGCAGAGGCAGGCCTTCGCCCAGGACGAGCTCGGCGGCCAGGGCCCACGCCGCCGCGTCGATCTGCGTGGCGGGCGTCGGGAAGCGGTGGTCGGCCATGCCCCCGGTGATGGTGAAGGTGTTCTCGAAGACGTAGAGCCGGTTCATGTGTCCGGACTCGGGGCGGCGCCCCCGCGCGAACTGGCGGCTGTTGCGCAGGGCGGTCGCGTGGTCCTGGAGGATGTTGGCGTCGAAGTCGACGATGACCTGCGCCTTGCTCACGTCCAGCAGCGTCTTGGCGGCGGTCCCGAAGGCCAGGCGCGCCCCCTTGATCTCGTTCACCCGGCAGACCGGCTCGTGGTAGTAGAACTTCGCGCCGGCGTACTTCCGTCCCACCTGTTCCATGAGACCGGACACCGCGGGCGAGGAGGACGCCTCGGTCAGGACGGCCAGGCCGCCCCCGCGCAGACCGGGAAAGTGGCCCCCCGCGAAGGCCAGGAAGTCGTCCCAGGTCGCCCGGGAACCCATCAGGCCGGGGCGCACCGTGCCGCGCCGCACCACGTGGCGGCTGCGGTCCGGATCGTAGAGGTCGAGCACGCCGGCCTGGGCGAAGGCGCTGGTCGCCCCCAGGCTCAGGGGAAAGTCGGGATTGCCGTCGATCTTGATGGGGCGCCCGTCATAGCTCGTGGCCAGCACGCCCAGGGCGACCGGCCCCAGTTCCATGGTGGTGGCGAACTTGAGGGGTTTGCCGGGGGTCATGCCCTCGGGCCGCTCCGCGAACGGCATGATCTCTTCGCGGGGCCAGCGGCAGCCCGCCATGGTGGCCAGGGCCGCGGACGCGCCCATGATCTGCAGGAATCGCCGCCGGCTCAAACCGTCCGGGGCCTCGATTCCCGAGGGGAACTCCTTCTCCACCGAGATGGTGAACTCGGTGGAACCGGCCAGTTCCTGGAGGCTGCGCCAGTACTGCTGGCCGTTGCCGGGAGCTGTGCTGTTCTCGGACATGCAGGACCTTTCCTAGCGGTGACAGGTGGTGCAATCGGTGGACGGGGCGATGCCGTGCTCGGCCCGCAACCGCTTGCCCAGTTCCACGGGATCCTCGGCCGGGACCCATTCCATATCCGTCACGAATTCGCGGGGCCTCAGGTTGGGCTCCGGATCGCGGTGGCACTCGAGACACCAGCCCATGGTCAGGGGCTTGACCTGTTCGACGACTTCCATCCGGTCGACGCGGCCGTGGCAGCTGACGCACCCCACCCCGGACTGGATGTGGCCGGCGTGGTTGAAGTACACGAAATCGGGCAGGTCGTGGACCTTGATCCAGGGAATCGCCTCGCCGGTCTCGGCGCTGCGGCGCACCAGCTCCAGCTTGGGGCTCTCGGTGCGGACGGTCTTGTGGCAGTTCATGCAGGTGGCCGTGGGCGGGATGTTCGCCTTGGCCGCCGTCTCCACGCTGGTGTGGCAGTAACGGCAGTCGATTCCCATGACCCCCGCGTGGAGGGCGTGGCTGTAAGGCACCGGTTGCTCGGGCGCGTAGCCGATGGCCGAGTTCTCGGGCGAGAAAACCCCGGTGACCAGGACCACCGCGTAGACCAGGCCGCCGAGGGCCGCCACGGCGGAGGCCTCCCTCAACCAGTTGGTCCAGCGGGGGAAGACGAATTTTTCCTGGGAGGCGGAGCCGGATCCGGCATCCTTGTCGAAGTCGTTGTCGTGCGGAGCCAAGCGACTCTCCCCCTTCAGCGATCGCGCATCACAAAAATCGGCGCCGCGGCGGGTGTCCGCCGGGCGTTCCTTCCCGATCCGGGTGCCCGGATACTAGAGGCACCCGCTCCGGGTGACAACGAAAAACCGGACCGTTAGGCAGGTTTCCCGGCCCCGAACCTCAGGATCCGGGTCGGCCGGGGTCCTGCAGGAGCTTGAAGGAATCC
>JAHJTW010000259.1 GCA_018829565.1 bacterium | reverse complement strand
CTCGTCGCCCTTACCGTATTGGTGAAGGTGTTGGTCACGGTGCCGGCAGTGAACAGGCCGGAGCCGCTGATGATGGTTCCGCCGCCGTCCACGACCGACCACGTCGGGGTGATCGCGACGATGTCGCCGTCGGCGTCCCTACCCGTCGCGGTAAATTGATGAGTCCCGCCGGCGATGACCGTCGCCGGGTTCGGGGTGACGGTAATCGTCGCCAAGGGGCCAGGAGCGGTCGCACTGACGATCACGGTGGCCGAGCCCGATATGGCTCCGCTGGTCGCCCGGATCGAATGGGTGAACGTGGCGGCCACCGTGCCTGCCGTGAACAGTCCCGAGCTGCCGTTGATGGCGCCGCCGCCGTTCACGACCGACCAGGTCGGGGAGATCGTGACGAGATTGCCGGATTCGTCCCTCCCCGTCGCGGTGAATTGCTGTGTGTCGCTGACGACCACCGTGGCCGGGTCCGGGGTAATGGTGATGGTGGCCAGCGGGCCCGGACTGCCGGTCACGATGACCGTGGCGTAGGCTGTTAGCCCCCCGCTCGTAGCCCGGACGGTGTTCGTGAACGTACCGGTTTCCGATCCTGCGCTGAAAAGGCCGGATTCCTCGTCGATGGTTCCGCCACCGGCGACGACCGACCATGATGCCGATGTCGATACGATGTTCCCCTTGTAATCCCTGCCGGTAGCGGTGAACTGCCCGGTGGCGGCAGCGCTGATCTGCTCCGAACCGATGGCGGCGGACAGCTCCGTCGCACTCGCGGCGACCGTGAGCGGGTCAGGGGTGATCGTCAGCGTGGCCGTCGGGCAGGGCTCGCTGACCTCGCGGCAACCCCATGTTCCGGTTAGTAGCCCGGCGCACAGGAGTGCGGCCGCGAGTCTGATAGAAGGTCGATGAAACCTGAGCATTGTGTACCCCCTGGGTATCCGTGTGGGCGCCGCTATTTCTGGCGCTCGAGAATTTCCTTGTTGAGCACTATGAACTCGACCCTGCGGTTCTTCTGCATGTTGGCCTCGCTGGTATTGGGGACGAGGGGATTGGTCTCGCCGTAGCTGCGCGATTTGAGTTGCGCCGGCTCGAACTGCGGGAAGTGTTCCAGCAGGTAGGACCGCACGGACTCCGCGCGCCTTTGGCTGAGGTCGTAGTTGTATGCATCGGTGCCGCGCGAATCGGCGTACGCGTCGATCTGGATGTCGAGCCCCGGCCACTTCGTCAGGACCTTGCCGACCGAATCGAGCACCGCGAAGGCGTCGGGCCTGATCGAGGATTCGTCGAAGTCGAATTGGACGTTGGTTAGCCGGATCTTGCCGGTGTCGAGCAATTCCATTTCCAGGCGCCGGGTATCGATCGGGCAGCCTTGATCATCGACCAACGTGCCCGTGGGAGTGCTGGGGCATTGGTCCAGGCCGTCGCAGACGCCGTCGCCGTCTGAGTCGATCTGGCACCCGTGTACGTCCACCAGGCAACCGTGCGGGGTGCCCGGGCAGTTGTCCCTGCTGTTGGACACGCCGTCGCCGTCGTCGTCGCCGTCGTAGGGGGATACGATTCTGGCAGGGACTTCCTTCGCCTGGCCGCCGCCGAAACCGAGGGTCAGGCCGGCGCCCACCACGACGTCGTCGATGTGCGCCTTCGACCACCCGGCGTCAGGTCGGGCCAGCACGTTGCGTGCTTCGAGTCTGAGGCCGAACGTTTCGTTCAATCGCACCCGCATACCGAGGGCTGCTTCGAAAGTTGCAGCATCATCCGACGGACCAACGGTGTGCTTGGAGGTCGACCATCCCCCGCCGAGCGAGAAGAAGGGATTGACGGTTTTCGACGTCGCCGGGCTCAGCATCAGGTTCCCCGAGAAGTGGGTCCAGCTCTCGGTGCAGTCTGCGCAGTCCTTGGTGCCGGTGTAGCCTCCCGCGAGGTCGAACCACAGAAGATCCGTCAACCGCACCCCGGCGCGACCGCCGAAATAGACGTCGTCATTGAGATTCCGTCCGCTCTGGAACAGCCGCTCGTTGTCGAAGAAGGTCCAGCCGACGAACGGCGTCACGTAGAATCGCTTTTCTTCGAAGTCGGTCGCCCCTGCGGCCTGCACCAAGAGCGCAGCCGCCAGGGCGGTCAAGATCAACCCCGTGCGTGGATTCATCATGAATTGCCTCCTGTCGTTTCAAGGTTCCTGCTTAACGAGGCCGCATCCATGATGTCCGGGCCACATACCCCTTTAGCCACTTTCGTACCTGTCCTAAGTGACTGTCGGCGTGCAGCTTAGTTGTTGGCGCCGCTTGGGGGATCCATCATGGTGAGGAGGGATCGATCAAAAGGGAGGGGTAGGCCGTCTGATTGGATGCCCCAGATATCCGGGAATCGTTGGGAGTCGATCCGGAGCGCCTGGCGTCTCGGGTGGAGTCGGCCACGTCGCCCGATCGGATCGAGGTGCAGGCCGGGCGACCTCGGCGGAGTCACTTACGGCGGATATTCCGAGAGCATCGTCGTGGATGAGAGCTTCGTCCTGAAGGTGCCGGAGAACCTCGATCCGGCCGGGGTCGCCCCCCTGCTTTGCGCCGGGATCACGACCTATTCCCCGCTGCGCCACTGGGGCGTGGGGGAAGGCAAGAAGGTCGGAGTCGTGGGCCTGGGCGGTCTGGGCCACATGGGCGTGAAGTTCGCCCGCGCCTTCGGCGCCCACGTCGTGGTGTTCACCACCTCCGGGTCGAAGGTCGAGGATGCTCTGCGGCTGGGGGCCCACGAGGTCGTCAACTCGCGTAACGCAGACGAGATGGCCAAGCATGCCGGCAGCTTCGACTTCATCCTGGACACCGTTTCGGCCGACCACGACGTCAACGCGTCCATCCAGCTGCTCGGCCTCGACGGCAATCTGACGCTGGTGGGCGCGCCGGAGAAGCCCCTTCCCGTGTCGTCCTTCGCCCTGATTTTCGGGCGCAAGAGCCTGTCCGGGTCGCTGATCGGGGGCATCGCCGAGACCCAGGAAATGCTCGATTTCTGCGGGGAGCACGGAATCACCGCCGACGTCGAGGTCATCCCGATCCAGCAGGTCAACGAGGCCTACGAGCGGATGCTGAAGTCCGACGTGAAGTACCGTTTCTCCATCGACATGGCGTCGCTGAAGAACGAATAGGCAACCGGCGGGGAGGTCGGCCGCCGGTGGGCCGGCCTCCACGGAACCGCCATGTCCTTCCTCTGGGGATACATTTGATGAATGGATCGGTAAAATTGGTCACACCCGGCGTGATATTTGAATAAATAGGTTCATTACAGTCGATTATGGCGACAAACAACCCGGAAATCCTAAAAAAAGGATTGACGAAGTCCTGTTTTTGGAGGAGATTAATTGCCTACCACATTGGTGGGAGTAAAAACTATAGCAGGAGGTCCCGCAAATGAAGCGAATGGGATCGGGGGGCGGGGTGCTGGTGTGTCTTTTCCTTCTCGCCGGATGCCAGGGTGACGATTCGCCCACGTCCGTCGAGAGGCAGCAGAATTGGAACGCGAAGCTGGCCGGCTACCAGGCCCAGGTCGATCAGCTCAAGGCCGAGGTCGATGGCGTCACCGACCTGCGCGAGGTCTTCGGCGAGGGCAGCGGCGAGGTGGAAGGCGACGGCACCTTCATCGGCGACGGTGTTGGCATTGCGACCCTGACCGGCGTCGGGGTCGTCACCGGCACGGTCGAGGGCAGCTTCAAGGTCAAGGGGACCAGTGACGTCAGCGTCACCGGTCTGGTCTACCAGGGCAAGGAAGCCGAGTACGAACGGTACGCCGGCTTCGGGTACTTCACAGCCACCTCGGACGTGGCCCAGGAGATCGAGGTCGTCGTCGACGGGGATTGCTGGGTCGTGGGTGCGGGAACCGGAATGGTCTTCTGGTCGGGAGAGGGCTGGGCCTTCTGGTACCGCTAGTCCGCTGGATGACGAGGCCCATCCTCCCGGCGAAGGGAAACGCGGCCTGATCCGGATTTCTTGTCCAGGCCCCGGGATTTTTCCGGGGCCTGGTGCTATATTGCCCGGTCCTTTCCGGTCTCCGGAACCCCCAGAGCTTCAACCCGCGGCGGCCGCCCGTCCGCCAGATCCGGATGTCCCCGCAGTGATCAACCTGACCGGCATCTCCAAGCGCTACGGGCGCCAGATCCTCTTCGTGGAGACGTCGTTCCAGCTCAATCCCGGCGAGAAGGTGGGGCTGGTGGGGCCCAACGGGGCGGGCAAGACCACCGTCTTCCGCCTGATCACGGGGGAGGAGAGTCCCGACGAGGGGACCGTTTCGGTTCCCAGGCGGACCACCATCGGGTACTTCCGGCAGGACATCGGCGACATGGCTGGGCGTTCGGTCCTGGACGAGACCATCGCCGGCTGCGGCGACCTGGGCGACCTCCACCACGAGTTGCAGGACCTGGAGCACGCCCTGGCCGACCCCGACCGGGCCGACGAGATGGACGGGATCCTCGACCGGTTCGGCGAGGTCCTGGATGCCTACCAGAGCCGCGGGGGCTACGAGCTGGAGGCGCGGGCCAAGGAGATCCTGCACGGCCTGGGGTTCGCCGACGACCAGATCGCAGGCGATGCAGGCCACCTGTCCGGGGGCTGGAAGATGCGCATCGGCATGGCCCGGGTGCTGCTCTCGCGGCCCGACGTGCTGCTCATGGACGAGCCCACCAACCACCTGGACATCGAATCGATCCTGTGGCTGGAGACCTTCATCAAGGGCTATCCCGGCGCCGTTCTGCTGACCTGTCACGACAAGGACTTCATGAACCGCGTGGTCTCGCGGATCATCGACATCGACGGCGGCGAGTTCGTCTCCTACACCGGGAACTACGACTTCTTCGTCCAGCAACGGGCGGTGGCCGAGGCCAACCGCGAGGCCACCTTCGCCCGGCAGCAGGCCATGCTGGCCAAGGAGCGCCGCTTCGTCGAGCGGTTCGCCTCCCACGTGGCCAAGGCCGCCCAGGTGCAGAGCCGCCTGAAGAAGCTGGACAAGATCGAGATGGTCGAGCCGCCCCGGCGGCGCAAGGTCGTCGAGTTCGAGTACCGCAGACCGCCGCGATCGGGCGAGGACGTGGTCGGGATCAAGGGCCTGGCCAAGGCCTACGGGAACCGCGTCGTCTACGAAGGCTTCGACCTGATGATCCGGCGCACCGAACGGTGGTGCGTCCTGGGCTGCAACGGGGCCGGCAAGACCACGTTGCTGAAGCTGGTGGCGGGGATCATCGAGCCCGATGCCGGCACGGTGCGGCAAGGGGCCAACCTGAAGGTCGGCTACTTCGCCCAGCAGGCGCTCGAGCAGCTGGACCCCGGTCTGACGGTCTTCGAGCACATGCAGAAGGCCTTTCCGGCCGAGGGCCCCGGCGTCCTGAGGAATCTCCTGGGGGCCTTCCAGTTCAGCGGGGACGATGCGGACAAGCCCTGCCGCATCCTGTCCGGCGGCGAGAAGTCGCGCCTGGTCCTGGCGAGCATGCTGCTGGATCCGCCCAACTTCCTGATCCTCGACGAGCCCACCAACCACCTCGATCTCGAGACCAAGGAGATGCTGGTGAAGTCCCTGGCGGAATTCGAGGGGACCATGCTCTTCGTCAGCCACGACCGTACCTTCCTCAGGGGGCTCAGCAACCGGGTCCTGGTGCTTGGCGGCGCCGGTCCCGCCGCCGCAGGGGAGGACCCCGGGTACCAGGCGCCCCGGATCTATGACGGGTCCTACGCCGAGTACGTGGCGAGCA
This sequence comes from bacterium, assembly GCA_018829565.1. GTDB lineage: Bacteria > Krumholzibacteriota > Krumholzibacteriia > LZORAL124-64-63 > LZORAL124-64-63 > JAHJTW01. The sequence goes on along the minus strand of JAHJTW010000259.1, from coordinate 5,312 downwards.
CGGGCAGCGAGTCGGCGGGCGTGCACCGTTGAGCCCGAGCCCGCGCCCGGAACCCGACCCGGGGCCTTGTATTCGGACCACCTAACGGTTACGATGACCCGGATATTCGCGGAATCCCAGGGAGGGTCCTATCCAGGGAGGTCATCCATGCACGAGAACAGCGTGGCTCTGCTGAACCAGGCCGTCGGCGACGAGCTGTCGGCCGTCCACCAGTACATGTACTGGCACTTCCACTGCGACGACCAGGGCTTCGACCTGCTCGCCGGCCTGTTCAAGCGGACGGCCATCGAGGAGATGATCCACATCGAGAAGCTGGCCGAACGCATCCTCTTCCTCAAGGGCGAGGTGGAGATGACCGCCAGCGATCCGGTCAAGAAGGAGACCGACGTCCAGAAGATGCTGGAGATGGCCGCCGGCATGGAGGAACAGAGCGCGAAGGACTACAACCGCATGGCCAACGAGTGCGCCCAGAACGCCGACAGCCGATCCAAGCAGCTGTTCGAGGAACTGGTGGCCGACGAGGAGCGCCACTACGACCAGTACGACACCGAGCTGGACAACCTCGCCCGCTTCGGCAAGGACTACCTCGCCTTGCAGAGCATCGAACGGGCCCGGAATCGCGGGGCCGGCAATCCCCCGGCGTGACCCTTTCGTTGAGGTTCAAGGGCCGGGCCTGCGCCCGGCCTTTTTTTTGACCTGCGGAGGGGGACGGACCCCTGCTATTCTGGCGGAGCGGGGAGCGCTTCGCGCCCCGTCCGGCTTTCTGCGCCCCATCCGGAGGATCCGATCCGATGACCCGACCGATCTATCTCGACTACAACGCCACCACGCCCATCGATCCGGGCGTGGCCGCCGTCATGCGTCCCTACCTGGAGGAGTTCTTCGGCAATCCCTCCTCGAGCCACTGGTACGGGGTCCAGACCCACAAGGCGGTGGAGAAGGCCCGCCGGCAGGTCGCCGACCTGATCGGGGCGCGGCCGGGGGAGGTGGTCTTCACCAGCGGGGGCAGCGAGTCGAACAACTACGCCCTCAAGGGCGCGGCTTTCGCCCTGCGATCGAGGGGCAACCACATCATCACCTCGGTGGTGGAACATCCCGCCGTCGGGGAGGTCTGCCGTTACCTGGAGTCGCAGGGATTCGCCGTCTCCTCTCTTCCGGTCGATGAGAGCGGTCTGGTGGATCCCGCCGACCTGGAGGATCTCATCACGCCGAGGACCATCCTGCTCTCGGTGATGCACGCCAACAACGAGACGGGCACCATCCAGCCCATCGCCGAACTGGCGGAGATCGCCCACCGTCACGGGATCGTGGTGCATTCGGATGCGGCCCAGTCGGTCGGCAAGATCCCCGTGGACGTGGCCGGGCTAGGCGTCGACCTGCTGTCGATCGCCGGCCACAAGTTCTACGGGCCCAAGGGAATCGGGGCCCTGTACATCAGGCCGGGCGTCACCCTGGAGAAGCTGATCCACGGCGCCGACCACGAGAGGAACCTGCGGGCCGGGACCGAGAACGTCCTGGAGATCGCCGGGTTGGGAGCTGCGGCCGAGATCGCCGCGGCCGGCCTCGGGAAGAACGCCGAGCACAGCCGCTCGCTGCGGGATCTGCTCTGGGATCGGTTGCAGGCCGCCCTGCCGGACATGCGCCTGAACGGGCACCCCGTCCTGCGCCTGCCCAACACCCTGAACGTGAGCTTTCCCCACATCGAAGCGAACACGCTCCTGTCCGAACTGACGGGGGTGGCGGCTTCGGCCGGTGCGGCCTGTCACGCCGAGTCGGTCGACGTGTCGAGCGTGATCGCGGCGATGAAGGTTCCTCCGGAATACGCCATGGGCACCGTCCGCTTCTCGACGGGGAAGTTCCTGACCCGCAAGGAGGTCGAGGATGCGGCCGACCAAGTCATTGCCGCAGTTGAGCGGTTGCGCCCCCGAGAGGCCGGACCGGTCGGGCCGGTTGCCGGCCCCGAACGGGATTCCGTCAAGCTCACGCATTTCACGCATGGTCTGGGCTGCGCCTGCAAGTTGCGGCCCCAGGTGCTCGAAGAGGTGGTGCGGAAGCTGCCTCCGGTGAACGACCCGGCCGTCCTGGTGGGAACCGGGTCGTCGGACGATGCTGCGGTCTATCGCCTCGACCACGAGACGGCCATCGTCGCGACCGTGGATTTCTTCACCCCCATCGTGGACGATCCCTACCATTTCGGGGCCATCGCCGCGGCCAACGCCCTCAGCGACGTGTACGCCATGGGCGCGCAGCCCCTCTTCGCCCTGAACATCGTCGGCTTTCCCACCAACCGGTTGCCGGTGTGGGTGCTCGAGGAGATCCTCAAGGGGGCGGCGGACAAGGCGGCCGAGGCGGGCATCCCCATCGTGGGCGGGCACACGGTCGACGACACCGAACCGAAGTTCGGGATGGCGGTGACGGGCCGGGTCCATCCCGACCGGATCCTGTCCAATGCCGGCGCCAGGCCGCAGGATCGGTTGATCCTGACCAAGCCCCTGGGCCTGGGGATCATCACGACGGCTCTCAAACGTGGTCTGGTGGACCCCGCGACCGCGGACGAGGCCATCCGGATCATGGCCGCCCTGAACCGGACGGCGGCGGAGGTCATGAGCGGTTTCGACCTCTCCGCGGTGACGGACGTCACGGGATTCGGCTTGCTGGGACATCTCCGGGAGATGACCATCGGAAGCGGGGTGGACGCCGAAGTTGTCGCGGACAAGGTGCCGGTCATCCCCGCGGCCTGGGACCATGCCGCGGCGGGCATCGTTCCGGGAGGGACCCGGGACAACCAGGCCTTCGTCGCCGATTCGGTGGACTGGACCGATGGCGTCTCCGAACTCCAGAAGACCTTGCTCTGCGACGCCCAGACCAGCGGCGGCCTCCTGATCGCCGTGGCCGCGGCCCAGGCCGACGATCTGGTGGCCGCCCTCCGCGAGGCCGGCGTGGATGCCGCCGTTGCAATCGGGAGCATCATGGGCCCCGGCACGGGAAAGATCCGGGTTCGCCTGGAGCGCTGATCTACCAGCGGGCGGGATCCACGGCGAAGTGCTCGCTCATCACGGCGTAGAGGTCCCCGAACTCCTGGCGAAGGTCCCGGGGCAGGCTGAAGAAGAGTTCCACCGCGGTGGCGAAGAACTCGGCGGGGGATTCGGCGGCGTTGTCGTCGAACAGGATCTCCCGGCCCCGCCGCAGGCTGCGTTCGTGACGGCTGAAGGCCAGACCGAAGGCATCCGACCAGCGCGCCAGCAGGTCCTTGGACGCGATCAGGGGAGCCCCGTCCGCCTCGCCGGTCTGTTCGTCCAGCTGGTGGGCGAATTCATGGAGGACGACGTTGTAGCCCGCTTCCGGCTCGGCCAGTTCCTCGGTGACGTCCTGCCAGCTGAGAATCACGGACCCGCGTTGCCAGGACTCCCCGGCCAGCTCGTCCGGGTCCTCGCTGACGATGCCGAACTCGTCCTCGACCTGGTGCTGGACCGTGAACGCCTCGGGATAGACGAGGACCGTGTCGAGACCGGGAAAGAAGTCGGGGTGGGGGTGGACCTGGAGCAGGGCCGCCTGGCAGCAGACCATCAGGGGCATCTCGGGTTCGAGCGCGAGCCCGCCGCAGCCCTCGAAGTGCTTCTCCTTTATCAGGACCCTGGCGGCCGCGCGAACCCTCCCCGCCACGTCGTCGGGCAAGCGGCGCAGCATGGGCACGCGGCTGCAGGCCAGGCTCCAGGCCCGTTCGTCCAGGCCCTCGGCCAGCAACTGCCGGCGCTTGCGGTTCCTGAGGAAGAAGATCATGCCTCCATGGTACCCGGGGAACCGCCGGGGGGCAACGGCCGGATTCTACTCGTACCTGAGGGCGTCGATGGGGTTCAGGGCGGCGGCCTTGCGGGCCGGCCAGAATCCGAAGAACACACCCACTCCGGCGGAGAACCCCAGGGCCAGGCCCACGGTTCCCGGATCGATCACCGTCGGCCACCCGGTGATCTCGCCCACCAGCCGGCTGCCGCCGTAGCCGAGGCCGACTCCCAGCAGGCCGCCGAGCAAGGAGAGCACCACGCTTTCGACCAAAAACTGGGTGAGGACGTCGCCGGGACGCGCGCCGATGGCCATGCGGATCCCGATCTCGCGGGTCCGCTCCGTGACCGACACCAGCATGATGTTCATGATGCCGATGCCGCCGACCAGCAGGGAGATCCCCGCGATGGCCGCCAGCAGGATGGTCATGACCTCGGTGGTGCCGGTGGCCGCCTCGGCGATGTCGTTCTGGTTGCGGACGGTGAAGTCGTCCTCCTCCCATTCGGCCAGGCCGTGGCTCTCCCGCAGGATCACCCTGGCCTCGTCCATGGCGGCGTCGACGTCGTCCGGGGACCAGGCCGATCCGAGGATCTGGGGGATGAACTGGCGGCCGGAGAGACGCTCCTGGACGGTGGTGTAGGGACACAGGACCATGTCGTCCTGGTCGCTCCCGTCGGCGGTCTGGCCCTTCTCGGCCAGGACACCGATGACGTTGAAGGGGACTCCGCGCAGGATGACCTGCTGCCCGATGGCGCTCTGCTCCGGAAAGAGGTTCTGCGCGACGGTGGCGCCGAGGACCGCCACCTTGCGTCGCGACCGGATGTCCTTGACGTCGAAGAACTGCCCGTCCTCCAGGTTCCAGTCGCGGACGGACCGGTAGGAAACGTCCACCCCGTAGATGGGCGCGCGCCAGTTGCCGCCGCCGCCGCGGATCCGGGAGAAGGTCATGATCACCGGGGAGACCTCGGCCAGGAGCAGGGATTCGCGGGCGAGCTTGACCGCGTCGTCGACGGTCAGGCTGCTCATCGTGCCCGCGCCCCGGCTGACCCCGCCCGTCGTGATGGCGCCGGGAGTGATGACCACCATGTTGGTCCCGAGGTTGCGGATGTTCTCCTCGATGCGGGAGCGGGCTCCGCTGCCGATGGCCACCATGACGATCACCGCGCCGACGCCGATGATGATGCCCAGCATGGTCAGGGCGCTGCGCAGCTTGGTGCGGGCGATGCCCCGCAGGGCGATCCGGATCAGCTGGTCGGGGCGCATGCGGCACCTCCGGTGGACAGGGCGGCCAGGTCGGCCCGGGCGTCGCCGCGGCCGGCGACCGGTTCGTCCCTGACGATCCGTCCGTCCCGCAGCTCGACGATGCGCCGGGCGTAGCGGGAGATGTCCTGTTCATGGGTCACCATCAGCAGGGTCAGCCCCTGGTCGTTCAGTTCCTGGAACAGGGCGAGGACCTCGATGCTGGTGCGGGTGTCGAGATTGCCCGTGGGTTCGTCGGCCAGCAGCAGGGCCGGTCCGGTGACCAGCGCCCG
>JAHJTW010000258.1 GCA_018829565.1 bacterium | reverse complement strand
TCTTTTCCCTCAGCAGACCCACCATCTCCTTGGTGACCAGGTGCGGGGTTCGCGTGCCGGGGATGAGGACGGCGCCGACCACGACGTCGGCGTAGGACAGGGCCTTGCGGAGGGTGGCCTCGTTGGCGGGGAAGGTCGTCACCCGGCCGGGGAAGGTCCAGTCGATCTCGCTGAGGCGGTCCAGGTCGCTGTCCAGCAGGGTGACCCGGGCGCCCGCGCCCAGGCAGGCCCTGACGGCGTTGCGCCCCACGGTGCCCGCGCCGATGACCACGACCTCGGCGGGAGGAACGCCCGGGGTCCCCCCCAGAAGGATCCCCAGGCCCCCGTGATCGGTCTGCAGGTAACGGGCGGCGATCTGGGGCACCATGCGCCCGGCGATCTGGGACAGCGGGCGCAGCACCGGCAGGTTGCCTCCCGCGTCCTCGATGGTCGTGTAGTCCACCGCCGTGCACTCGCGGTCGAGCAGGGTCCGGACCAGCTCCGGTTCCGCCACGGCCAGGTGCATGACGGACATGAGGATCTGTCCCTCGCGCAGCAGCTGGTACTCGGAAGAGACGGGACGGTTCACCTTCAGGATCAGGTCCGCCCGGCCGTAGACCTCCTCTAGCTGGTGCACGATGCGGGCGCCGGCCTGCTCGTAGCTCTCGTCGGCGAAGCCGCTGCCGTGGCCGGCGTGCTTCTCCACCACGACCTGGGCCCCGCAGGACACGAGGTTCGTCACCATCCGCGGGGGCAATCCGACCCGGAACTCGTCCTGGATCCGGGACCGGGGAATACCGATGATCATCGTTCGCACTCCCGTCCGGGCCCGCCTTCGCGAAAAAGGCCGGCCCAGCTTGGACGCGGGCCGGCCTCAGGGTCAGGCAAGGCCGCCGCGAGGTCAGGCCCACCACCTGGCGCTTCGGATCACGAGTTCTTGACGAAGTCGTAACCCTTGCGGAAGGCTTCCATGTTCATTTCGATCAGGCTCTTCTTCTTGATCACCGAGCGCAGGGTCTCCATGCAGAACTCGGGAGTAAAGGCGTCCGTCGCCGCAGCCAGGGCGCCCAGCACCACGACGTTGGCGATCTTGGGGGTGCCCACCTGGTCGGCGATCTCCGTCGCGGGAATCATCACGGCGTTGAGCCTCTTCCCGTCCGGCTTGCCCTCGACGATGGTCGTGTCGATGATGATCGTGCCGCCGTCCACGACCGAGTCCTCGAAAGCGTCGAGGGACGGCTGGTTCATGACGACCAGGACGTTCGGCTCGTCGACGAGGGGGGAGCCGATCCGCCGGCTGGACAGGTTCACCGAGCAGTTGGCCGTCCCGCCGCGCATCTCGGGGCCGTAGGCCGGGAACCAGCTGACCTGCTGGCCCGCCCGCATGCCGATCTGGGACAGGAACAGCCCCAGGGTGAGGATGCCCTGACCGCCGAAGCCCGCGAACTTGCAGTTGAGATCCTGCTTCAGGGCCACGGGCTCGCTCTCGGTCATGCTCGTCTTCAGGCGGTCGAGGTAGGGGTTGACCTTGGCGGGGTCGAAGCCCTCGTAGTGGCGATGCCAGTCACCCTCCTCCCGGTTGCCGCTCTCGTCCCTGTAGACCCCGAGGGGGAAGACCTTCAGCATCTCCTCGGTCATCCAGTCCCGGGCGGTCACCGGGTCCATCTTCCATCCGGTCGGGCAGGGCGAGACGATCTCGACGAAGCTGTAGCCCTTGCCCTCGGCCTGGATCTGCAGGGCCTTGCGGACGGCCTTGCGGGCCTTCATGATCTGCTTGCTGTCCCCGATGCAGACCCGCTCGATGTAGGTCGGCGCCGGCAGCGTGGCCAGCATCTCGCACATGCGGATGGGATTGCCGTGAACCCCGGCGACCCGGCCCAGCGGCGTCGTCGCGCTGCGCTGGCCGATCATCGTGGTCGGCGCCATCTGCCCGCCGGTCATCCCGTAGATGGCGTTGTTGACGAAGAACACCGTGATGTTCTCGCCCCGGTTGGCGGCATGGATGGTCTCGGCCGTGCCGATGGCCGCCAGGTCGCCGTCGCCCTGGTAGGAGATGACGATGGAATCGGGATTGGCGCGCTTGACGCCGGTGGCGACCGCGGGCGCCCGGCCGTGGGCCGCCTGGATGTTCCCGCAGTCGAAGTAGTAGTAGGCGAAAACCGAGCAGCCCACCGGGGAGATGAACACCGTCTTGCTGGTGAGTTCGAGGTCCTCCAGCGCCTCGGCGATCATCTTGTGGGCGTTGCCGTGGCCGCAGCCCGGGCAATAGTGGGTGGCCTCCTTGGCGGGCCCGCTCTTGCGTTCGAACACCTGGTAGAAGGAGGGCGACTTCTCGAAGACCTTCATGGCTAGTTGCCTCCTTCCATGATCTTGCGGTACTCGGCCAGCAGCTCCTGACCCTTGGGGACCATCCCGCCGCAGCGGCCGTAGAAGTGAACGGGGGTCTTGCCGGCGACCGCGAGCTGGACGTCCTCGACCATCTGGCCGGTTGACAGCTCCACCGCCAGGAAGGAGGCTCCCCGGGCGGCGTGGGCGGCGATGGGCGCGCTGGGGAAGGGCCACAGGGTGATGGGCCGCAGCAGGCCGATCTTCATTCCCTCCTCGCGGGCGGCGTCGATCGAGGAATACACGATGCGGCTGACCACGCCGTAGGCCACGACGACCAGGTCGGCGTCGGCGGTCCGGTACTCCTCGAACATGACCTCGTTGGCCATGACTTCCTTGTACTTGCGGTCGAGCTTGAGGTTGTGTTCCTCCAGATCGGTGGACTCGAGGAAGATGGAGCTGACCAGGTGGCCCGAGGTCTCGGGCGTGCCGGCCACGCACCAGCTCGAATGGTCCACCGCGAGCGGCTTCGCCTCGGGGATCTCCACCACTTCCATCATCTGACCGGTGATCCCGTCGGCCATGATGCAGGCCGGGTTACGGTACTTGTCGGCGAGGTCGAAGGCCTTCATGGTCAGGTCGCACATCTCCTGGGCACCGTTGGGCGCCAGGGCGATGAGGCGGTAGTTGCCGTGGCCGCCGCCCTTGGTGACCTGGAAGTAGTCCGCCTGCTCGGGGGCGATGTTGCCCAGGCCCGGGCCGCCGCGATCGATGTTCACCACCACGCAGGGCAATTCGGCGCCGGCGCAGTAGGACAGGCCTTCCTGCTTCAGGCTGAAGCCGGGACTGGAGGACGCGGTCATGGTGCGGATGCCCATGCCGGCGGTGCCGTAGACCATGTTGATGGCCGAGACTTCGCTTTCGGCCTGGATGAAGACGCCGCCCAGTGCGGGGAAGTGCAGGGCGGCGGCATGGGCGATTTCGCTGGCGGGGGTGATGGGGTAACCGTAGTAGGCCCGACATCCTGCTGCAAGGGCCCCGACGATGATGGCATCGTTTCCCTTCATGAACTGCTTGGCCATGGATCATCTCCCGTCGGTTGGGTCCCGAAGTCGTTCTCCTGAAATATCCTAGGGCTTGATCACTCGGATGGCGCCCGGTTCGGGGCAGGCGTAGAAACAAAGCCCGCAGCCGGTGCAATCCTGGCCCGTGTAATACGCGGGATGGTAGCTGGCGCTGTTGAGCTTCTGGCTGATGGCGATGACGCTCTTGGGACAGACCCCGATGCAAAGCTGGCATCCCTTGCAGAGTTCCGGGTTGACTTCCATGAAGGGGACGGCGACGGCGGTATTGTCGGTCATGGGAATCACCTCGCGCAGAGATTAGGCCCGGATTCGTCCGATTTGTCCGGGTCGATGGGCTATATCCCTGCAAACATAACAGGTCACCCCAAGGGGCCCAAAAAAATGTTTCCCCCCGGGGCGACCCGTCGCGACGAAAATACAACTCGTTCAAAAACCTGGCGTTAACCCGTCAGGAATCCTGGAATTCGGGCTTCCTTTTTTCCAGGAAGGCCCGGCAGCCCTCGCGGGCGTCCTGCGAGGCCCCCGCCACCCCGAACAGGGCTGCTTCCAGGCGGCACCCGCCCGCCTGCGTCATCTGAAGACCGTCGCCGACCGCCTTCAGGGCGAGCCCCAGGGTGAGCCGGGATTTGCCCGCCAGGCGGCCCGCCGTCTTGAGCGCGGCCGGCATGAGCTCGGAGGCGGGAAACACCTTGTTGACCAGCCCCATGGCCATGGCCTCTTCCGACGGGACCATGTCCCCGCCGAGGACGAGTTCCTGGGCCCGGCCCCGACCCACCAACCGGGGCAGCCTCTGCGTGCCCCCGAAGCCCGGAATCAATCCCAGGCCGGTTTCCGGCAGGCCGAGCCTGGCGGTGTCCGCGGCGTAGCGGAAGGTACAGGCCATGGCCAGTTCGCAGCCCCCTCCCAGCGCGAAGCCGTTGATCACCCCGATCACCGGCTTGCCCAGGTTCTCGATGAGATCCATCAGGGCCTGGCCCCCGCAGGCCAGGGCCTCGGCGGCGCTCGCCGTCAGATCGGCCAGTTCGCCGATGTCGGCGCCGGCCACGAAGGCCTTCTCCCCCGCACCGGTCAGCAGCACGACCCGGACCTCGTCCGCGGCCGCCAGGTCCCGGAAGCAGGCTGTCAATTCCGCGATGGTCTGGCGGTTCAGGGCGTTGAGCTTGTCGGGACGGTTGACGGTCACCGTGGCGATCCCTTCGGCCACGGCGCACAGGATGTTCTGGTAACTCATGGGTTGGTCCTTTCTTTCCGGATTTCCGGTCCGGCGGAGTATAGCCGAAGGGGCCGGGGCTTCCAAGTCATCATGGTGGCGGGGTAGAGGGTGGATGTGTTATGGTTACGTCAAGATCTCGTGATATTTCCCTGTCGTTTCCGGGGGTGGTCGTTCCTTGCTGATTACCGGACTGGTCCTCGCCTGCCTGATCCTGGCGGTCCTGGGCGGGTGGCAGCACCTGGCGGTGCGCCGTCTGCGGGCGCGGCAGGCCGGGCAGGAGAACCGGATCCGGGAGCTCAAGCTCGCCGAGGAGCGCCTCCGCGAACGGCTCTCCCAGGCCCAGCGGATGGAAGCGGTCGGCGTCTTCGCCGGCAGCATCATCCACAACCTGAACAACCTGCTGGCCGTGATCCTGGGCCATGCCAGGCTGGCTGCCCAGGGCGCCCCCGAGGAATCCCGGTGCCAGGACGAGCTGAACAAGGTGCTGAAGGCCGGCCATCTGGCCGGGGATCTGGTCAAGGACCTGAGCGACTTCTTCCGGCAAGCCGATCTCGCCCGCAAACCCACCGACCTGTTGCCCGTCGTCCGCGACACGGTCAAGCTCATGCGGGACATCCTGCCGCGGTCCATCGAGATCGAGACCGACCTCGAACCCTGCGGTCCGGTCCTGGCCTCCGCCACCGGCGTCCAGCAGGTGCTCATGAACCTGTGCAGCAATTCCGTCCAGGCGATGCTGCGCAGCCAGGGCAGGATCTCCATTTCCCTGAAGGAAGAGGAGATCAGGGCGCGGCAGAAGGCCCTGCCCCAGGACCTGGAACCCGGCAGCTACGTCTGTCTGAGCGTCAGGGACAACGGCCGGGGCATGGATGCGGCCACCCTGGAACGCATCACCACCGCCTATTACGGGGACGATCCGGCCGCCGGACAGGCCGGGCTCGGCCTCGCGACGGTCTGCCGGATCCTCAAGCACCACCACGGCGTGACCATCCCCAGCAGCAGGCCCGGGTCCGGAACGACCTTCACGATCTACTTCCCCCTGATCGCCTGGTCCGTGCCCGCCTTCTCCGCTTCCCAGCCCGTGATCGAAGTGCCTGCGGGCGCCGCGGTCAGCGAGCCCTCTGTTCCTGCGACCCGGGTCGCGGCCGCCGCAGGTCCGGGCGCCAGACCGGGAATCCGCGTCCTTCTGGTCGATGACGAGGAGATGGTCGCCGCCGTCATGGCCCGCGGCCTGCGGCACCTGGGCTTCAGCGTGATCAAGACCACCGACAGCAGGGAAGCCCTCCAGAAGTTCCAGGCCGGCCCCGAAGCCTACGACGTCCTGATCACCGACCAGATCATGCCCCACATGTCCGGAGTGCGCCTGGCCAGGGAGATCCACACCCTGCGGCCGGGATTGCCGATCATCCTGACCACCGGTTTCCGGGACAGCTTCCACGAGCGGCAGGCCCGGGAGGCCGGGGTCCACGAATTCATCTTGAAGCCCTGCAGCCACCACGACATGGCCGACCTGATCAACCGGCTCACCCTGCGCGCCAGGGAAGGCGAGGCCTGACAGGCCATTCACCCGGGCCCTTGGGGCTTTCCCGCATATCCGTTATCTGCTAAACTGCCCAGCCATCCCGTCGGTCCAGGCCCGGTGCCCCCGGCCCGCTGGACAGGCCGAGGGCGGGGAACCATGTCCATCATCAACCTTCGAAGGATCGCGCCATGTCCGATGCCCCGGAGAACAAGCTCGACCGCCTGAACGAACTGAGAAGCCAGGCCCTGGCCGGCGGAGGCCCCGAGAAGATCGCCAAGGTCCACGAGAAGGGTCGGCTGACCGCCCGCGAACGGATCCACCTGCTGCTGGACGAAGGCAGCTTCCACGAGACGGGGGTCTTCGTCAGGCATCGCAGCCACGAGATGGGGATGGACCGGTTCCGGCCGGTCGGCGACGGGATCGTCACCGGCATCGGACGCGTCGACGGGCGCCAGGTCTACGTCTTCGCCCAGGACTTCACGGTCTTCGGGGGCTCGATGAGCGAGGCCAACGCCCAGAAGATCAGCAAGCTGATGGACCAGGCCCTGGAGAACGGCTGCCCCGTGATCGGCCTGAACGACAGCGGCGGGGCGCGCATCCAGGAGGGGGTCCGATCCCTGGCCGGTTACGCCGAGATCTTCTGGCGCAACACCATGGCCTCGGGGGTGGTCCCCCAGATCAGCGCCATCCTCGGCCCGTGCGCCGGCGGTGCGGTCTATTCCCCCGCCATCACGGACTTCACCCTCATGGTCGACAAGACGAGCTACATGTTCGTGACCGGGCCCAACGTCATCAAGATGGTCACCAACGAGGACGTCACCTTCGAGGAGCTCGGCGGCGCCAAGACCCACTCCACGCGCAGCGGAGTCGCCCACTTCATGTCGGCCAGCGACCAGGATTGCCTCCTGATGGTCCGGAGGCTCCTCAGCTTCCTGCCCCAGAACAACCTGGAGGAACCGCCGCGCATCGTTCCCAACGACCGGCCGGACCGCCGGGAAGAGGCCCTGAACACCCTGGTGCCCGAGGACAGCCGCAAGCCCTACGACATGCACGACGTGATCCGGCTGGTCGTCGACGAGGGCGACTTCATGGAGGTCCAGCCCCTCCACGCCCAGAACATCATCTGCGGTTTCGCGCGCCTGGACGGCAAGCCCGTCGGCATCGTGGCCAACCAGCCGAAGTTCCAGGCGGGAGTGCTCGACATCGCCAGCAGCACCAAGGGCGCCCGGTTCGTGCGCACCTGCGACTGCTTCAACGTCCCGCTGGTGGTCTTCGAGGACGTTCCCGGCTTCCTGCCCGGCACCGACCAGGAGTTCGGCGGCATCATCAAGCACGGCGCCAAGCTGCTGTTCGCCTTCAGCGAGGCCACCGTGCCCAAGCTGACCGTCATCACCCGCAAGGCCTACGGCGGGGCCTACGACGTGATGAACAGCAAGCACATCCGGGCCGACTACAACGTGGCCTGGCCGGGGGCCGAACTGGCCGTCATGGGCCCCGAGGGTGCGGTCAACATCCTGTTCAGGCAGCAGATCGCCGATTCGCCCGACCCGGAAGCCGAGCGCAGGAGGCTGGTGGACGAGTACAACGAACTCTACGCCAACCCCTTCATCGCCGCGGGGCTGGGCTATCTCGACGACGTGATCGAACCGGCGGAGACGCGCAGGCACCTGATCGTGGCCCTGCACAACCTGCGCAACAAGAAACAGCAGTTGCCTCCCAAGAAGCACGGCAACATCCCCCTCTAGGGAGAGGACGAACGTGGAGAACAGCGACAGCTCCCGGCAGTTCAGGAAGGTCCTCGTGGCCAACCGCGGCGAGATCGCCGTGCGCATCATCCAGGGCCTGCGGGAAATGGGAATCGGAACCGTGGCCGTGTACTCGGAGATCGATCGCACGGCCCTGCACGTGCTGACGGCCGACGAGGCGGTGTGCATCGGGCCCGCCCCCGCAGCGGAGAGCTACCTCAAGGGGGACCGGATCATCGCCGCCGCCCTGGAGACCGGGGCCGAGGCCATCCATCCCGGCTACGGTTTCCTCTCCGAGAACGGCCCCTTCAGCGCCGCGGTCGAGGCGGCCGGTCTGGTGTTCATCGGCCCCACGGCCGAGACCATGGCGATCATGGGCGACAAGCTCAGCTCGCGGCGGCGCATGATCGCCGCCGGGGTGCCCGTGGTTCCCGGCACCGAGGAGGCCGTCACGGACCCGGCCGAGGCCGTGGCCGTCGCCGAGCGGATCGGCTATCCCGTCCTGCTCAAGGCCTCGGCGGGCGGAGGCGGCAAGGGCATGCGGGTTGTCCGTTCCTCCGGGGAGATGGCCGCCGCCCTGCGCCAGACCCGCGGCGAGGCCGGGGCCAGCTTCGCCAACGACGCCGTCTTCGTGGAGAAGTACATCGAGAGTCCCAAGCACATCGAGGTCCAGGTGCTAGGGGACGGCCGCGGGGAGGTGATCCACCTCTTCGAACGCGAGTGTTCCGTGCAGCGCCGGCACCAGAAGGTGATCGAGGAAAGCCCCTCCCCCTCCCTGACCCCCGCCCTGCGGGACAGGATCTGCGCAGCCGCGGTCCAGACCGCCCGCGCCGTCTCCTACCGGGGCGCGGGCACCGTCGAGTTCATCCTCGCTCCCGGCGGCGAATTCTTCTTCCTGGAGATGAACACGAGGCTGCAGGTCGAACACCCGGTGACCGAGATGGTGACGGGGGTCGACCTGGTCCGGGCCATGGTCCTGATCGCCCAGGGACAGGGGCTTTGCTACCGGCAGGAGGACCTCCGCCAGCACGGCTGGGCCCTGGAGTTCCGCCTCTACGCCGAGGATCCCGCCCGCAACTTCGCGCCGAGCATCGGCCGCATCGAATCCCTGACCGTGCCCCAGGGACCCGGGGTCCGCCTCGACACGGGCATCTACGAGGGGTTCGACGTCCCCATCCATTACGATCCGATGCTGGCCAAGCTGATCGTCTGGGCGGAGAACCGGGATCTGGCCATCGACCGGGCCCGCAGGGTCCTGGGTGAATTCATCCTCCACGGCCCCGTCCACAACCTGCCCTTCCACGCCTGGGCCCTGGAACAGCCCGCCTTCCGGGACGGCTCCTACACCACCCATTTCGTCTCGGAGCACTTCGACCCTGCGGACTGGCAGCCCCGGCTCGACGCCGGGCAGACCGACGCCCTGATCGCCGCAACCGCCCTGTTCGAGGCCAACCGGCGGGACGCCCGCCTGGCCACGCCTCCTGCCGGGGACGAATGCGCCCCGGGGAACTGGCGACTGAACGCCCTGCGCCAGATGACCAACACCAAGTAGCCGGAGGCCGACCCCGTGTGGATGAAGAAGCGTTATATCCTCAAGCTCGCCGATGATCAGGTGACCGCGGAGGTCGCCCGCCGGGAGGCCGAGACCCAGGTGCGCCTCGGGGACGCGGAACCCCTCGGAATCGATGCCGTGCCCGTGATGGGGGGCCGGGCCCTGTCCGTACGGCTCGGCAACCGCCAGCACCTGGTCCACCTGACCGGAATGGACAGAAAGGGGACGGTGGCCGCCACCCTGGACGGACGCCCCTTCCGGTTGACCGTCATGGACGAGTTGAAGGCCCAGGCCCTCGAGAGTCTCGGGGACGCGGGCGGCAGCGGGACCATCCTCGCGGACATTCCCGGCCTGGTCATCGAGATCAGGGTCCGGCCGGGGCAGCAGGTCCACCAGGGCGAACCGGTCATCGTGGTCGAGGCCATGAAGATGCAGAACGAACTGGGCGCCCGGGTGAGCGGGGTGGTCAGGGAGATTCCGGTCAAGGTGGGGCAATCGGTCAATCCGGGCGATCCCCTGGTCGTGATCGAGCCCGATCCGGGAGGATGACCGGACCCTGCGGTCCCTGAGGACGCTGCGGCCCCCCGGGGGCCGCTTTTTTTTCCGCCTGATGTAACCATCCACCGACCCCGGCGTCTTCCTGGTATGCAGATGGACGGAACGGCATTCACCAGGCACCTGAGCGCTCACCGCGACCGCGTCTACAGCCAGGCGCTGTGGGTGGTCCGCCACGACCAGGACGCCGAGGACATCACCCAGGAGGCGTTCCTGCGGCTGTGGCGCAGCGGCGGCGACCTGCCGGAATCCGGAATCCTGCCCTGGCTGCTGAGGGTCACGCACAACCTGTGCATCGACCGCACGCGCCGGCAAGGGGCCCTGGTCCGCAATCTGGGCCGGCCCGACGGCGAGGCCGTCGATCGCCTGGCCTGGACCGGGCCGGATTCCGCCGGTCCCGACGGGAACCTGGAGGCCGAGGACCGGCGGCGGGAAATCATGGCCGCCCTGGCCACCCTCGGCGAGGAGACCCGGAGCGTGATGCTCATGCATTACTTCCAGGGCATGAAGGTCAAGGACATCGCCGCGGCCCTGGGCAAGAACCTGAGCTCGGTGAAAGTCCAGATCCACCGGGCGCGCAAGACCCTCAGGCTCGTCCTGGCCGAGAACCACGGCACACCCGCCTCCCGACAGGAGACCGTCTGATGAAGACCTGCCGCGACATCCAGCTCGAACTGGCCGGGTTTCTCGACGGGGATCTGCGGCCCGAGGAGACCGCAGGGATCGCCGCCCACCTGGCCCGGTGCGCCGAGTGCGCCGGCGAGCTCGAGCGGGAACAGGCCCTGCGCCAGAGCCTCGGAAGCGCCCCGCCGGTCAGGTGCCCCGCCACCGTCACGACCGCCATCCTCAAGGCGGTGGCGGCGGACTCGCCGAAATCCGCGGCTCCGGTCCGTCCGCCCTTCCGGCGCCGGGCCCTGGCGCCGGCCGGCGTGGGCATCGCCCTGGCCGCCTGCCTGGTGGCCCTGGTGACGACCCGCACGCCGGACGTGGATCCGGTCCACACGCCGGAGGCCACGGCCATCCGGTCCGAACCCGGCCCCGAGCGGGTCCGGCAGGCCCGCAGGGACCTGGCCTGGACCCTGAACCTCGCCGCCAGGGTCATCGATCACAACGAGAAAGAAACGGTCAAGGACGTGTTCGGCCGGAAGATCCCGGCCGCGATCACCGGATCGCTCAGGAGCGCGGCCGAGGCATCACAGGGAGGCAAAGGATGAACTGGAAACGCACGATGACGATGGCGGCGCTGACCGCCCTGCTCGCCACAGGCCTGGCGACCGCGTCCGATCTGGACAAGGAGCCCGGGTACCTGGACCTGGAATGGATCAAGATCCCGGCCGACGCCGAGGAGGTGAAGGACATCGACCTGAGCGCCATGCTGCTCAGCATCGCAGCCGAGGCGGACGAGGCAGGGGATCCCGAGCTGGCCAAGGCCCTGACCATGATCAAGGGCGTCCGCGTGAAGGCCTTCTCCCTGGAGGACGAGGACGACGAGACCGCCGGGACCGTCCAGAAGATCACCGACAAGCTGGAGAAAGGCGGCTGGAACAGGCTGATCTACTCCAAGGACGGCCAGGAGGTCACCTCGGTCAGCACCAAGCGGGTCGACGGCAAGATGGTGGGCCTGGTGCTCGTCTACTACAGCCCAGGCGATGAGGCCGCGTTCGTCAACGTCGTGGGCGACCTGGACCTCGGAACCATGTTCAGGCTGGCCCAGCACTTCGACAGCGAGGAGTTCGAGGCGATGATCGAGGGGCTGGACGGCAAGGCCGGAATCGAGGTCGAACGCACCGGGAGCCGCTAGCCGGGTCCGTCCGCCGGAGCAGAGGAGAAAGAGGGAGCGATCCGCTCCCTCTTTCCCTATCCCCGCATCACGAACTTCGAGAGGAACACCCCGGCGGCGACGGCCGAGCCGATCACTCCCGCCACGTTGGGCGCCATGGCGTGCATGATCAGGAAGTTCTGGGGATCCTCCTTCGCTCCGACCATCTGGCAGACGCGCGCGCTGTCCGGAACGGCCGACACCCCCGCCGCCCCGATGATGGGATTGATCTTTTCCTTCGTGAAGAGGTTCATGACCTTCGCGAAGATCACCCCGGCGGCCGTGGCCACGCAGAAGGAAAGCGCCCCGAGGGCGGCGATCTTGACCGAGGCGGGAGTCAGGAACCGGCTGGCGTCGGTGGACGCCCCCACGCAGAGTCCCAGCAGGATGGTGACCGTATCGATCAGGGAGCTGCGGGCCGTCTTGGCCAGCCGCTCGGTCACCCCGCTCTCCTTCAGGAGGTTCCCGAAGAAGAGGAAGCCCAGCAGGCTGATCGCACCCGGCGCGATGCCGGCGCAGAGGATGAAGGCCACGATCGGGAAGATGATGCGGATGCGCTTGCTGACCGGGCGCGAGGGCTTCATCCGGATGAGCCGCTCCTTCCGGGTGGTCAGCAGCTTGATGATGGGCGGCTGGATCACCGGGACCAGCGCCATGTAGCTATAGGCCGCCACGGCGATGGCCCCCAGCAGGTGGGGCGCCAGCTGGCTGGACAGGAAGATGGCGGTGGGACCGTCGGCTCCGCCGATGATCCCGATGGCCGCCGCATCCTTCTCGGCGAAGCCCAGCAGCAGGGATCCGGCGAAAGTCAGGAAGATGCCGGCCTGGGCCGCCGCCCCCAGCAGGATGAGGCGGGGGTTGCTCAGCATCGCCGAGAAATCGGTCATGGCGCCGATGCCCAGGAAGATCAGCGACGGGTACCAGCCCTGGGTCACGCCCTGGTACAGGATGAACAGGACGCTGCCGGGCTCGTAGATGCCGATGTTCATGCCGCTGCTCAGGGGGATGTTGCCCACCAGCATCCCGAAACCGATCGGCACCAGCAGCAGCGGCTCGTAGTCCTTGGCGATGCCCAGGTAGATGAACACGCAGCCGATGGCCAGCATGGCCATGTTGCCCCAGGAGAAGTTCCCGACGATCCCGACCTGGAGGAAATCCCAAACGACATCCATGGCGTCACTCGAATTCGACGAGGGTCTGGCTCTCCCGCACCGCATCGCCCGCAGCCACCAGCACGGCCTTGATCTTGCCGGCGGTGGGAGCGGCGATGGTGGTCTCCATCTTCATGGCCTCGATGATGACCAGGTCCTGGCCCTGGACGACGCTGTCGCCCGGCTTGCAGCGGACCTCCAGGACGGTTCCGGCGATGGGACAGGCCACCCCGCCCGGGTCCCCGGAAACCGGGGCCGGCCCGGCGGAGGGAGGCGGAGGGGCCGGCCTCCCCGCGAGGGGAGGTGCTCCCGGCTCGGGGGCGACCGGCGGCAAGGGGGCCGCCGAACCCTGCATCTCGTCCTTGGCGTCGAGAACCTCGACGTCGACCTCGTACGCTACCCCGTGGACGGTGATCTTCAGCTTCATGATCCATCTCCCCCGGACCCGGCGGCCCGGATGATGTCGGTTCGACCGGTCAACGCAGGTCCCGCTGGCGCGAGGGCGCGTGGGATCCCTGCAGGATGAGGCGTCCCTGGGCGGACCAGGGCGTTCGCTTGGTCTTGGGCGAGAGCAGGCGCCGGATGCGGCGCACCCGGAACCTCCCGCCGACGGCGACGGCCGCCGCGGCGCTGATGAGGACCAGGGTGGTCTCGTCGATGGTGGCGGGCTTGAGCACGGCCTTGGCATCGGCCTTGGCCTCGGCCGCCTGCCAGCGGTCGTCGAGCCGCTTGATGACGGAGATGACGAAGGCGATCAGGGCCAGGACCGCGAACACGATCCCG
This sequence comes from bacterium, assembly GCA_018829565.1. Lineage (GTDB taxonomy): Bacteria > Krumholzibacteriota > Krumholzibacteriia > LZORAL124-64-63 > LZORAL124-64-63 > JAHJTW01. Next base: position 13,909 of record JAHJTW010000258.1, on the reverse strand, counting down.
ATGCCCGCCCAGGTCAACGCCGCCATTTCCTCGCTGATGCGCCCTTCCACTTCGCCCTCCTAGAGCGGGATGAGCCCGTGCTTCTTCGCGGGCCGCAGCTCGCGCTTGGACTTGAGGACTTCCAGGGACATCGCGATGTAGGCGCGCGTGTCGGCGGGCTCGATGACGTCGTCCACCATGCCCCTTGCCGCGGCCACGTAGGGATTGGAGAACTCGCGCATGTACTCGTCGATCTTCTCGCGGCGCATGGCGACCGGATCCGCAGCCTCGGCGATCTCCTTGCGGTACAGGACGTTGACGGCGCCTTCGGCGCCCATCACGGCGATCTCGGCCGACGGCCAGGCGGCCACCCGGTCGGCGCCCATGCTGCGGCCGCACATGGCCAGGTACGCCCCGCCGTAGGCCTTGCGCACCACGATGGTGATCTTGGGCACGGTCGCCGCCCCGTAGGCGAACAGCATCTTGGCCCCGTGCCGGATGATGCCGCCGTACTCCTGCTGGACGCCGGGCATGAAGCCGGGGACGTCCACGAAGGTCACCAGGGGGATGTTGAAGGCGTTGCAGAACCGGATGAAGCGGGCGCCCTTGCAGGAGGAGTCGATGTCCAGGACTCCGGCCTTGTGGCTGGGGTTGTTGGCCACCACGCCGATGGTGGACCCTTCCATGCGGCCGAAGCCCACGATCAGGTTGGGCGCGTAGTGCTCCTGGACCTCGAGGAAGTCCGCCCGGTCGACCACCCGGCGGATCACGTCATGCATGTCGTAGGCGGCGCGGGGATTCTCGGGCACGATGTCGTTCACGGCCTCGTCGCCCCCCACCGCATCGTCGTGGAGGACGTCCACGAAGGGGGGATCGTCCGTGTTGTTGCTGGGCAGGAAGCTCAGCAGTCGCCGCGCGATGGCGATGCCCTGGCCTCCGCTCTCGGCGACGAAGTGGACCACGCCGGAATAGTGGCTGTGACTCTCCACCCCGCCCAGTTCCTCGGCGGTCACGACCTCTCCGGTGACCTGCTTGATCACGCTGGGGCCGGTGATGTACATCTGGCCCTCGTGCCGGACCTGGATGATGAAGTCGGTGAGGGCCGGCGAGTAGGCCGCACCTCCCGCACAGGGGCCGCTGATGATGGAGATCTGCGGCACGACGCCCGAGGCCTTGATGTTCCGGTAGAAGATGTTCCCGTAGCCGGCGAGGGAGTCGACTCCCTCCTGGATCCGGGCGCCGCCGGAATCGTTGATGAAGATGATGGGGTCCCCGGTCTTCATGGCGTCGTCCTGGAGATCGGCGATCTTCAGGGCGGTCGCCTCTCCCACCGCCCCGCCGGCGACGGTGAAGTCCTGGCTGGCGGCGTAGACGGGCCGGCCGTCGATCAGCCCGTATCCCGTCACCACGCCTTCGCCGGGCAGCTCCTTGCCCGCCAGGCCGAAGTTCGTGCACCTGTGCTGCATGAAGAGATGGGTTTCCTGGAAGGTGTCCTGGTCGTAGAGCTGGGCCAGCCGTTCCCGCGCCGTCCGCTTGCCGGCGGCGTGCTGCTTGGCGATCCGCTCCTCGCCGCCCCCGAGATAGAGACGGGCCTTCCTTTCCCGCAGCTCTTCGATCTTCTTGTTCGCCATGGGTTCGCCTCTTTTCCGAAGGCCCGGTATCCCGGGCCCATGTCTCGTTCACCTGGGCTCAAAATGGCACACCGCGAGGATTTGTCAAATTTTTGACAGGTAAAAAATCCGGGGAGCGGTTCGCCCCCCGGATTCTGTAAATCCATGCCGGATAAGCCGTTAATTTCATAACGGCGATCGGGCGCCTCATCATTTGAGGTTTTCGGGATTCAGGCCTTCCAGCTCCGGCAGGACGAAGAGCCCGTCCTTGCGGATCAGCTTGCCGTCGAACCGGATCTCCCCCCCGCCCTTGGCGGGGGTCTGGATCAGGACGATGTCCCAGTGCAGGGCGGACTTGTTCCCGTTGTCGGCGGCCTCGTAGGCGTTGCCGGGAGTCAGGTGGAAGCTGCCGCTGATCTTCTCGTCGAACAGGGTGTCGAGCATGGGCTCGGTGATGTGGGGGTTCACCCCGAGGGCGAACTCACCGAAGTAGCGGGCGCCCTCGTCGATGTCCAGGGCGGCCTGGAGCTTCTCCTGGTTCCCGTCGCAGGTGGCCTCGACGATCTTGCCGTCCTTGACCACGAAGCGGACGTTGTCCAGGACCGCTCCGCCCTGCCTGGTCTTGGTGTTGTACTGGATCACGCCGTTGACGCTGTCGCGCACGGGCGCGGTGTAGACCTCGCCGTCGGGAATGTTCCGGCCGCCGTCGCACTTGACCGGCCCGATCCCCTTGATCGAGAAGCTCAGGTCCGTGCCCGGGCCCTTGATCTCCACCCGGTCGGTCTTTTCGATCAGTTCCGCCAGCGGGTCCATGGCCTTGCTCATCCTGGCGTAGTCGAGGGTGCAGACCTTGAAGTAGAAGTCGGCGAACTCCTCGGTGGACTTCTCGGCGGCCTGGGCCATGGATGGGTTGGGATACCGCAGGACGCACCACTTCTTCTTCAGGCGGACGGGGATGTGGACCTCGCCCCAGTAGGCCTGGTCGTGCCACTTCATGCGCTGGGCGTCGATGCCCGCCAGGTCGAAGGGGTTGGTGCTGCCGCGGACGGCGATGTAGGCGTCGACGGCCTCCATGATGGGACGATGGAACTTGCCCCAGGCCTGGAACTGCGCCTCGCCGGCGTTCTTGACGAAGCCGCGGCTGATGGTCTCGTCGTTGTAGTACCAGAAGGGCACGCCGCCGTGGATGGTGGCCGTCCGCACCAGTTCCTTCCCCAGTTCGAGGGCTTCCAGTCCCTTGATCTCGATGTAGATCTTCTCCCCGGGCTGGAGCTTCACGCTGTAGGTGATGAGCTGCTCGGCGAGCTGGGTGATCCGCGGGTCCATGCCGTGTTCCTCCTGGGTCCTGGTGGGGCGTCGGGTCGGGCCGGGCGGGAGATCCGCAGGACCCGTGGGGCAAAACCCATGATAGCAACGGGGACTGCCGCCCGTAAGGAAAAACTGCCCCGCGGCCGGGTTTTGCCTATCATTGGGGCGAGGCGGCCCCCGCCGGGGGCGAACCGTCTGGACCGACATCCCGTGGAGGACCGGAATGAACATCCCTGCAAGCGACGGACTGCTGCCGGCCGGAACGGCCGGATTCGTCGACCACATCGGCATCGCGGTCGCGGACCTGGAGGAGGGCATCGCCCTGTACCGCGATCTGCTCGGCCTGGAGCTCGAACGCATCGAGGAGGTGCCCCAGGAGAACGTCAAGGTGGCCTTCCTCAAGCTGGACCGCACCGGTGCCGTCGGCCATGTGGAACTTCTGGCCCCCACGTCCGACCAGGGCGCCATCGCCGGGTTCATCGCCAGGAAGGGGCCGGGTCTCCACCACATCGCCGTCGCGGCCCGGGACATCCGCCAGGTCATGGACCGCTGCGCCGCAGCGGGCATGCGCCTTCTTGACGCCGAGCCCCGCACGGGCGCCGGCGGCAAGCAGATCGTTTTCCTGCATCCGAAATCCGGCGGCGGCGTGCTCATCGAGATCTGCGCCGACCCCGATCACTGCTGAAGCCCGCACCCGATGAAAAAAAGCCGCCGGTTCCCGAAGGAGCCGGCGGCTCAGGCGTTTCCCGGCCGGTTCAGCGCGCTTCGAAGATCCCCACGTCCTGCCAGGTGGACGTCCCCCGGACGGCCGCCGTGTCGGGCTCTCCCACCGGATTCAGCCAGGCCGGAACGTAGCCTGCCCCGAACAGGTAGTTGAGCTGGTTGCTCGACGCCGATCCGATGTACAGGGCCTGGGTTCCTGTTCCCTGGCAGCCTTCGGTGCGCTGGCAGGAGAGGAGTTCGGATCCGTCCAGGCCGATGCGCACGTTCTCGGGACGTCCCTGGAACATCAGCTTCCAGTGGACCAGCAGGGTGCCCGGCTGCTCCAGCCGCTGGCCGCGGGTGATGCCGTAAGCCACCACTCCGGACCCGACCCCCACGTTGAGCCCCTCCTCGGGAAAGGTCTGTTCGAGGATGAAGGCCTCGGCCCCCTGGATGTCCAGGGTCAGCTCGTAGCCCCCGATGGCCAGGAGGGCCTCCCCGTCGTTGGCCACCGCGTCGACGTCCGTGAGCCAGGCGTACAGATCGACCCGCGTCACCCCGCCCTGGGGCTCGCCGGAATCGAGGACCGACACCAGGGAATCCCCCTCGACGAAGGAAAAACGCACCAGGCCGTTCTCGCCGCACCAGTGCGAGGCGGCGGCCGGCAAGGCCCCGGACAGGAACAGGCCGAGGGCGAACAGGAGGGTTCCTCTGGTTTTCATGTCAACTCCCCGTGCTGGCGTAGCGGCGGATGCCCTTTTTCCAGATGGCGACGGCTCCGCCGAAGACGATCAGACCCACGCCCGGCGTCAGCAGGGCGAGGTGCTTGAATCCCGGGCTGCCCAGGAACCAGGTGGCAGGATAGAACGCCACCCAGGCGAAGGGCAACACGAACGTCAAGAAGATCCGCACCGGCAGGCTGTAGATGGTCATGGGATACCGGCTGAAGCGGATCACGTTGTAGACCGGAGGCGCCAGCCCCATCCGGTCCTCGGCCCAGAAGGTGACCGAGGTGATGGCCAGGAAGACCCCCGTGTAGATGAGCGCGGCCGCCGGTCCGAGCACCGCCAGTCCCAGAACGTCATCAACACCCAGGGTCAGTCCGAGTTCCATCCCCGCATAGATCATGACCGCGGTCCCCAGGACGATCTCGTTGAGGCCAGACACGTTGAAGGATTCGCAAAGGACCTGGGTCAAGGTCCCCACCGGCCGCAGCAGCACCCTGTCGAGCTTGCCCTGGACGATGTAGTCGTCCCCGAACCGGTAGAGGTTCACGCTGATCAGGTTGAACAGGCCCAGGGGCACCAGGGAGAACCCGTAGATGAACAGGACCTCCTCGAAGCTCCAGCCCTGCAGGGCCTTGACCTTGGCGAAGAGGGCGGTCAGGACAGCCATCTGGACCAGGATGCTGAACGAGATGGCCAGGGTGTCGATGAAGAAGTCCACCCGGTAGGCCAGGCGGGACTTCACGAACTGGGCGAAGTAGGCGCCGTAGATGCCCAGCTGCCAGGTGAACCGGGACCAGGGACCGCGCCGGGCTGCAGGCGGGAACCGCCAGGGATTCGCGTCCATCTCACCCTCCCTGCACGATGACCTTGCTCACCGAGTACCGGTAGAGCAGGCGTCCGGCGATGAACAGGCCGACCGCCCAGGCGAGCTGGATCCCGATGGCCTGGTAGAGGTCCGGGCCGGTGCGCTTGCCCAGGTAGATGGTGACCGGGATGTAGCTGATGCCCTGGAACGGCAGCCAGGCGGTCACGGTCTGGAACCAGCCGGGGAACATGGAGAACGGCAGGATGACCCCGGTCAGGAAATCCATGCTCACCATCTGGGCCCGCAGCACCCCCTGGATGTTCTTGAGATAGAAGGCCAGGCACCCGATCAGGAAGTTCCACTGGCTGTAGATGACCAGGGCCAGCAGGAAGCTCAGGAAAGTCCAGCCGTAAAGGTCCGGCCGCGGAGGCGCCATGACGTCGAACACCGGCACGATGACGATCACGATGGGCAGGGTGAACATGAGCAGCCGGAAGGCCGCCTCCCCCACCACCTCGAACATCATCACCGTCTGCAGGTGGAAGGGCTTGATCAGGTTCATGGCGATCTCGCCCTCCTGGATCATCCGGCTCAGCTCGCGGGCGATGTTGTTGAAGTAGAAGCTGCGCCCGATCCAGCCCACCGCGACGTAGGTGATCATCTCCGGCAGGGTCAGGCCCCCGATCAGGACCGGCTGCCCCGGCTCGGCCACCGTGGAGGCGAAAAGCGCCCGGTAGATGTAGTAGTGGCCCGTCACGAAAACCGTGTAGCTGACCACGCCGGTGTAGTAGCGCAGACGGTAGGCCAGGAACTTCAGGAAGGCCAGGCGGATGAAGGTGAAGTAGAGGCCCAGGGTCGCCGGCACGCTGCGCGACCAGGGGACCAGGCGCGCCGGATCGGCGGGCGTCGCCGCCACGGCCGCGGTGGAACCGCCGTCCTTCATGCCTGCCCCTTCCCGGAGGCGCGGTAGATGTCGCGGACGATCTCCTCGATGGCCGGTTCGGCCAGATGCAGGTCGCTGACCGGGAAGGCGTTGACGACCGCCTTGATGACGTCGGCCCCGGAGACCTCTTCCCGCCTGAATTCCGCCAAGTGCAGCTTGCCCTCGTTCGCTTCCCAGGAGACCGGAAGTCCGGCCGTCAGACCGACGAGCCGGTCGCTGGAGATCCCCTCGCGCAGCTCCAGGCTCAGGCGCACCCGCCGCCCCACCCGCACCCTCAGGTCCTCCAGGTCGCCGTCGAAGTGCACCTTCCCCTTGTCGATGATGATGACCCTGCGGCAGAGCTGCTCGATGTCGCCCAAATCGTGCGTGGTCAGGATCACCGTCACGCCCTGCAGGTCGCGGATCTCGCGCAGGAAGACGCGGACGTTCTCCTTGGCCACGACGTCGAGGCCGATGGTCGGCTCGTCCAGGAACAGGATGCGGGGCTGGTGGAGCAGGGCGGCCGCCAGGTCGCAGCGCATCCGCTGGCCCAGGGAGAGCTTGCGGACCGGCTGGTGCAGGAACTCGTCGATGCCCAGCAGGTCGTTGAAGACCCCCATCTGCCGGGCATAGACGTCGTCGGAAACCTCGTAGATCTTCTTGAGCAGGCGGAAGCTCTCCACCACCGCGAGGTCCCACCACAGCTGGGTCCGCTGCCCGAACACGGCGCCGATGTGCCGCGTGTACTGCAACCGGTCGCTCCAGGGCACGAGCCCGCCGACCCTGACGGTCCCCGCGGTGGGGGTCAGGATGCCGGTGAGCATCTTGATGGTGGTGGACTTCCCGGCCCCGTTGGCCCCGATGTAACCGACCATCTCGCCGGGATCGATGCTGAACGAGACGTTGTCCACCGCGCGCAGGACCCGCCGGCGGGGGCGGATCAGATCGACAAGGCCGCCGGCCACGCCCTCCCGCTTGTGGGTCAACCGGTAGTCCCGAGTCAGGTCCCGGACCTGGATGATGGGTTCCATGAGGTCCTATTCCCCCGTGGCGGGTTCGTCCCGGCCGGCTTCGGGGGCGGGCTGCAGCCCGGCGACCAGGCCGCGCACTTCGGTCTCGGTGCGGGCCAGCTTCTCGCGGCAGACCTGGAGCAGCTCCACCGCGCGCTTGACCTCCACGCCCAGCTGGTCGATGTCCACGTCGTCGTTCTCGAGGCGACCGAGGATCTCCTCCACCTCGCCGACGGCCTCACCGAAAGAGAGATTCCTGACCGGGGTCTGCTTCTTTTCCGCCACCTTTTCCGCCTTTCCGGTTTGGGGTCCGCGGGGACCCCGCGGGATCCCCGGCTTGAACGATGCTGGGCACTTCCCCGTCGGGGAAACGCGTCAGGATGTGCCTGCCCGGAGCGAGGGAGCCGGCCGAACGCAGGGTGCGTCCCTCGCGGTCCAGGGTCAAGGTGTACCCGCGGGCCAGAAGCCGTGCCGGGTCCATCAGCCGCACCTTCACCGCAGCGTGTTCCAGGTCCTTGCCGCGCCGGCCCAGGACGCCTTCGCTCGCGCGATCCAGGCGGACGCAGAGCCGGCTCAGGTCCTGGCTCGCGCCCGAAAGGGGGCGGTTTCCCGCCCTGGCGAGCCGCGGGACCAGGGTCGTCAGTTCAGCCCGGCGGGCCGCCAACCTGCCGCTTGCGGTCCCGGACAGCCGCGCCTCGAGACGGCCCAACCCGGCCGCCGCCCCGGCCAACCGGCCGGCGACCCGGTCCTGCAGGCGGGCCGCCAGTTCCTGGCGACGCAGGGACGCGTCGAGCTGGATCCGGTGCGCCAGACGCGCCAGCCTGTCCCCCACCGCCAGGTCCGCGGCGGCCTGATCCAGCAACGAGGCGACCCGCAAGGCCAGCCTGGCGGCTGCCTCTTCGACCAGGTCGGCGGCCTCCTCGATGCGATCCACCAGGAATTCGGCGGCCGCGGTCGGGGTCTTGCAGCTGTGGTGGGCCACCAGGTCGGCGATGCTGCGGTCGATCTCGTGGCCGATGGCGGTGATGACCGGCACCGGACAGCCGGCGATCGCCACCGCCAGGTCCTTCTGGTCGAACCAGCTGAGATCGGCGCGCGAACCCCCGCCCCGGGTGATCACGATGACGTCGACTCCGCTGCGCGCGTGCGCGGCCAGGGCCCTGCTCACCTCGGCCTCGAGCTGGTCGCCCTGCATCTTCGCGCCGCGCAAGGTGATCTGAAAGGGTCGCCCGCTGGCTTCCAGGCCCGTGATGAAGTCCCGCTCGGCCGCGCTGCCGGCCGCCGTGATCAGGCCGACGCGGAGGGGCAGTCGGGGCAGGGTGAGAGCACTCTGCTTCTCGAGCAGACCCTCGGCCGTCAGATACGCCAGGACCTCGCGCCGCCGCGCTTCGAGGCGGCCCAGGGAATAGGTGGGATCGATGCCCACCACCTTCAGGCTCAGCTTGCCGAAGGGAGGATAGAAATCGACCTGGGCCTCGAGGCAGACTTCCATCCGGTCCGCCAGCTGGAAGTCGGGATCCGTCCCGTCGAGGTACCTGCCCAGCCCGTACCGCTGCCGGTCCCAGCCCATCAGGCCCACGGGAATCTGGAATTCGGCCGCGCCGCTGGTCCCGGTCTCGTGGAGCTCGAAGTAGACGTGGCTGCGCCTGGCGGCGTCCGCGGGCAGGCGCTGGACCTCCCCCTTGACCCACACGGTTCCCGGGAAGGCGGTCTTGAGGGCTGCGCTGATGCTCTCGTTGAGCTCGCGGACGCCGAGAATCCTGCGGCGGGAACCGCCGGGGGACTCCGCGAAAAGTTCAGGGCTCATACCCGGACCTCGTGCCACTTCAAGCGGGAGTACAGGAACGCCATGCCGACGGCGAATAGGCTCCACCAGACCATCAGGGCCAGCCAGGCCCCCATGAGGCCGCCGCCCAGCACCACCCCGAAGAGGTAGGCGAGCGGGGGCAGCATCAGGAAGCCGGTGAGGATGTCGACGATCATCACCGGACGGGTGGCTCCGGCCCCGCGCAACGCCCCCGACAGGGTCAATCCCACGGCGTCGATGACCTGGACCAGTCCCATCAACCTCAGGATGGGGATGCCCGCTGCGACGAGATCCTCGCTGCCGGAAAACAGGCGCATCAGGAATCCCGGCGCCAGCAGGAAAACCAGGCCGAGGCTGCCCATGAAGGCGACCGAAAGGCCGACCCCGATCCAGGTGGCCCGGCGGGCGCCCCGCACGTCCCTGCGGCCCAGGGATTGGCTGACCGCGGTCTGCAGGGCCACTCCCACCCCGACTCCGGGCATGAACGAAACCGCAGCCATCCGCAACACCACGTTGCCGGTGGCGACGGCCAGGGTGGAGATCCTGCCCAGGATAAGGAAGAACACCAGAAGGGCCACCAGATTCCCCAGGGTCTGCAGGGCCGGCGGCCAGCCCAGCCGGACGAAGGGGCCGATCAACCGGACCTGGAAATTGCCCCGGTGGATGATCCGGAAGCGCCGTCGCACCGCCGGGCGCAGAACGAAGCCCAGGATGACGACGGCCGCCAACCCCGCGCTCAGGGTGCTGGCCAGCGCCGCGCCCCCCACCCCCATGGCGGGAGCTCCCAGCTTGCCGAAGATCAGGATCCAGTTCAGCAGGATGTTGGCAAGGTTCATGCCGATGCCCACACCCATGCCGATGCGCGTCCAGCCGATCCCGTCGGTCACGGCCTTGACCATGAAGAACACCAGCAGGGGCAGGATGCCGGCGTAACGGTACCGCAGGTATTCGATTCCCAGGTCACGGACCTCGACGTCCGTGGTGACCAGGCGCATGAGGTAGCCGGGCCAGGCCAGACCCACCGCCATGAAGACCAGGCCGAGGGCCAGGGTGACGGTGATGGCCGTCGCCAGGACGGCCCCCACTTCCCCGTGGCGGCCCTCGCCGATGCGCCGGGCGGTGATGGTCTGGGCGGCGACGTCGGCGTGCTTGAGACTCATGGCGAGGGCCGAGAAGAGAAGGGTCGCCAGGCCGACGGCCGCCAGGGGCGCGGGGCCGAGGCGGCCGACCATCAGGGTATCCACCAGCCCCATGAGGGTCTGGGACAGGTTGGCAAGCACGACGGGCACGGCCAGGCGGCCGATCACGCCCACCAGCCCCCGCCGCGAGAACTCCCCCAGCGGCCGGCCCTCGCCGGGCACCCCCTGCCAGAGGTCAGCCGACAAGGATCTGGACGGTGCGGGCCAGCAGACGGGCGCCGAATCCCGTACCGCCCTTGGGGCTGGTGGCCGAGTCGCTGGTGGAGTAGGCCGGACCGGCGATGTCCAGGTGCGACCACGACGTCTTGTCGTCGACGAAGGCCGCCAGGAAGGCCGCCGCGGTCAAGGCTCCGCCCTCGCGGCCGCCGCCCAGGTTCTGGAGGTCGGACCAGGTGCCCTTCATCATCTCCTTGTGCTCGTCCACCAGGGGCAGGGGCCAGACCCTCTCGAAGGTCTCGCCGCCGGCCTGCTTGATGGCGTCCATGAGTTCCCCGCTGTTGCCCAGCATCCCGGCGAAATGCTTGCCCAGGGCGACCACGCAGGCCCCCGTGAGCGTGGCCATGTCGATGACGTGATCGGGCTTGCTGCGGCCGGCGTACCACAGGGCGTCAGCCAGGATCAACCGGCCCTCGGCGTCGGTGTTCAGCACTTCGACGGTCTTGCCGCTGGCCATGGTGATGACGTCCGCCGGCTTGACCGCCCGCCCGTCCGGCATGTTCTCCGCCGCGGGCACCACCACCTGCAGGTTCACCGGCAATTGGAGACGGGCGATGGTCAGCGCGGCCCCCATCACCCCGGCGGCGCCGGCCATGTCGCACTTCATCTCCTCCATGCCCTGGCCCGGCTTGAGCGAGATGCCGCCCGAGTCGAACGTGACCCCCTTGCCCACCAGGGCGATGCGGAGAGCGTTCTTGCGGCGCGAACCCTTGTACTCCAGCACGATGAGCCGGGGCGGATTGACGCTGCCCTGCCCGACGCCCAGGATCCCGCCCATCTTCAGCTTCTTCAATTCGGGCACCCCGAGGACCCGGCAGCTCATGCCCTCGGCCCGGGCCAGACGCCGCGCGTGTGCGGCCAGATCGGCCGGGGTCAGGTGGTTCGGCGGCAGGTTCACCAGCCTGCGGGCGAACAGCGTGCCCGCCGTCAGGGCCCGGGCCTCGGCCAGCCCGGCCCTCAGGTCCCGGTGGCGGCCTGTCCCGGCGATGAGCGACCAGGAGGTCGGCTTGGGGGCGGACCGGGGCCCGGTCTTGAGTTCCCCGACCGGACTCAGGGCCAGTTCGGCTCCTTCGGCCCAGGACCTCCCGAAGGTCTGGTCGTCGAAGTTGATGTCCCCGGCCCCGGGCACCGCGACCAGGATGCGGGCGGCGTCCATGCTCCGGCCCTGCTTGGCCGCCGCCCCGGCGGCCTTGCGGATGCCCTCGAGACCCACCTCGGCAGCCGGCCCCATGCCGACCAGCAGCACCCAGCCGGCCTTCAGGTCCTCGCAGTGGACGGCCAGGGTCGATTCGGCCTTGGCTGTGAATCCGGCCCGCGCGACGACGGCCTTCAGGTCGGGGCGGCCCCCGCCGCGCTTGGCCTTGCCGCCGCCGAGATCGGCGAGCAGGGGGCGCAGATCGGCCGCCTGATCCTTGCGGAACACGGGGTAGACGAGGAGGTCGCCCGGGGCAGCCCCCGGGTGGGTACTGGTCACGGTCCAGCGCATGGATACGATCCTTTCGGGTAGTCCTGGGGAAGTTCCGTCGATTCGCAGGTCGCCCGGGGTATTTTACCACCGGCCAGGGGGATTGCCAGTGGAGTTTCCCGGGTTTCGTCCGGCGGGATGTCGTCCCCGGGGTATTGGCCCTTGCCTGCAACGCTTCCGGCCCCCTAGAATGCCCCGGATCACTTTCGGATCCAGCCCCGCGAGGTCCCATGCGCAACCGGCTCCACCTGCAGATCCTCATCGCCCTCCTCCTGGGCGTCGGCGCCGGCCTGCTCTGGCCCGAGGGCCGGACCATCTGGGGGGACATCCAGCCCTATTCGGTCTTCGACTTCGTGGGCACCCTCTTCCTGCGCGCCCTGAAGATGGTGATCGTGCCGTTGATCGCCGGGAGCATCATCAGCGGGGTGGCCGGCGTCGGTTCGTCGCGCGGCCTGGGCAGACTCTTCGGGCGGACCTTCGCCTGGTACGTGAGCACCAGCCTGATGGCCATCCTGGTGGGCCTGTTCCTGGTCAACCTCATCCAGCCCGGGATCCAGGGGGGGGAACCGGTCGGCCCCCGGCTGGGTCTGAGCCGGCCCGACCCCCAGCTGTCGGCCGAGCTGGAAGGGAGGGGAGCCGGCGACCTGGTGGACATCGTCCAGCGCATGATTCCGACCAACCCCGTCGCGGCCGCGGCCGAGGGTCAGATGCTGCCGCTGATCTTCTTCTGCCTCCTGTTCGGGATCGCCGTGGGCTCCCTGGGCGAGCAGCAGCGGGCGGCCCAGTTCGCGTTCTGGGAGTCCCTGTTCGTGGTGATGATGAGGATCACCGGCTGGGTCATCCGGGCCGCCCCGGTGGGAATCTTCGGCCTGATGGCCAAGATCACCGCCGCCAGCGGCTTCGCCGCCTTCGGTCCCCTGCTGCAGTACGGCGGCACCGTTCTGGCCGCCCTCGTCATCCACGCGGCGATCACCCTGCCCCTGCTGGTGCGGGTGGTCGGGGGCCTGCCCCCCCACCGGCACGCCCAGGTCATGGCTCCGGCGCTGCTGACGGCATTCTCCACCCGCAGCTCGTCGGCCACCCTGCCGTTGACCATGGACCGGATCGAGAACGGCGCCGGGGTCAGCAACCGCGTCACGAGTTTCGTGCTCCCCTTGGGAGCCACCATCAACATGGACGGAACCGCACTCTACGAATGCGTGGCCGCGCTGTTCATCGCCCAGGCCTACGGGGTCGAACTGGGCATCGGGTCGCAGGTCGTGGTCGTGTTCACCGCCCTGCTGGCCAGCATCGGCGCCGCCGGGATTCCCGCCGCGGGACTGGTGATGATCTCCATCATCCTCGACGCCGTTGGCCTGCCCCTGGAAGGCATCGCGTTGATCCTGGCCGTCGATCCGGTCCTGGACATGTTCAGGACGGCGGTCAACGTCTGGAGCGACAGTTGCGGGGCCGTGGTGATCGCCCGCCGGGAGGGCGAAGAGGGAATCCTGGTCCGGGAAGCGGACCGGGGCTGAGCCCCGTTCATTGCCCCTTGTCCCTGGCCCGCGCCTGTGGCAACCTGCCCCTGCCGGATGGATTGCAACGCATTCCCGACGATTGCGTAGGAGAACCATCGCCGGTCCTGACCGCAACCAGGGAGATGACCCGTGCGCGAAGTTCGCCTCAGCCCCTACGATTCCCAGGGCCCAGGATCCCCCGGATCCGGTAACGATGCCGGAGGCCCTTTCGGGCCAGGCTTCGAAGACGGGTTCGAGGGGACGGGCGCAGGACTCGAATTGCCGCCCTGGGAGCGGCGGGAACGATTCGGGTTCCTCAACGCCTTCTACCTGACGGTCAAGGACGTCCTGCTGGCGCCGGGCAGGTTCTTCAGACGCATGCCCTCGGCCGTGGGCATCAGCCAGCCCCTGTTCTTCGCCATCGTCATCGGGGCCATCGCCTCGTTCGTGTCCTGGATGTGGGCCCTGACCGGCAGCAGCCTGCAGGCCCTGCTGGGGGACAACCTGGAGGAGATCGTCCGGGGCCCCCTCTACTCGTTCATCCTCTTCCTGTTCAGCCCGGTGGTCACGGTCGTCGTCCTCTTCATCCAGGCCGGGTTGACCCACCTGGTCCTGCTGCTCGTCGCCGGCGGCAAGCTCGGCTTCGAAGCCACCTTCAGGGT
>JAHJTW010000257.1 GCA_018829565.1 bacterium | reverse complement strand
CGGCGGGTCCTGGCCCGAGATGGGCACCGCTGTCAGGGGCCGGGTTGCACCAATACACGGTTTCTCGAGGTGCATCACGTCCTGCCGCGGGCCCGGGGCGGCACGAACAGGCCCGACAACCTGATCACCCTCTGCAGCGCCTGCCACCGGCACATCCACGACAAGGCACAGGGGATGCCGGCGCCTGAGGCGAGACCGCGAGCACTACCGGCGCCGGAGGCGAGCCCCCAGAAATCGCCTTCCCAGGCGCGGACCGCTTTGGAGGTGTGAGCGAGGCGGGATCGAGTGGGAAGGTCCCAAGGTGCGAAGGTGAAGAGCCGGATCACCCAGCCGGCGACCAGGATCGGGGCCGGTGCAAGCCCATGTTAACTTGTTCTAAGGAAGCCAAATCATTTCTGTTGGCTCCACTTCAACAACCCCATCAATAACGTTCCCTCTATATACCCAACCCCCGGTGCAATCCTCATATAACTCCTCCATACCGGTCAAAACTGAGAAATCTGAAAGATGAGTCAACCCCTCGACCAAGGAGGGGGGATATGTTTGAAAGTTCCTCACCATGACAATATGCTCATTTTCCCTGAATAGGGCGGCACCCTGGTCCTTCGCGGACCTGTATTCGGAAATGAACATGTCACCTTCAAACAGTACGTTTTCAAATCGATAGGTCGAAAGGATTCCGTCAGAATAGGTTGTGCTGCCCAGAAGTTCACCAACTTCACTAATCATAACCGGTTGTGGGGCGACGGGGTCGTCATCCGAACATGCGGCGATCAACACGAGCAGCGCTGTAGCAGCCAAGATAAATGTTCGCATGGGAAATTCCGCCATCGTCCCTCGCTCCCGGGTATCGTGACAGCTGGGCCTCTAACCACCAATTTAACCCATTGTGGTTGAATGTGTCGAGTTGGGCCTGCACGGGGAGACAAGGACCGACCAGCCGGAGCCTCCGGGAGGCGATCATCGCCTGGACTGCAATCCTCACCAGGGATGCCACCCCCACCCCGGATACCACCGGTTCGCGATCATGTAGAACAGGATCGAATCGATCATCAGGTGCAGGATCACGATGTAGAAGAGCGACCGGGTCTTCTCGTAGGTGTAGCCCTGGATCAGTGCGAAGGCGTAGATCACCACCGGGCCCCAGCCCACGAAGGCCATTTCGTGCAGGAAGCTGGTGAAGAACACCGCCTGGGCCAGGTTGGCCTCTCCGAACCGGAAGTAACGGTGCAGCAGGACGAACACGAAGTTGATGAAGGCCAGCTCGTCCCACACGCCCACGAAGTTGCAGCCCCAGAACAGCCGCCACATCGCCTCGGTGCGGTCGCCCTGCAGGGGCAGCGGCCAGCTGTGGTGCAGCGTCGGCGTCAGCACGTTGAAGTACAGCCACATGAAGGAGTAGGCGATGACGAAGCCCGCAGGCAGCCACAGCCACATCCGCCAGGTCCAGCGGCCCCGGAACCAGCTGTAGTCCAGCGGGGCCCGCAGCCACCACTTCGCCAGCAGCGCCGGAACGACCAGGATTCCCAGCCCCAGCTTCAGGACGAGCTCCCGCACATGGCCTTCGGAGGTGTCGCCGTCGATGCGGGTGAAGAACAGCACCACGATGAGGTAGGCCAGCAGGACGGAGGTCTTCCACCAGTTGCCGCCGCCGTCCGCGCGCCGGGCGGCCGCCAGGCCGACGAAGACCAGGGGCCACCCGAACAGGTGCCAGGGCGCCCCGGCCACCGGTCCCTCGTGGGATTTCAGGCCGATGATCAGCACCATGGCAGCCGCGAGCGACCACAGGCTCACACGATGCAGGGGGGTGGGAATCCGCGTCGGCGTCTCACTCATTGATCGGGAATTCTCCGGCGGGGTGGTCGGGATCATCCATGGGCGGTTCCTCGCCCTCGGCCTCGTGCATGCGCAGGACGTGACGGTCGAACCAGGCCAGCAGTTGCCTGTAGTAGAACGCCTGGTTCCGCGGATCGCGGAGACCGTGGCCCTCGTCCGCGAAGCGCAGGAACCGCGCCGGCACGCCCTGGGCCCTGAGGGCCGAGAACCACATCTCGCCTCCGGCGATCAGGCAGCGGTAGTCGCGCATCCCCTGGCTGATGAGGGTGGGCGTGCGCGCGCGGTCCACCCGCGTCATGGGGCTGTTGCGCAGGTAGATCTCGCGGGCGCCCTCGTCCCAAGGCCGGCCCAGGAATTCCCACTCGGGGAACCACTTCTCGTCGGTGGTGCCCCAGAACCCGATCTGGTCCGGATGCATGCGGTCCACGGCCGCGGCGCTGAACCGGTCCGTCTGCGTGGTCAGATCGGCGGCGAGATAGCCGCCGTAGCTGCCGCCCATCACCGCGAGGCGCTGGGGATCGGCCCAGCCCTCCTCGATGGCCAGGTCCACGCAGGCCATGACCTCGCGGCCGGGGCGGCCGCCCCAGTCGCCCCGCACCCCGCTCTGGAACTCGAAGCCGTAGCCCATGCTGCCGGTGGGATTGGCGATCACCACGCCGTAGCCGAAGGTGGGCAGGATGTGGAACTCGGGCAGGAAGTAGCCGCCGTACATCCACTCCGGGCCGCCGTGGATGCTCAGCACCAGGGGCGCCTTCTCCCCCTCGGCCAGGGTGTCGGGCTTGAAGAACCAGCCCTCGATGGTGCGGCCATCCACCTCGACGGTGAAAGGCTCTGGGTCGGTCAGGCCCACGCGCCGGGCCCAGTTCACGTTGGGATCGACGATGACCCGCGGCTGATGCGGGCCCATGATCTTCTCGGCCAGATCCACGGTGAAGATCGCGCCGGGAATGGTCTGGCTCGCCCCCGTCAGGACCACCCGGGGGCCCGCGACCCGTACCGACCAGAAGTCGTGGCCGCCGCCGGTCAGGAAGGCGTGCCGGTCGCCCTGGACCTCGACCAGATCCAGGCAGCCGCGGCGGGCGCCCAGCACGAAGAACCGTCCCTGGTCGTGGGTGAAGCGCCAGAACCGGTCGCCGAAGCCCTCGCCGTGGGTCTGGATCGGGCCGCCGTCGCCCAGGGCCGGGTCGATGACCGCCACCGCCAGCGGCGCGCTTTCCCAGAGAGGGTCGACCGAGCGCAGGTAGGCGATCCTGCCGTCGGGCAGCCACAGGGGATCGGTGTCCGGGCCGGGGTTGACGGTCAATCGCCGGGGCTCGCCACCACCGCGTCCGACCACCCACAGATCCGTGTTCAGGTTCCAGCCCAGGTCCTGCGCGGCCTTGGCGCTCACCACCAGGCTGCCCGAGTCGGGGGACCAGGCCAGGCTGCGCGCATCCAGCGGGGCTTCCAGGAGGCGCGTCACGGTCCCGCCCTCGATTTCCAGCTTGAACACCTGGGCCAGCGCGCCCTCGCGGTAGCCGTCTCCCAGGTGACGGTATCCGACGTCGTCGGCGACGATGACGCGGTCGGGGACGCCCTCGTAAAGGCCGACCGGGGCGGCCTCCACCCAGGCCAGGGCGGTTCCGTCGGGGGACCAGACCAGGGAGCCGAACGAACCGGGTTCGGCGCTCACCTTGCGCCGCTGTCCGCCGTCCGGATCCATGAGCCAGACGTCCACGCCGGCCTCGCCCCCCTTGAGATAGGCGATGGCCTTGCCGTCGGGCCGCCACACTGCGCCCCGCGCCCCGTCCGCGGGAGTGAACAGCAACAGGTCCTGCCCGGTGTCCAGATCGCGGCGGAACAGATGATGGTCGCGGCGTCCCGCCTCGGCGTTCCAGGCGCCCACGGTGTAGAGGAGAAAGCGCCCGTCGGCGGAGAGGTCGGAAACCGCGGCGGTCTTCATGGTCAGCACGTCGTCGGGAGTCATCGCGCCCGCCCGCCGGCCGGGCCCCATCAGCAGTCCCAGCAGGATGACCACGACCAGGACCACCAGTGCGCGCACGTCGCTCTTGCGGTTCATGAGACCTGCTCCAGATCGAAGAAGAGGAAGATCGCCAGGGCGTAGAAGAACGCCACCAGCAGCACGGCTCCCAGCATGAAGGTCAGCCGGTCGGGCCGTCCGACCAGCAGCAGGATCGAGGACTGGCTCCCGAAGAAGATGCCGGAGGCGGCGATGAGCAGCGCGCGGCCGTTGGGCACCTTCAGGTCGGCCCGGCAGGACGGACACCCCACGCCCCACAGGGCCGAGCCCCCGGTGCGGGGACGGGACACCTGGCCGAGCGCATCCTTCCAGGGGAAGCGGTGGCCGCAGACGGGGCAGACGGGATTCTTCACGGTGCTGGCCCGGCTTCGCGGCCGCCGGGGGGCGCTGGAACTCGGAGGTTCGTTCTCGTTTTGCTCCATTGAAGCCCACAAGTCCCCCGAACGCCAGACCCATTTGCGGGCGGCGCCCGGGTCCGGGAGAAATCCAGGCGAGGCATTCGCGGGACGCCGTGCTATGATGCGCATCCGGCCATCCTCCGGGCGGATGGTCCTGCCAAGGAGAGGGACCTTCTTGAGATTACGGAGAATCCATCCCCGCGATCGGGCTCGCCGCCTTCCGGCCGCCCTCGCCCTGACCGGGGTCGCCCTGTGCGCCGTCCTGACCGGCTGCGGCGGCCCGCGCATCCAGGACCACGAGACCGGAGGGGATGCGGCGGGAACGGGAACCAGCTGGCCGGGCGCAACGGCCGGCCAGGCGCGGACCGGGTGCCTGGACGGGGACGAGACCGTCCTCGGGGGCGGGGTGTACCGGATCGCGGTGACCGACAGCGTGCTGCCCGACCGGGCGCCCATCCCCCACAATCCCGCCGAGCGCCTGGTCTTCGCCCATCTCTACGAAACCCTGGTGCGGGTGGATTGCGACGGGACCCTGCAGCCCGGCCTGGCCGCCCACTGGTCCAGCAACGAGGACCACACCGTCTGGGTGTTCACCATCCGGGAGGGGGCGCGGTTCTGGGACGGCGCCCGCATCACCCCCGAGGAGGTGCGCCAGGCCTGGCGCGGCAACCAGGACTGCCCTGCCGGAGGGCGGGGTTCGTCCCCCTGGACCTGGTTCAACGCCCACGCCCGGTCGGTTGCCGTGCTGGATGGCCGGCGCCTTTCGGTCCAGCTGCCCGAACCCCAGGCGGACTTCCCCCGGCTGCTGGCCCATCCGGCCACCGCCGTCTGCGCCCGGCGGCCGGGCTGGACCTGGCCCGTGGGCAGCGGTTGCGCCCGGCTCCAGGCCACCACTCCCCCACCCCTGCCCGAGCTGGTCTGCCAGCCCAACCTGCACCATCCCGAAGCGCCTTCCTGGAAGCAGCTGGTCTTCGTGTGCCGGCCAGGGACCGATCCCCGCGACCTGGTCACCGCAGGCGCCGGCGGCCCCGACCTCGTGGTCCTGGACGATCTCCGGAGCCGGGAATTCTACGACGCGCTGCCCGGCTACCGGGTGAGCGCCCTGCCCTGGACCCGCCTGTTCCTGCTGTTCTGCCCCCCGCGCCAGAACGCCCCCGACGGCCGGCGATGGGGAAGCGACCTGGCCGCGGGATTGAAGGCCTCGCCCCCCGGGTTGATCGCCTGGCGCCACTGGCCCCAGCCGGTCGTCCCCCCGTGGACGGGTGAGTCCTGCCCCCAGCTGCACGGCCCGGTGGCCGACCGGTCCGCCGCCCCGGTGGCGTGGAACCTGGCCGGCCTGCCCCTCGGCCCCGACGCCCTGGCCTACCGCGCCGGCGTGCCTGGCCTCGAGGAACTGGCCGAGCGGGTGGCCGGCGAGGCGACCTTCGCGCCCACGCTCGTGCCGGTGGCCGGTCCCCCGCTGGACTTCGTCCTTCAGTGGCAGATGACCGGGGCCGTGCTCCTGGCCGTGGACCAGGAGTTCCCCGACGGCTGCCTGCAACTCGCCGCCCTCCTGGGCCGGGCGGGATGGATCCAGCAGGCAGCCTGGCCTGAAGGGTCCCCCCTCCCCGACGACTCCTACGCCGGGGCCGCCCTGCGGCTGGAGCCCCGGCCGGTCGATCCCCTCGCCCGCCTGATGGAGAACGGGTGGATCCAGCCCCTCGGCGTGTCCCACCGCTGGTTGGCCGTGCGCGAGACCCTGGGTGGGATGACCGTCGAGTTCGACGGCACGCCCTGGCTGGGCGGCCTGGGCCGGCTCGACGACCGGGAGCTGCCGTGAGCTTGCGCAGCCAGATCCTCCTGGTGCTCCTCTTATTGACCGTGCTGCCGCTGGTGCTGGTGG
>JAHJTW010000256.1 GCA_018829565.1 bacterium | reverse complement strand
GGGCGAGAACCTGGCCGGCGTCTCGACCATGGGCAGCGACGTCCCGCATCTGCTGGCCGCGATCTCGGCCCGCTACCGGTGGTCCGGGCCCACCGCCGAGACCGGCCGCCTGGCCACCGACAAGCTGGCCATGAAGGAGCGGTTCGCCGCCCGGGGCGTGCCCGTGCCGCGGTTCGCTGCAGTGGCTGCGGACGCCGACGCCCGGGACCGCTGGCGCGCCTGGGAATGCCCACGCGTCATCGTCAAGCCCACCGACCGCGCGGGGTCGCGCGGGGTCCAGGTGCTGAGCGACGAATCCGCCCTGCGCTCTGCGGTGGAAACCGCCCGGAGGGAATCCCGCACCGGCGGGGTCATCCTCGAGGAGTTCGTGGACGGGCCGCAGATCTCCACCGAGACGGTGGTCTGGCAAGGACGAGCCGCCACCCCCGGCTTCGCCGACCGGCTGTACGAGGGCATGGAGGTCTTCCATCCCCGGATCATGGAGAACGGCGGCTGGTTGCCCTCGCGCTTCGCCGGATCGCCTCTGCAGCACGAGGTCGAACGCCTGGTGGAGAACGCCGCAACCGCCCTGGGCATCGAAACCGGCGTCGCCAAGGGCGACGTGGTGGTCTGCCCTCGGCGGGGCCCGATGATGATCGAGATGGCGGCTCGCCTGTCGGGCGGCGACTTCAGCGCCGGGCTGGTGCCCCTGGGCACCGGCGTCAACTACGTCGAGGCCGTGATCGCCATGGCCCTGGGCCGGGAGCCCGACTGGGCGCGGTTGCAGCCGTCCCGCAGTCTCGTCGTCGCCAACCGCTACTTCTTCCCGCCGCCCGGCCGCCTCGACGAGGTGGACGTTCCCGCCGACTTCGCCTCCCGCTGCGGGGTGGCCAAGCTGGAGATCACGCGCCGGCCCGGAGACGTCCTGCCCACGATCGCCAGCCACGGCGACCGCGCCGGCGTGATGGTCCTCACCGGCGGGTCCCGCGCCGAGGTTCAGGAACTCATCGACGAGGGATACGAGCGCGTGCGGTTCCGCGTCGATGGAAGCTGGCGCTCCGGTCTCCCGGAGTGATATGCTCACGGCCCCGCCTCGAACCAGGGAGAGCAGCATGATCCGCATCGGCCCCGGCCGCCGTCCGTCCCGTGGCGCCTCGTTCCTCGTCGCCGTGATCCTCGCCGTCACCGTTCTCGTGACGGCGCCCCCCTCCCTCCGCGCCCAGGAGTACCGGGAAATCGGGGAGATCAACACCGGCGAGTACCCCGACCGCCAGGAGAGCCTGCCTCTCTCGTTCCGGACCATGGTGCATGCGGGCGCCGGATACGGGTTCGCCCTCGGCGACTGGTACGACGGACTGGACGAGGATCTGGCCTTCGACCTCGGCGCGCGCCTTGCGGCCGGGGACCGGACCTACATCCACGTCCTGTACATCCACCAGAACCTGGTCTCGCCCCCCTTCACCTTCTACGGGGAGGACGAGCGGATCTACCAGGCCGCGACCGACGCCAAGGTCTCCGAGTTCTTCTTCCTGGTCGGAACCCAGATGGATCGCCACAGCGAGCAAGGGATTTCGGGTTACATCGAGGGCGGTCCCGGGGTGCAGAAGATCACCGGAACCGTCGAGTTCGGGGGCCTGGAGACGAGCGTGAGCGAGAGCAACCTCGCCCTGGGCGTCCGGGTGGGGCTGCTCATCCCGCTGGGCCGCGCTCTGGCGGCGGACCTCGGGGCCGACGCCCGCATCAAGCCGGGCATCATCCTCGACGAGGAGGAGCCGGGCGGGGTCCTGTGGGGAGTCCGGGCCGGGCTGGCTTACCAGTTTCCGCGGGATTGAGCGGGATCAGGCGTCCAGACGGTAGAGTTCTTCGCATCCGGACAGATGCTGGCGGATGTCCCAGACCAGCTGGTCCCAGCGGCCGGCGCCGATTCCCAGGCGCGCCAGGACGTCGGCGAAGGGTTCCAGGGGAACGTCGGTGCTCAGATCGACGGCCAGGTGGCGACCGAACCCCCAGACGTCGCAGACCTTCTCGGCCAGGCCCAGGATCAGGCCCCCCTCGAAGTTGGCGGGATCGTCCAGGCCGCTGTGGTGGTGCCGGACCGCCCGGGTGACGGGTTCGGGCAGGTTCCACTGGTTCAGGATGTACTCAGCCAGTTCCGCATGGTCGAGACCGATGGCGGCGATCTCCTGCCGCTTCGTCACCTTGCCCACCGCATCCGCCTCGAGGAACTCGTCGATGACGAGCTTGCCCACGTCGTGCAGCAGCCCCCCCACGAAGGCTTCCTCGGGCCGGATGGCGTTCGAGCGGGCCGCCTCGGCGAAGGTCCGGGCCGCCAGGGCCACCCCCATCGAGTGCAGCCAGAATCCACCCTGGTCGTGGTAGTCGTAGTGGACCAGCTTCCGCCGCGTCAGACCCTCGGTGGTGACGGCGAAGACGATGCGCTTGAGGTTCTCGAGCCCGACCAGCACCACCGCCTCGGCGATGGAGGCGATCGAGCGGGACCGGCCGTACAGGCCGCTGTTGGCCACCTTGAGCAGGCGGGCGACCAGGGCCTGGTCCTTGGCGATCACTTTTTCGAAGTCGGTGGCGGAGAACATGTCCCTCATGGACAGCTCGAGGAACTCGTGGATGACCGCGCTGAGGCTGGGCATGCGGTCGATCCGTTCGAGCACGTCGAAGCGGACGGTCCGCCAGTTCTTGTCCGGAGTGCTGTCCATCGAGGCGTCGTTCCTTGGTAGGGTCGGAAAGAGGACACGCTATCGCCGCATTATCCGGGTCGGGGCCCCGGGGGACAAGCCAAAACGTTCATCCCTAGACGTCGATGCTCGGGATGTCCTCCCCCGGATGCTCCGGATGCGACCAGTAGGCCAGCTCGGGCGCCTCCACCTTCGGCGTGAACACCACCACTGCCAGCAGGAACAGGTAAAGCGCGGCCACGATGGCGTCCGGCATCCAGCCCGGGACGCCGGACAGGCCCGTCAGGACCCTGTCCTCGGCCATGGGCACCAGCCGGTGGGCCACCCAGGCCACCAGCAGGAACAGGAAGATGAAGCGGAAGTTGCGCATCAGCCGCGCGCGGACGGCCTGCAGCCGGGTCATGTGGAAGCGCGGGCACAGCAGGTCGTCGGCGACCTGCTGACCCCAGCGGTCCAGGGGGCTGGCCTGGTCCCGTCGCAGGATGCCGCCGTAGAAGTTCTCCTCGAGCATGCGGACCCGGGCGCGCCAGACGTCGAAGAAGCGGAAGCGCCGGGCCTCGATGGTCAGGAAGACCACGTTGGCGAACATGCCCAGCAGCAGGGACTCGGTGGCGTACCCGGGGTTGTTCAGGCTGGCGGTGAGGATGGCCAGCGTGGCGAGGATCGCCCAGTTGGTCGTGGTATCGAGGCGCGTGCGCCAGACCAGGGCCCGGTGCATCTCGGCCCGATAGAAGTGGGCCAGAGCGGTGATGTACTCGCCCCGGGTCAGGGGCGTGTCCTCGAACTGGGGCACCCCCTTCTCGTCCAGAGGCGGGAACTGCGGCTGGAAGCCCCCTGCGGGGCCGTCCTGCGGCCTGGATTCCTCACTCATCGCCCGATCCTTCGCGCCTGGGGAACACCCCGCCCAGGGCTTCCCGCAGGATGGCCTTGAGGTCCTCGCCGAAGTCCTTGCCCAGGACCCATTCCAGGTAGCCGCGGCCGTCGGGCACGGCGCAGATCTGCGGGAGCGTGCGGCCCTGGAACTTGCCGAAGGTCAGCACCGCTTCTCCCTGGTCGTTCCAGGCCAGCTTGCGGTGGACGTCCAGGAACTTCCCCTCGTCCGGATTGCAGAAGGCATGCAGGCCGGCCGGGTCGCGGGGCAGGTCGGCATAGCGCGCGAGCTGGGCGTCCAGGACCTCCAGGGTCGCGGTCACGTCGGCCAGGGCGTCGTGGGCGCCGGTCAGGTCGCGGTCGCAGTAGAACCGGTAGGCGGCCGTCAGGTCCCGCGGCTCCTTGGCGTGGAAGATGCGCATGGCGTCCAGATGGCGCACTCCGCGCAGGTCGAGCAGGCCGCCCGTCCGCCTGACCTCCGCCTGCAGCAGGGGCAGGTCGAAGCGGATGGAGTTGAACCCGGCCAGATCCGCATCCTTCAGCATCTCCTCGACCTCGGCCCGGACCTGGGCGAAGGTGGGCGCCCCGACCACGTCCTCGTCCCGGATCCCGTGGACGGCCGTGGCCTGCGGGGGGATGGGCCGTTCCGGGTTGACCAGGGTCTCGAAGGTGGACCGCCGGCCATCGGGTTCGACGCGCACCAGGGCGATCTGGACGATGCGGTCCTTGTCGAAATCGATGCCCGTGGTCTCCAGGTCGAAGCCCACCAAGGCGCGTTCGAGGTTCAGGTTCTTCATCGAGGGTTCCTCAGGTTTGAGTGATGGAGTATTATGCCCCCGACGGGCCCGGCTGGCAACCCGCCACCCTTGATTCGGTCCTCGCCGCCGTCGGAGGTCCCATGAACGCAACGTACTTCCACGACCGCCTCGCCGCCGGAGGAGCCGCCATCGGCGCCCTGGTCGCCGGCATCCCGGCCCACCTGGTCGGACGCCGCCCCGCCCCGGACCGCTGGTCCGTCCTGGAAATCGTCTGTCACCTGCGGGACGAGGAGCGCGAGGACTTCCGCCTTCGCCTCGGATTCACCCTCGAACGGCCTGGCGAACCGTGGCCGGGGATCGATCCCGGCGGGTGGGTCGCCGCCCGCAGGTACGCCGAGGCAGATTTCGTGACCGCCCTTGCCGATTTCCAGACGGAACGGCGGGCCTCGCTGGACTGGCTGGCGACCCTCGGGAACCGGGACTGGTCCCTGGCCTACGAGCATCCCAAGCTGGGCAGGATGACCGCCGGCGACCTGCTGGCGTCCTGGGCGTGCCACGACTTGCTGCACCTGCGGCAGCTCTCCGGCGTGATCTTTGCCTTGACGGGGGCGGAAGCAACGCCCCATCGGACGTTCTACGCGGGAGAGTGGTGATTTGAGAGCGGCGGCGATCCTGCTGATCCTACTCGCCCTGGCTGCCACCGTCCGGCCCGCGGCGGCCGCCCGCGTTCCCCAGAGCGACCGGTCCCGGGCCGCCATGGCCCGGGTGACCCCCGGGTTGAAAATGGACCTGCTGGCCCGCGGACTCACCCTCGGCTCCCCCGTCCACCTGCGCATCTTCAAGGAAGAGAAGGAACTGGAGATCTGGATGAAGCAGGGGGACGCCTTCGTCCTGTTCCGGACCTACGCCGTCTGCAGCTTCGGCCGCGGGGGCCTGGGTCCCAAGCAGAAGGAGGGAGACGGCATGGCGCCCGAGGGGTTCTTCGTGGTGACCCCGGGCCAGTTCAACCCCTTCAGCCGCTTCCACCTGTCCTTCGACGTCGGCTATCCCAACCGCTACGGGCTGGGGTTCGGGCGGACGGGCGGGGACATCATGGTCCACGGCGCCTGCGCCTCCATCGGCTGCTTCGCCATGACGGACGACGGGATCGAGGAGATCTGGACCCTGTGCTCGACGGCCCTGAACGCCGGGCAGCCCTTTTTCCGCCTGCACATCTACCCCTTCAGGATGACCCCCGCCAACCTCGGGAAACACCGTCGTTCGGAGTGGGCCGAATTCTGGCGCAACCTCGAGGAGGGCTACGACTGGTTCGAGAATCACGGCCACCGTCCCCCCGATGTCCGGGTCGAGAACCGCCGCTACACGTTTCATTGAGGGACCGGCAGAACATCCCTCGCACCCGCAACCTGTTTCTGGTACCTTGTTGGAAGTCCGGTCTCACCCTCCGGATCGCCCGTCCAGGTCCCTGCAACCCAGGTGGATCATGATCGACCGCCCCGACCCCCAGGGCCCGCCCCCCGGCCGCAGCGAAGCCGAGGCCCGGATGGCCGCCGACCTCGAGTACTCCATGGAGCACGCCCGGCGCGTGCCCATCCCCCGTCTTTTCCAGAAATCGTTCGACGGCCCGTTCAAGACCTGCATCGGCTGCGCCGAACCCCTGGAGGCGCTCCCCCCGTACCTGATCGTGAAGGAGATCCGGGGATCCGAGACGATCGTCGAGTACGCCGTCTGCGCCTCATGCCATCAGGAGCTGGAGGCCCAGTACTCCGAGGAGAGCCGCGCCTGCATCAACGCCCTCTTCCGGGACAGGGTGGACTTCCGCCGCCGTTTCGACGACCTGATCGCCTCGGGTCGGACCTGGAAGGCCTGGGTCGAAACCTGCATCCTGACCGGCGAGCGGCGCACCCCCGAATCGGAATTCCAGGCGGTGGCGTTCTGCTACGAGAACGACCTCATCCTCTCCAGCTGGCCGTACATCATCGCGGGGCCGGGGCTGCGGATGTTCGAGGCCTGCCTGTCCCCCACCACCCTGGAATTGCGGGACCGGTTCATCCGGCAGCGGCTGGGATTGCCCTCGATCTTCAGCGACCACCCGGCCACGCGCCTGAAACCCCCGCACGCCGGCTGATCCCGGCGGCCGGAATGGGCCCTTGCATTTCCCCGCGCATCCCCTAGACTGATGAGCGGGCAGGTCGGTCTGCGACCCGCCTGCAGAAGGATCTGCAGACTCTCCGGGCTTCACCGGGCCCAGGGCGACAGGAGACGCCTCCGTTGTTGTGCCGCCGCTTCATTTCCTGGATCGTCATGCTCGGCCTGCTCGCGCCCGGCGGGGTTCTCTTGCCCGCCGCGGACGCCCTCGCCCAGGAATGGCAGACCCATCAGGTCAAGCGGGGCGAGAACCTGACTCTCATCGCCAACCGGTACGAGGTCACCGTCCAGGAACTGCGGGACTGGAACGACCTGCGCAGCGACGGCCTGGCCATCGGCCAGAGGCTGCGCATCCCCGTCAAGGGCCTGGAGTGGTACGTCGTCCAGCCGGGAGACAATCTCTCGACCATCGCTTCCCGGTTCGATACCACGGTCGAGTTCCTGCGCTCCCTCAACGAGTTGACCGGCACGACCCTTTATCCCGGCCAGAAGCTGCGCCTGCTGCCCGCCCCGGTGGACGAACCCGTCCACGTGGTCAAGCGGGGGGACAACCTGTCCGGCATCGCCGACCGGCACGGGGTCTCCATCGCCCACCTGAGGCGCATCAACGACCTGGACGGGGACCGCATCTTCCCCGGCCAGAAGCTGCGTCTGCGTGAGGCTGCCCCCTCGGTCCACATCGTCGAGCGGGGCGACGCCCTCTGGGAAATCGCGGAGGCCTACGGGCTGTCCCTCGACCACCTGAAGGCCATCAACGGCTTGACGGGCGACCAGATCTATCCCGGCCAGGAGCTGCGGCTGAACGGCGATGCGGCGCCCCGAACCGCCACCTACCTGGTCCAGCCGGGGGACAACCTCAACGAGATCGCCCGCCTGCACCAGATGAGCCTGCGCGAGCTGCGCGAGCTGAACAAGATCTCAGGGTCCCTGATCCGCCCCGGCCAGAAGCTGACCGTGCGGCCCCTGCTGGGGTCCGGGGCCGGTCAGGCGGACGTCGCCGGCATTCCCGTCCCCGGCGGCGATCTGGACTGGAACGCCCTCGAGGTGATCGTCCCCGGGGTCGCCAAGCTCACACCGGGCAACGGTCCCTATTACTTCTCCGGACCGAAGTCCGAGCAGCAGTCCGGCAAGAGCTACTTCGAGAAGGCCGGCATCAGCCCTCCGGTCTGCTACAAGCGCGGGCGCCAGTTGCTGGAAAGATTCGACCGGACCATCGAGCTGCAGCCCCGCCTCGGGCGCCAGCTGGCCGGCTGGACCTTCGTGCTCGATCCCGGCCACGGCGGCATCGATCCGGGGACCATCGTCAGCGGCAAGGACGCCGAGGGCCAGACCTACTACGTGGTGGAGGACGAGTACGTCTACGACCTGGCCTTGCGGGTCTACGCGCTGCTGAAGCTCCACGGCGCCGACGTGGAGATGACCCTGCTCAGTCCGAACCACCTGCTGCGCGGCAACACCCCCCACACCCAGACCTTCGTTCACGAGCGCAACGAGGTCTTCAACGACCAGGCCTGGAACCGCGGCTACGACGAGGCCATCCACCCCATGGGCGGCCAGAAGTACCTCGACCAGCGCAAGGCCATCGCCCGCCGCGCCCTCGACGGCGCGAGCTCCGGGCGCACGGTCTTCCTCAGCTTCCACGCCGACAACGATCCTGATTCCGGCGACGTCTTCACCCTGTTCTTCTTCCAGAACCGCCGCGGCGCCGACACGGTCGGCCGGGACTTCGCCCGCCGCATGCTGCCGGCCATGGGCGCGGGGGCCCGCACGCGGGGCCGCAACCTCGGCGTGCTGCGGGACAACCCCGCCCGTTACGCCCTGCTGGTGGAGATGCGCAACCTCGCCTACGCCGAGCACGTGTGGGCGATCCGCTACGAGCAGCTGCGCCAGCGCGACGCCGAGAAGGTCGTCAAGGCCGTGATCGAGGCGGCGGCCGAGTCGGACCGGCTGGCCGGGCGCTGATCAGGCCCGCGCCACCCAGAACTTCACCCCCTGGTTTTCGAGGAAGATTTCGGCCTCCCGGCCGTGCAGCATCGCCAGGGAGGACAGCAGCCCCGCCTCCAGGCAGGTGTCGCCCAGGACCGTAACCGCCCGCGGCGCGCGCCTGACCGGCCAGCCGGACCGGGGGTCGAGGATGTGGGGATAGCGGACGCCGTCCCGCAGCAGGAACCGGTGGCTGTCGCCGCTGGTGGCCAGGGCGCCCGTCCTCAGGCTGATCCGCCTGGCCGCGACTCCCGGCCGATCGGGCGTGTCCACGCCCACCTCCCAGGCCTGACCGTCGCGGCGCGGACCCTGGGCCCGCAGGTCCCCGCCGAAGTTGACCAGGACGGCCGCGCCGGTGCGGGCGGCGAGCAGGGCGCACACCCGGTCGACGGCGTACTCCTTGCCGATCCCGCCCAGGTCGATCTCCATCCCGGCGGGCAGGGTCAGGCGCGGGTTATCCCAGCCGACCTTGTCCCAGCCGACGAGCGGCAGCAGCGCCTTCACCTGCCTGCGCGTGGGGATGCGGTCGCTCCCGTCGAACCGCCACACCCGACGCAGAACGCCGCTGGTCACGTCGAACCGCCCTCCGCTGACCTGATGGCAACGGGCTGAGAAGTCGAGCAGGCCGGCGGTCTCGGGATCCACCGCGACGGGCTCGCCCGCGCTGGTGTTCACGGCGTGGATGACGTTGTCGGTGCGGTAGCGGCTGAACTTCCGTTCGATGCGGCGGGCTTCTTCGGCGGCCAGAGCGACGAGGGCGCGGGCTTCGGCCTCCCCTTCCAGATCCAGCAACACCTCGCAGGGACCGGCCATGGCCTCGAAGGATCCGAGCCAGACCCCGCCCCTGCGCTCGATTGCGTCGGCCACGCGATGCGCCCCCTCAGAGCCCGACGGCGTAACCCACCTGCACGATCACGGCCTTGACCGTGGGGAACAGGTCCTGGTCCGCCAGTTGCCCGATGGCGCCTGCAGGATGGCTTTCCCCGGTCTGCAGGTAGTACTCGGCCCTCAGGGTGATGAGATGGCCGTTGTCCCGCGTGATGCCCACCTCCAGCCCCGGGGTGTAATCGTCCATGGCGCCGAGGCGGTAGTCGGCGGACGCGTGATCGGGCATGGCCGCCCCCTCGACGAGGAATCGCCGGTAGAAGTCCGCCTCGCCCTGATGATAGTACCTCAGCCGCGGCTGGACGTAGAGTGCGGGGCCTGCGTTCCAGCGGAACCTCAGGTCCACGGTCTGGGACCGCACTCCCCAGTCGTCGGTGAAGTAGCGATAGGACAGGTGCAGATTGTGGGCGCCGACCTGCCGCACCAGCTTGGCCAGCAGGGCGTGCTTGACGCGGGCGTCGGGACG
This sequence comes from bacterium, assembly GCA_018829565.1. GTDB lineage: Bacteria > Krumholzibacteriota > Krumholzibacteriia > LZORAL124-64-63 > LZORAL124-64-63 > JAHJTW01. The sequence continues at coordinate 10,378 of JAHJTW010000256.1, read as the reverse complement.
GCTCTCGTAGAGATGGTCCAGGGGTTCGCCGGAGACCGGGTCCACCACCGACACCAGCTTGTACGGATCGGTCTGGTAGCCGTCCACCTCGCTGAAAACGTAGTTCAGACCCACCAGGGTGCGGCGGTCGATCACCTGCGTGAGGCCCAGGCTCAAATCGAGAGTCTGCTTGCTGCCGTCGCCGTCCAGACGCGGAGACAGGGCCTGGTCCAGCATGACTCCGAACGGCGCGGGCCGCCCGCCCTCGGGGTTGATCGTGTCGTCGAAGTAGCCCGCCCGCAGCGACACCGTGGTGTTGCGCCGGTTGAAGTCGCGGGTCAGGGCCAGGTTCGCGCCCAGCGACGAGTAGTCGTGCTCGCCCGAGCCGTAGAGACCGGCGGTCAGACCGGTCACGCGGTCGAGCGGGAGGGTCAGGCTGCCGCTGACGGCCATCCGGGTGTCCCGGAACGTGTCGTCCAGGGGCGTTTCCCCCGGCGCCGTGGTGTAGACCCCGTTCCCCGAGGGCCTGGTGAAGGACTGCAGGGCCTGCGAGGGCACTGCGCCGCTGGGCGAGGCCCCGCTCAGGGCGTCGTACACCACGTGGAGGTTGCCGATCTTCCCGCCGCCGAACTCGTGGGTGGCGTCGATGACGGCCTCGAAGGCCTGGACCCGGTCCTGCTCCGAGTAGCCCAGGATCGCGGTGCGGACCTCCGTCGCCTCGGCGGGTTGACCGGCGATTCCCAGCAGCCCGCAGGCCGAAGCCAGAGCCGCCTTCACCGAACTTTGCACGACCTGCTGTTTTCGCTCAGTTGCAGCCACAGCCACCCCCCGCCCCGCCCAGGCCGCCGGTGGAGGCTTCCTTGCTGAAGTAGATGTGATCGTCCAGGGCCGTCACCACCGGATCCGGTTGCAGCTGCATGCCGGGCGCGGACAGCAGGTCGCGCTCCCAGGGCTGGACGCCCAGGCTGGAGCATCCGGCCCCGGCCAAGGCGACCAGGATCAGACAGAGGATCAGAAACGCCCTCATCGTTCCTGTCTTCATCATTTCCCCTCCCCGGCCACCAGGGTTCCGAGTTCGGTCGCCCGGGTTTCGGCTTCGTCCGGATCGAATCCCTTGTGGCTGGACACCAGCTTGCCCTGCCGGTCGTAGATGAAGGTGCTGGGAATCGCCTCCAGCTTGTAGGCCTCGGCCAGGATCCCGCCGGGATCCGTCACGATGACCACGTCCGTTCCGAGTTCCTGCATCATCGCCGTCGCCTTGCCGGGATCCTTGTCCAGGTTCACGGCCACCACGACGAGCCCCTGGCCGCCGAAGGTCTCCTGCATGGTGCGCAACCACGGCATGGACTTCCTGCACGGCTTGCACCACGAGGCCCAGAAGTCCATCAGGACCACCTTGCCGGAATACGCGCCCAGGTCGAATCGTTCGGCGGGGATGGAGGCCGGCGGGGCGGGAAAGGTCTCGGCGGCGACAGCGGCAGCGGCCAGGACCGCCGCGATCAAGACGGCCACCGCCAGGACGGCCGACAGGCCCGCCCTCGGGAACAAAGTGCGTGAACCGGGCATGGGATCCTCCAGTGAACGGGTTGAAGGGTCCGTTATACTCCCGACTGGTGGTTTGATTCCAATGAATTATCCAAAGAGAGAGCCCCTCCCGCCGGGGAAGGGGCTCGGCTCACATCCGTCGGGGAGAGCTCAATCCACTTGCGGCACCTTGAAGATCCATTCGGGATGGTGCTCGCTGGTGCCGGCGTGGATCCCCGTGAGGGTCTTGCGCAGCTTCTCGGTGATGGGGCCTTCCTTGCCGTCGCCGATGGTGTGGTCCTGGCCCTGGAAGTGGATGAGCCCTACCGGGGTGACCACTGCGGCCGTCCCGCAGGCCAGCACTTCCTTGAGCTTGCCGCTGTGCGCGTCGGCGATGACCTCGGCGATGGCCGGATGCTCCTCGACCCAGTTGTAGCCCATGTCCTTCAGCAGGATGCCGACCGAGTCGCGCGTCACCCCGTCGAGGATGGTGTCGCCCGTCGGGGCCGAGATGATCCGGTCCTCGTAGACGAAGGCGATGTTCATGGCCCCCATCTCCTCGACGTACTTCTTCTCGCGGGCGTCGAGCCAGATGATGTTGTCGTACCCGGCCTTCTGGGCCAGCTGGATGGGCAGAAGGGCCGCGGCGTAGTTGCCGCCGGTCTTGGCGTAGCCTGTGCCGCCGGGGGCGGACCGCACGTACTTCTCCTCGACCTTCAGCTTCAGCGGGCTGATGCCGCCAGCAAAGTACGAACCCACCGGGCCGATGATGATGAAGAACACGTACTCGGTGCTGGCCTTGACGCCCAGGCCGACCTGGGTGGAGATCATGGTCGGTCGGATGTACAGGGCGTTGGGGCTCTCGGGCACCCAGTCCCGGTCGAGGTCGATGAGCATGTTCAGCGCGCGCATGAACAGGTCGGGATCGACCTGGGGCATGCACATCCGCTCGCAGGAGATGTTGAAGCGGCGGATGTTCCGGTCGGCCCGGAACATGTGCACCGACCCGTCCGCGCCGTTCCTGTAGGCCTTCATCCCCTCGAAGATCTCCTGGCCGTAGTGCAGGACCTTGGCCGCGGGATCGAGGGTGAAGGGACCGTAGGGCACGATCCTGGGATCGCGCCACTGGCCGTCCTTCCAGTCGAGGAGGAACATGTGGGGGGTGAACTTGGAGCCGAAGCCGTAGTCGCCGGCAGGCGGCGTGGCGGGGTTCGGATTCCTGGTGATCGTGATATTCATCCCGTCCTCCTCCTGGGCCCCTCGCACCGGCGTTCGTGGGGAACGCAGGCTGGCGACAAGCCGCAAAACTGGGGTGGAAACGCCTTTTTTCGGGGGTTTTCCTGCTGAAAACTTCGTCATTCAGGAGAGGGAATGCAAGGAAACGGTGGGATCCGGAGGAATCATATCCCTGCTTGTACTCAAAAAGATCCCGGGTTGTTCCTTCGCCCTCAGAACAACCCGGGAGGGGGGTGCGGCGGAGCTGCGTTCGCCCTGTCAGCCCCGCCGCGGGGGATCCGGCCCCTCGCTCATCGGCCGGATTGGGAGGCGTCTGATCTAAAGGGAGCAAGTAGGGTGCCTGATAGAACCAAAAAAATTGAAAATATTGAAAAATAACAAGTTGTGAATACCCCAGGGTCATCTCTGATGTTTGGACGGTCCAAAAGTGTCCCGCAAAAGCGTCCCGTGACACACCAGCAGCGGGACACCCTGACACATTCTTGGACGGTTCCGGGTGGCTCTGCATTTGCGAATAAGGGGGGGTTCCCAAGATAACCATGAAAGAACACCTTGAGTCTTTGCCAATAAATGGAATGTCAGATGTGGCAGACCTGACCAAAATAGGTTTTCAGATTCAGGTGTCCCAAGTCAAAACCCCATCTGCGCCGAAAAGGGCGTCATTTTGGGCTCGGTCGCCTTCCTGTTTTCTGATAATGGTATCCAAAATTGCCCCCCAGGGGACCTACATCCCCGAAAACAGCCTTCAATCCAGGTTTTCAGTGCTGTTTTGGAATTTCCGGGTAGACCGATCCTCCTTCCCGGGCGTCGGCAGCCGGGGGTTCTCCGTCAGGCTGCGTCCCTGGAGGACCGGCTGTGCAGTCCGCCGACCATCGGTCTTCCATTGGGGTATCCTTGTCCAGGCCCAGGTGGGTCCACGAGCCGGGGTGGTATTCCAGGTAGGATTTCAGGCTGCGGCGCAGGTGATCCTGGTTGAAGACGATCACATGATCGAGGCACTCCGTTTCAGGGTTCCGAGCGCACGTTCGCTACCGGGTTTTGTGGGAATGGGTGAACGACCCGTTCCAGACCCCGCCCGATGGGCCACCCTGGGAGCAGATGTCTTTGGAGTTTCAGGTTTTGGACAGCAGTGACAGATGTGGGTTGGGGGGTGTGGGGTTGCGGCCCAGCCGTAAGCATGGGCTGGTCTGGCGAGAATTTCCGGGGAATCTCGAATTTCTGCGGCATTCCCCGGAAAATTTCCAATTCCCCCTTGCATTTTCGCCTTTTTTTCGCTATAATCTTCTCAAGTCCACTCCTCCCGGATTCCCAGGAGGAGAAGTATGCCTGCCACCACCGCCCTTCCCGTCTTCCAGCCCGGCCAGACTGCCGCCTCCGCCCACGCCTCCCTCAAGCAGGCCGTCCGGATCATGGACCAGGCCCGCCACTGCGCCGTCCTCTGGTTCGCCGACATCATGGCCCGCGGCCTCTACCGGGACCTCGGATTCGCCTCCATCCAGATCTACGCCAAGCAGGAGCTGGGCTTTTCCCGGACCAGGACCGGGGATTTCGTCCGCATGGCCCGGAAGCTGGACGACCTGCCGGAGGTCAAAAAATCCCTGGAAAACGGGAAGATCGGCTACACCAAGGCCCGCGAGATCATCAAGGTCGCCACCCCCGCCACCGAGAAGGCGTGGGTGGAGGTGGCGTGCACGACCCCGAGGGACCGGCTGGTGGAGGACGTCGCCAGGGTCCGGGCCCAGGCCACCGACCTGAGGACATCGCCCGGCCAGGGTGAGCTGATCCCGGTGGCCCCGGCCGAACGGCGGCTGGCCGCGGCGGTCCCCGTCAAGGTGTCCCTGGAGATGACCCCCGAGCAGTTCGCCCGGTTCGAGGCCCTTCAGGAGAGGCTGGTCAAGTCGGGAGTCGGCGGGGACCGCATCGAGCGGATCCTCGCCGGGCTGGATTCGTTGCTGGAGGACGCACTGGGCGGGGGGCAGGTCAACACCAAGGCCGGGGCCTCCGCAGACGCCTCCATGCCGGCCCCGCGGGGGGCCCCCCGGGGGACCTCTTTCCAGGTTCACGTGCGCCAATGCCCTGATTGCGGCTGTTTTTCGGCTTCGACCAGCCGGGGGGACCTGACCTTCGGCCCCGGGGACGCCGGTCGTTTGACCTGCGATTCCCGCAGCGAGGATCCCCGGACCGGGCGCAATTCTGCGACCATCCCACCCCGGGTGCGGCGGCGGGTCCTGGCCCGAGATGGGCACCGCTGCCAGGGGCCGGGTTGCACCAATACACGGTTTCTCGAGGTGCATCACGTCCTGCCGCGGGCGCGGGGCGGCACGAACAGGCCCGACAACCTGATCACCCTGTGCAGCGCTTGCCACCGGCACATCCACGAGAAGGCGCAGGGAATGCAGGCGCAGGGATCGCAGGGAATGCCGGCGCCGGGGGCGAGACCCCAGGAATCGCCTTCCCCTCGGGGACCGCGCTGCAAGCGTGAACGAAGCGGGATGGAATGCGAAGGCCCTCAGGTGCGAAGCTGAAGAGCCGAATCACAAGTACGGCGACACCGCTCGGGCTGGTTTGTCGCAGCCCGATCGATGGTTCGCGACGGATCATCCTGTGATTCACATCAGGTATTTGATATGATTGTCGTGGAATCTTCCTTGGGAAGAACATCAGCATGGAGGCCAGGAGGGAGAGTCGCGGGCTCATTCTTCCGCGGAGGCCGGAACCAGGGTTCATCAGGGAGCGCCGGCCGATCGCTGGTCGCCCCCGGGGGGAAAGAGGGTCCAGACCGAATGCCATCCAGACTTCAATTCCAGGTACGAATCCTCACCGTCTTGCTGATCGTTCTTGCCGGCTTCGCCGCCGGCACCCCGACCCGGGCCTTCCACCAGCAGGGAGTCGGCAACTGCAACGGGTGTCACATCATGCATGCCAGCGAGGACGGCCAGATCATCTGGGTCACCGATGGCCCCTTGCTCCTGGCCCCCACAGCCTCGGATGTCTGCCTGATCTGCCACGGCGGGGCCGACGGGGTCATGGGTCCCAATCCCCTCGGTCCCCCGCCCGAACGCGGCGCCGGCAACTTCACCTTCCAGCTCGAGGACAACGTCAACGACGCCCCCGACGGTTTGACGAATCCCGTCGGCGGACACGCGTCTGGCCACAGCGTCATCGCCCCCACCTTCGGGCTGGGCCGGGATCCCGACCGGCTCTACTCCCCGGGCGGCAACTTCCCTTCCGACCGCCTGGAGTGCACCAGCTGCCACGATCCCCACGGCAACCGGAACTTCCGGATGCTCCACGGCGCCGGCCCCATCCAGGGCGGCCAGTTCACCTTCTTCTACCCCGCACCCGAGGCCGTGGGCATCGATTGCTGCTCGCCGTCCTCCCGGGAAGCCGTGGACAACCACACGGCCTACCGCAGCGGGATGTCCCAGTGGTGCGCCAACTGCCACGGCAACTACCTGGACGAGAACGGCCACGTCGACTTCCAGCATCCGACGGACGGTTTCCTGGAAAGCGGGGAGATCAACCAGTACAACCGGTACGCCGGCGCCTCCAGCCCCGGCGGGGGCACGGCGGCGTCCGCCTACATCCCCCAGGTGGCTTTCGAGGACCCGGCCATGACCGTCGGCAGCACCGCCGGCCCCCTGTCCACCAGCCGGATCATGTGCCTGACCTGCCACCGGGCGCACGGCTCCTCGGCCCGTGAGGGCGGCCGCTGGGACTTCTACGTGAACGACATCTCCCAGGACGGCCTGGTTTCGGGATCCTACCCCCTGCCGAGCCCCTATTCCGGCGGGAACCAGAGCCAGCTGTGCCGGAAGTGCCACAACCAGAACCATGGCCGGGGCCAGGCCTGCGTCGCCTGCCATGCCAATTGATTCGGGTACGAAATCCCGGACCCCAGCGAAAGAGCCCCGCCTGAGGCGGGGCTCTTTCGTCTTCCCATCGCGGAAATCGGCAAGGATCACATGTCGGAAGCCGTGCGCTTCTTGTCGGAGATACGGTGCTCGTACCACCACACCAGCACGGGGCTGGCGATGAACATCGAGCTGTAGGTCCCCACCACCACGCCGAACACCAGGGCGAAGGCGAAGTCGTGGATCACGGGGCCGCCCATGACGTAAAGGGTCGCCGCCACGAAGAGGGTGGTCAAGGAGGTCAGCACCGTGCGGCTGAGGCACTCGTTGATGGACCGGTTGATGACGTCGCGGTAGCTCTCCTTGCGGCGCAGCTTCATGTTCTCCCGGATGCGGTCGAACACCACGATGGTGTCGTTCAGCGAGTAGCCGATGATCGTGAGGAAGGCGGCGATGATCTGCAGGCTGACCTCGAAGTTCATCAGGCTGAACACCCCGAGGGTCAGGGTCACGTCGTGGATCAGGGCGATGATCGCCGCGATTCCGTACCGGAAGACGAAACGGACGGTGATGTAGAGCACGATGAGGGCCAGCGCCGCCACCACCGAGTTGACGGCCGCGGTGCGCAACTCGCCGCCGATCTTGGGGCCGACGCTCTCTTCCCGGCGCAGCTCGATGTCCCGGCCCTCCAGGCCGGCCCGAAGGTCGGTCAGCAGAGCCTGGGCCGCATCGAGGCTGGTCTCGGTCTCGGAAGCGTTGGGGAAAGTGATGAGGAACTCGTTTTCCGAGCCGAACTCGGTGACCTGAACGCCGCTGTAGCCTTTCTGCTCCAGGGCCGAACGGATGTCCCCGACCCCCGGCTGGGGCGAGATCCTCACCTGCAGGACCGATCCGCCGGTGAAGTCGATGCTCAGGCGGGGCCCGCCGTGGATGAGCATCAACACCGCGCTGACCACGACCAGGATCGCCGAAACGGTGAAGGCCGCCTTCATGGCGCCGACGAAGTTGATGCTGGGATTCCTGAAGAACTCCATGACCGTCTTACCTTTCCCGGGCTCTGCCGTCCCGGTTCAAAACCCATGAGGGTGCTTGCACGTCCGTCAAGATCGCGACCGCCCGCCGGGGGGTCAGATGCTCATCTTCTGCTTGCCCTTGCCCTTGGTGTACCACTCCATCAGCACCCGGGTCATGACCAGCGCGGTGAACACGCTGGTGAGGATGCCGATGCTGAGGGTCACGGCGAACCCCTTGATGGGACCGGTGCCGAACCACAGGAGGATTCCGCCGGCGATCAGGGTGGTCACGTTGGCGTCGATGATGGTCCGGGTCGCGTTGGCGTAGCCGGACTGGACCGAGGCCCGGATGGTCTTGGCCTTCCGCAACTCCTCGCGGATGCGCTCGTTGATCAGCACGTTGGCGTCGACGGCCATGCCGACCGTCAGGATGATGCCCGCGATGCCCGGCAGGGTGAGGACCAGGTCGAACTGGGCCAGCACAGCCATCAGGATCAGGATGTTGCTGATCAGGGCGAACACGGTGATGAGACCGCTCATGCGGTAGTAGAGCAGGATGAAGACGATCACGATCAGCGATCCGTACAGGGCAGCGTTGACGCCCATCCGGATGGAGTCCGATCCCAGGCTGGGGCCGACCGTGCGTTCCTCGGCGATGTAGACGTCCGCGGGCAGGGCGCCGGCGCGCAGCAGCAGGGCCAGGTCGCTGGCCTCCGAGTTGGTGAAGCTGCCGCTGATGGTGCCCGAACCGCTGGGAATGCGGCCCTCGATCACCGGGGCGGAGGAGATGCGGCCGTCCAGGCTGATCGCCAGGAAACGGCCCACGTTCTCGCCGGTGACCTTGGCGAAGGTGCGGGCGCCGCGGCTGTTCAGGGTGAAGTTGACCATCCAGGAGCCGGGCCGTTCGGTGTCCGCCATGGACACCGCGTCGGTGAGCTGGTCGCCGGTCAGGGTGGGCTCGGCGTCGACCAGGTAGAGCGGGCGCAGCATCTGTCCCTGGCCCATGTTCACCGGATCCATGTCCAGCTGGAATTCGACGCCGCGCAGGCGGGCCGGGACGCGCTCGTCGTCCAGCATGGCCTGCACCCGGTCCACGTTCTCCTCGGAGACGAACAGGGGCGTGCTGGCATAGGTCCCCGGGGCCATCACCAGCAGGCCGCTGAAGGGGTGTTCCTTGAGGAACTCGGAATCCAGGGCGTCCGCATCGCCGGCGTCGGCCAGCAGATCGTCCAGTTCGGCGAAGGGGTCGGCGGCGGAGTCCTCCTCGGCGGTCGCCGTCTCGTCGGCGGCGACCTCGTCGGCGGCGGCCTCGTCGGCGGCATCGTCGGCGGGAGTCTCGGCGGGGGCTTCGGCGACGACGTCCTCGCCTTCGGCCACGGCGGCGCCCACGACCTCACCCATGAAGAGCTGGTCCATGCGCTCGAGAGCGTCCTGGATGTCGTCGGAGGGGCGCACCATGCGGAACTCCAGCTGGGCGGTGGTTCCCAGCAGGTTCTTGGCGCGCTCCGGATCCTGCAGGCCGGGCAGCTTGACCACGATCCGGCTGCTGCCGAAGGTCGTGATCTCCGGCTCGGAGACGCCGAACTTGTCGATGCGGTTGTAGAGGATCTCCTTCACCCGCATCAGGGCGTCCTGGGCCTCGCCGGCGTTCATGCCGGTCTGGTCCACTTCCAGGACGAGGTACATGCCGCCCTTCAGGTCGAGCCCGCGCCGGATGGCCTGGGCGTCGATCTTCTGGATCTCGGCGAGGCGCACGGGATCGGCCTTGGCGGCCTCCCGCTCGGCTGGGGAAATGGACAGGGCCTTGAAGGTGGGCAGCAGGCCGTAGATGGACAGCAGCAGGATGACGACGGTCAACCCGGCCCTGATCTGCAGGGATCGGTTCATGGTTCAACTCCCCGGATTCATCCGAACGAGGGTCAAAAAAAAACACGCCTTGATCGTTTGGCGGGGGACACAGCTCGAAATCAAGGCGCCGTGGGCATATCCAGATCCCCCGTATTTTTGCGGCTAACATTATAATACGCAGGCGGATCATTTACCAGGATTTCGCCGGATCCTGCCGGGTTATTTCAAGCCGGCGAAAACCCGGCGAAATCAGGAAACCGAGACCAGCCGGTAGTCCCGGGTGCCCAGACCCGCCGCCGCGGCCTCGTCCAGGAGGGCGCCGGGGTCCTGGGCGTAACCGCTCCAGGTCTTCAGCGAGCCCCCGCAGGCCCCGGTGATCTCGTCCCAGACCGCCTGGTCGAGGGCCACCGGATCCCGGGAAGCCAGGATCCCCAGATCCCCCAGGAGGGGACGGGTGCGTTTCCCGGCGCCGGAGGTGTGGCGGTCCATGTCCACCAGGAAGGCGGAGTGGAACGTCCGGCCGGCAAAGGAACCGGCGACCGCGGCGGCGGCCCCAGCCACCCCGGCCTGGAACCGGCCGATGCCGGCGGCCGCTTCGGGGGCGATCCCGGCCATGAAGCAGACGCTCATGCACTCCCCGCACCCGGTGCACCGGACGTGGTCGATGACGGCCCGGCCGGCCTTGATGACGATGGCGTCGAAAAGGCAGACGTTCAGGCATGCCCCGCAGCCGGCGCACAGCGGAGTGTCGACCCGGGGCCGGATGTCCCGGTGCAGGTCCAGCTTGGCCTCCCGGGACGCCGTGCCCAGGCCAAGATCGGCCACCGCGCCCCAGAACCCCAGGTGGGGGTGCGGGCGGATGGCGGTCAGGGTCGCCAGGGCGGCCGCCGGACCCAGATCCAGGACCGGAGGCTGCGTCGATTT
>JAHJTW010000255.1 GCA_018829565.1 bacterium | reverse complement strand
GGATGGCTCTTCGACCGGTCCGGACAGCAGGACCGCGGACCGTCCTCGGTCCAGGTCCTGCTGGGGATGGTCTTCTAGTTCCCCTCCAAGATCCACGGGGCTCAGGAAGCGGGAGCCGCGGGGACCTCCAGGAAGAGCCCCGCCCCCGGACCCAGGGGCAGGCCCGTGATCAACCAGATCACCAGCAGCAGGGCCCAGGCCACCAGGAAAGCCACGGAATACGGGAGCATGGTGGCGATCACAGTGCCGATGCCCGCATGCGGGACGTACCTCTGCAGGAAGGCCACGATGAGCGCGAAGAAGGACATCATGGGCGAGATGATGTTGGTGGTGCTGTCCCCGATGCGGTAGACCCCCTGCACGAGTTCGGGAGTGTATCCCAGCAGCATGAACATGGGAATGAAGACCGGGGCCATGAAGGCCCACTTGGCCGATGCGCTGCCCATCAGCAGGTTCAGCAGGCTGGACATGACCAGGAAGCCGATCATCAACGGGATGGGACCGAGTCCGGAAGCGCGCAGCCCGTCCGCGCCCTTGATGGCCAGGATCAGGCCAAGGTTGGACTGCTTGAAGAAGGCCACGAACTGGGCCGCGAAGAACACCAGCACCAGGTAGAGGGCCAGGGTCTTCATCGCGTCCTCCATGGCCCGGATCACGTCGCCGTCGCTGCGGAAGACACCGGCTCCCAGCCCGTAGGCCAGGCCGGCCAGCAGTCCCCCCAGGAAGATGAAGGCCACGATGCCGTGCATGAAGGGCGAATGGAGAATGTCCCCGCTCGCCGGATCGCGCAGCAACCCGTTGGCGGGAACCAGTCCCCCCAGGACCAGGGTCACCAGGACCAGGTTCACGGCCAGGGCCCAGAAGAGGCCCCGTTTCTCGGCGGCGGTCAGGGGGTCGAGGTGCTCGTCGGCGCCGGCCGTTTCGCCCCCGTACACGCCCAGCCTCGGTTCGACGATCCGCTCGGTGATGAAGGTCCCCGTCAGGGCGATGACGAAGGTCGAAACGACCATGAAGTAGTAGTTGCAGGCCGGGGAGACCAGGTACCCGGGATCGATGATGCGGGCGGCCTCCTGGCTGATGCCCGCCAGCAGGGGATCGATGGTCCCCAGCAACAGGTTGGCGCTGAATCCGCCCGAGACCCCCGCGAAGGCGGCCGCCAGACCGGCCACCGGATGACGGCCCACCGACATGAAGATGACCGCGCCCATGGGGACGAGCAGCACGTAACCCACGTCGCTGGCCATGTTGCTCAGGACCCCGGCCAGGACGACGACGAAGGTCAACAGGTGCCTGGGCGCCGACTTGACCAGCAACCGCAGGGCCGTCCCGATCAGGCCGCTCTTCTCGGCGACCCCGATGCCCAGCATGGCCACCAGGACCACCCCCAGGGGGGCGAAACCGGTGTAGTTCTCGATGGCGTTTTCCAGGATCCAGTGCAGCCCCTCCCGGCTGACCAGGTTGAACGGCAGGATCACCGTCCCGTCCTTGGGGTGCAAGGCGGACAGCTTCAGCGCGGACAGCAGCCAGGACAGCAGCAGGATCCCCACCGCCATGAGGGCGAACAGGGTGGCCGGATGCGGCAGGGCGTTGCCGATCCTCTCGATGCCGTTGAGGAAACGGGACAGGAGCCCCTGGCTCGGGGCGGCGTGGTCGCTCCGGGTCATGGGAAGACGCCTTTCGACGGGGTCGGACCGGATGGCTGGACCGTTTCGGCCATGATAACGGAAATCCGCGGTCCGCCAAGCCGATAACGGACTCCGGGTCTCCAGTTTGCTTGCCGGTAACCGGTCCTTCGGGTATAGTGGTCGCATGGAAAACAGGATCATCGGCAACTACCGCGTCCTCGACAAGATCGGCTCGGGAGGGATGGCCAACGTCTACCTGGCCGTCCACAGGGACATCCCGAGTCTCCACGTCGTGCTGAAGATGCTCGGCGACCCCAAGCTGGTCGAACGCTTCAAGCGCGAGGCCGACAAGCTCGCCTGCCTCGACGGCCACCCCGGCATCTGCCAGATCAAGAACTTCTTCGATCACGAGGGCGTGTTCTACATCGCGATGGAATACATCGACGGCCGGACCATCCAGGAGCTGATCGACGACGAAGGGCCGCTGGATCTCGGGCGGGCCCTCTACCTGACCCGCACCATCCTGGACATCCTCGAGGCCGCCCACGCCCGGGGCATCTGCCACCGGGACATCAAGCCCACCAACATCATGATCGACCGGAACGACCACCTGAAGATCATCGATTTCGGGCTGGCCAAGGCCGAATCCGATCCCAGGCTGACCAGCGTGGGCACCTCGCTGGGTTCGCCCCTGTTCATGGCCCCCGAGCAGTTCAATCCCAGCCCGGACCAGGACTTCATCCCCTGCGACATCTACGCCGTGGGCATCACCCTCTACTTCATGCTCACGGGGATGCTGCCGTTCGGCGGCGAGAACATCCTGCAGATCCTCGATTCGAAGACCAAGCTGCCGATCCGGCGCCCGGGGACCTACAACTCCGACATCCCCCCCGCCGTCGAGGCCACCATCATGAAGTGCCTGGCGGTGGACCCGCGCCGGCGTTTCCCCTCGGCCGCGGCCATGAAGATGGCCCTGGTCTCGGGGCCCGAAGGCATGGAGACCTGGCTGGGTGACCGCGCGGCCACTGCAGCCGCTCCAGGAACGGCGACCGTCGCCCTGGATCTCCACGAGGTGGCCGGCGGCGGCGAAGCCCGCCCGGCCGGATCGTCACCCGGCCGCAAGGGCCTGCCGCGCTGGATCGCGCCCGTGGCCCTGGTCGCCGTGCTGGCGCTGGCGTTCGGACTGAAGCCCCTCCTGTTCGGCCCCGGCGGGACGGCCGACGAGCCCACGGTCATGCAGCAGGCGGATGCCGTCGGGCAGGACCAGGCCTCCGCCCTGACGGAGACCGGTCCCGGGGTCATCGCGGCCCGGGAAGACGCCCCGTTGCAGGCCGGGACCACCGGGAATGTCGAATTCCAGCCGGCCGCCGACAAGGAATCACCCCCGGAACAGGATCCGGTTCGGGACGACCCCCCTGCTCCGGTCCCGGCCCGCGGGGAGCTGGTGATCGGATCCCTTCCCGCCTTCGGCGCCAGGATCTGGGTGGACGGCGTGGACACGAAACGGGAAACCCCATACACCCTCAGCCTCCCCGAGGGCGACCACGTGATCAAGGTGGTCATGAGCAGCGGGGGAACCACCAGCGAGTTGCAGGAGACCGTCACGGTCGTCGCCGACCAGAGCCAGAAGAAGATCTTCCGCTTCCCATGATCGGGGCGGAATACCGGTCCGCCGGACCCCGGCGAGCCCCAGGAGGGACCATGAAGACCAGACTCAGAACGTCCGACCGGATCCAGCGCGCAGCCCTGGCCGCCGCGGTCCTGATCCTCGCCGCCGGTCCGGCGGTCGTCCGGGCCCAGGGGTCCATGCCCGAGAAACTCGAACCCGTGCTCGGGTACTACGCCGAGCTCGAATTCGACAAGGGTATCGAACTCGCTTCGGGCTATCTCGACGACCCCGGGCTCACGAGCCAGGACCGCATCGCCATCTACTCCCTGCTGAGCATGCTCACCTTCGCCAAGGGGGAACAGTACATGGGGCGTTCCTACTCCTACCTGGAGAAGATCGCCGAGATCGGCCCCTGCGTGATCCCCCTGCCGTCGGACTACTGGCCCCAGAACCTGAGGGACCGCTGGTACCGGATCGCCAGGGACGCCGGCGCCCTGGTCTGCCCGGAGCCTTCCTTCGCCGGCGCCGGCGACGCCCCGGCCGGCCGCCCCCGGACCGTCGCCGTCATGGAATTCGACAACTTCTCCGTGGGCAAGTACCAGGAGAAGCTGGGCTTCCTGACCAAGGGGCTGGCCGACTTCTTCGAGGCCGACTTCGCCCAGGTCAGCACCCTGAGGGTGGTCGAGCGCGACAAGATCGCCTTCATCAGGGACGAGCTCATGCTCAACAAGGACGGCCTGGTCGACCAGGCCGCCGCCGTCAAGATCGGCAAGCTGCTCGGCGCCCAGGTGATGATCTTCGGATCGGTGGTCCAGATGGACGACAAGCAGGCCAAGATGATCGTCAAGGCGGTGGACGTCGAGACCTCGCGGATCCTTGCCTTCGCCGAGCGGGACGGCAAGCCGGACTTCTTCCGGATGCAGGAGGACATGGTCATCGAGATGGCCGAGAAGCTGGAGCCCCTCCTCGAGGAGGAGCAACTGAAGGCCCTGAAGGCCAACGGCACCGAGGACGAGGAAGCGGCCGCCCTCTATTCCCAGGGCCTCTACTACATGGACAGCTACCAGTACGCCAGGGCCTACGACTACTTCAAGCAGGCTTACGACCGCGACGCATCCTTCGTGGAGGCGAAACGGAAGATGGACGTCTACCGGCCGCTGGCCCTGGCCGGCTAGTCCGGACCGCCGAGGCCCGGTCCGCCGCCCGGCGGGCCGGGCCTGCGACCCTACCGGTACCCTTCCCCGTAGACGGGCAGGAAGGTGGCGAACCCGCCTGCCTTTTCTGGTCCGACGTAGATCTTGCAGGTGAAGAGGCCCGTTCCCGGGGGAGCGAATTCCACGGTCACCTCGTGGGTTTCGCCCGGATCCAGGACGAACCGGCCTCCGCCGGCCGCGACCCTGAAGCCTGCGCAGGGCGAGACGACGACCCCGGAGATGCGGCGGTTCTCCGCGTTGGTGATGGTGAACGGGAGTTCCACGGCCTGCCCGACCTCCACCTTCCCGAAGTCGATCTCCGGGGGCTCCAGGGGCGCCGGCTTGCCGCCCAGGACCGCGGTGCCGCGGCAGTCGACGTCGCCGCAATCGGTCCCGGTGGTGAGCGTGGCCGTGAATTCGCCGGAGGTGTAGGGGTAGAACTCCACCACCGCGAACACCGTATCCCCCGGGGCGAGATTGAACGGCCCGCCCCCCTGCACGAGATAGAAAGCCCCCTGATCGAGGCTGATGGATCCCGCCAGGTCCGCGGTTCCGACGTTGGTGACGCACATCGCACGCCGGGCCGTCTGCCCCACCGCGACGAGACCGAAGTCGAGTGAACCCGAAGTGGGAATGATCCTGCAGATCCCCTCGTTTTCGATCACGGCCGTGCAGGGCACGTCCCCGCACGGGGTGCCGGTGGCGAGAGAGAAGGCGTAGGTACGCGCTTCGGTGGCCTGGAATCCTATGGTCACCACCCGGCTCTGGCCCGGTTGCAGGAGCAGAGGCCCCCCGCCGGAAACGATCACGCTGCAATCGAGGGAATCGTTCAGGGTGACGTTGCCGGTCAGGGCCCCGGTCCCGAGGTTGGAAATGGTGACGGTCCGCTGGGCGTACTGCCCGCTGCCCACCACACCGAAGTCCAGGCTGGTCGGGGAAACCGAGCACAGGGGTACGCCCAGACCCGAGCCTGCAAGGACCACCGGTTGGCACCCCGACCCCGTGTCCAGCTGGCAGGAAAAGGACCCGGCTTCCTCGGGGGCGAAGCGGACGGTCACCGTACGCGACTGCCCGGCGGCCAGGGCGTAGGCGCCGCCGCCGGCCTGGATGCCGAACCCCTGGCATTCCGGTTGAGACACCGTCCCGGAAAGAACGCCCGTACCGACATTGGTGATGGTGAAGTCCATGTCGGTGGTCTCTCCCACCGGCACCGAGCCGAACTGCAGGCGCAGGGTCTCCGGCTCGATGGCGCATACCGGTTCGGTGTATCCCGCGCCGATGAGCTGGATGCCCCCGCAGGGCGTGCCGAGGGACAGGCCACAGATCCGGTCGCCCTCGCTCGAGGGGCTGAAGGCCAGGACCACGGTCCGGGATTGCCCTCCGGCCAGGGCGAACGCGCCACCACCGGAGGTGACGGTGAAGTCCGGGCAGGCCGGCACCGGTACGCTGCCCTCGAGCACGCCGCCGCCCAGGTTGGTGATGATCAAGCTTTCCGTCCCGGTCTCGCCGACCAGGACGGCTCCGAAGTCCAGGATGTCGCCCTGGAGGTTGATGGAACAGATCGGGGCCCGCTCCCCCGTACCCGTCAGGGGGACCGGACCGCAGCCTGCGCCCGGATCCAGTGCGCAGGAATACTCGCCGGCGGCCGTGGGCGCGAAGCGGACCGTCACCTCCAGGGACTCGTCCGCTCCCAGGCTGTAATCCCCCGTCCCCGAGACGAGAGAGAATCCGGGGCAGTCCAGGGCCGGGACCGAGCCCTCGAGCAGGCCCCCGCCCGCGTTGGTGATGGTCACGGTCGCCTGGGCCGAGGATCCCACCGTCACGACCCCGAAATCCAGGTCCCCGGCCGCCGGGTCGACCGCACAGGCCGGCGGATCCTCCGCCGTCCCGGCCAGGGTGATCCCGCCGCACGCCGTCCCCGTCTCGACCACGCAGTTATAGGTGCCGGATTCCTGGGGAGCGAACCGCACCGTCACCGTCCGGCTCTCGGCGGCCGCCAGCTGGAAGGCGCCGGCCCCGGACTGGACGGAGAAACCCGCGCAGTCGGCCGGAATGATCGCCCCCTCGAGCAGACCGCCCCCGACGTTGGCGAGGCTGAAGGAGAGGTCTGCGGTCTCGCCCACCATCAACTCGCCGAAGTCGAGGATCCCTCCCGCGGGATCCACGGCGCACACCGGCGTCCCCACACCCTCGCCGGTCAAGGCGATGGTGCCGCACGCGGCTCCCACGGCCAGGTCGCAGGCCGCCTGGCCTTCCACCTCGGGGGCGAAACGCACGGTCACCAGGACCGATTCCCCGGCCTCGAGGGCATATTCGCCGCCGCCGGAGGTGACGGAGAACTCCGGACAGTCGGGCAGGGAAACAACCCCCTCGAGGACGCTGCCGCCCGCATTGCTCAAAAGGAAGGAAAGCGAAGCCGACTGTCCCGGCTCCACGATCCCGAAATCGAGGGCCGCACCGGGGATATCCACCGCGCAGAGAGGCGGCAGATCCTGGGCCGTCCCGGTCAGGACGAAGGGTCCGCACGCCGTTCCCAGGTCGAGGCTGCATTCGTAGGGTCCCGGGATCTCCGGCTGGAATACCACCGTGACGGTCCGTGATTCCCCGGCGCCCAGGGAGTAGGAGCCACCGCCGGCAGCAAGGACGAAATCCATGCATTCGGGGTCGGGCACCGTACCGGTCAGCAGCCCGCCCCCCGCGTTGGCGATGGTGAAGGCGAGTTCGGCGGAACTGCCGATGAGAACGGTCCCGAAATCCAGGAGGCCCGAGGCAGGGGTCAGGCTGCAGGCAGGCGGCGGGGAGGCCGTCCCGGTCAGGGTGACCGGCCCGCAGCCGGATCCGGTAGCGACTTCGCAGGAGAAGGTCCCCGGCGCTCCCGGATAGAAATCGATGACGACCGCGAGGCTGCTTCCTGCAGCGAGCTGGAACGGTCCCGCCCCTGAGACCAGGCTGAAGGCCTCGCATCCCCCCGGCAGGGAAACTTCCCCGGTCAGGAGGCCTCCTCCTCCGTTGGTGATGGTGAACCCGGACCGCAGGGTTTCCCCGGTCTCCAGCTGACCGAAATCCACCACGGCCGCGACCGGATCGAGGAGACATTCCGGCAGGTTCTCGCCCGTTCCCGTGAGCGGGATGGGCGGGCAGTCGGTCCCCAAATCCAGGCTGCAGGCGAAGGGGCCGCCGGCAAGAGGGCGGAACTCGACGATGACCAGGAGGGATGCGCCCGGATCGAGATCGGCGGCGCCCCCGCCCTGGACGATGGCGAAGCCCGGGCAGGACGTCTGGACGTCCAGCGGCAGGCTCCCGAGGGCGCCCGCCTGGTTGGTCACCGTCAAGGTGTCCCGGACCGCGGTTCCAACCGGAACCGTGCCGAAGTCCAGGAGATCCGGTTCGATCGCGCAGCTCGGGCCGATGACCCGCAGGACGATGTCCACGTCCACGCTCCCGGCGCCCGGGGCGATGGTGTCGGTCGCCGCGCCGTAGAACAGGGGCGTCTCGTCCTCGGCCACCGCCGTGATCTCGAAGAGGTGGACCCCGGGTTCCACGAAGATCGGCTCGGATTCGAGGTACGTTCCCACCCGGGTCATGAACTCCCGGCCGTCGTGGTTCCCGTCCAGGACGAGCCAGCCGTGATCGACGGCCTCGGCCTGGTCGGACAGCGCGACCTTCAGCCCTCCGGACCGCTCGGGAGTGACGATCTGGTCCGTGCAACCGGCCAACGCCAGCAGCAGGAGGACGCTCAGCACGCATCCACCGCGGATGGTCAGGAGGCGCGCGCGGTCCATGGTCCCCTTCCTCGTCACAGGACACCCCCGATCGAGGCGGCGATCTGGGAGCCGCTGAGGTCGAGGGCGCCCCCGTCGGCTTGCCCGGTGTACCCGCGCAGACCGAGCCCGCAGCGGAGGGCCGGAGTCAGGCGGTAGTAGCCCTGCACCCCGAGACCCAGGGTATGGGACGAACCCAGGCCCAGGCCGTTGGCGCCGATGGTGCGCAGATCGACCAGGGGCCCGATCTCGAGGGTGCGGCCGCGCAGGAACCAGCTGCAGGAGGCGGTCAGGGCGAACTCGTCCCCGTACAGGTCGACCTGGCTGGGCTGGGAGCCCGTCAGGTCGAAGATCTCGTTGCCGCCCCGCAGGAAGACCTGGCTCTGCAGCGAGGCCTGGAAGTCGGGCCGGGTGTACCCGGCGCCCAGCTGGAGTTCCCCCTGGGTCCCCCGGTTGTAGGCGCTGCGCCCGTCGAGGGTGTCGTCCCCGTAGGCGATCAAGGCGGCGCCGCCGGAGATCTCCACCGGGCCGGTCTGCCGCCGCGCGCCCCCGTAGAGCCTCAGATAGGAGCCCGGCCGGTAATCCCCCTGGTCCGCGAAGGCGGTGTAGCTGCCGTTCCAGTGGTAGGACAGGGAGGTCCCCAATCGGGTGGTTCCCAGGACCGCAGCCCCGCCGACCAGCAGGTTCAGCCCCAGTCCCTCCCCCAGCCTGCGGTTCGGATAGCTCAGGAAGTCGCGGGAAAGGGCCGTCGTCACGCGCAGGTCCCCGTCCAGGTCGAGTTCCGTCTTGCCGGTGGGCAGGGAAGCCCCGGCGCTGAGCAGGAGCCGATCCTCGTGGAAGGACTTGTTGACCTGGAAGCGGGCGTCGGTGAACCCGCCGAGGCGATCGGTCCCTCCCGCCGAGTCCAGGGAATTGGCGACGTGGGCCAGGTAGATCCGGCCCTCGGCGTCGTTCCCCAGGGGCAGGTAGCCGAACACCGGGACCAGGGTCTGGGTCAGGGTCTCGTCCCGTTCGCCTTCGGTCTTCCAGGTGGTGACGACCAGGCGCATCTTGGCCGATGGGTCGTCCCCGTAGACGATCTGCGCGGGACAGCGCCCGGGCGTTCCCCCGGTCAGGGCGGTGGCCAGGGCCGCCCCCACGATGAACCTACCGGGACCCATCGAAACGCCCCCGGATGGTGACCGCCACGCCGTTCGCGGGGCCGGGATTGGGCTGCAGGGGGTTCTCGTTCGACAGGCCGACCTCGGGGACGTCGGTGGGGATGAAGGGGGTGTTCTCGGCCAGCATGATCAGATAGAGCTGCTGCTGGTAGGCGTCCACCAGCGTCGAGACCACGGCCGTTTCGAAGGCCTCGGCGCCGCCGGTCATCCCCAGGGCCGCGGCTTCGAGGGCGTCGGAGGCGTCCTGCCCGCGAGCCTTGGCCTCCCCGAAACCCGGATCCTGCTCGGCGGCCTGCCGGTAATGGCGGACGGCCTGATCCAGGTCGCCGTTCACCTCCGCCTCGAGCCCCCGGCAATAGGCGAGGAAGGCCAGCACCGATTCGGTGGGAACGGCCTCGATGGAATCGCGTTCGGCCAGGCTCAGCTCGATGCCCAGGGAACCGATGATCCCGAAGACCAGGTCCTTCTGCAGGGCGAAGAAGGAATCCAGGTCGCCACGGGCCACCGGAGCCTCGAGCACGGCGGCGTCCAGGGTGCTGCCCACCGCGCCGTAGATCTCCAACTCGTCCTGCCCGCCCAGTGCCAGGGTGCCGGTGACCAGGTTGCGGGCGCCGAGCAGCCGTCCCACCCGCAGGCGGGAACCCGGGTCGGTCAGCCCCTCCCGGCTGAGCTCCAGTTCGGCGAGCAGGGTGGCCAGGCGGGCGCGCTCGACCACGGTCAGGGCGCGGACCTTGGCCAGATCCAGGCTGGTGAACTCCACCAGCCCCCGGCCCAGCGGGGCCAGGTCGGGCGGCAGGCCCGAAGCGTCGAAGTCCACGACCGCGATCGTGTTGGCCGGAACGGTCCGGGCCTCCAGGTTCGCCTCATCGGCCAGGGCCTGGTCGATGTCTTCCTTGATCCGCTTCTGGACCAGGTCGCGGATGTGGGCGCGCAGCAGCTTCTCGGTGCGGCCGTCGGGCCGCAGCTTGACGGCGTTGCGGTAGGCTTCGAGGGCCTGATCGTAATCCTGCTGCTCCTCGAAGAGCAGGCCCAGATACAGGTGGGCCCGGGGATCGGGCTCGATGCGGATGGCCTGGTTGAGGGCCTCCTGCGCCTTGCCGTATTCCTGCAGGTTGTAGAAGGCGATCCCCAGCTCGCGCCAGGCCGAGGCGCTGTCGGGGCGCTCCCGGATCTCCTGATAGAAGAGGTCCACGGCCTCCTGGTGGTGGCCGTCCCGGCTCATCTTCATTCCCTGACCGAAATAACCCGGGGCGCATCCGCCCAGGCCGGCGATCAAGGCCAGCAGCCACCAGAGACGCATGGTGATCTCCCCCTGCGGATCCCATCGGGACCCCGCCCATCCACGATACCACAAATTCGACCGGGAAAGCCGGAATTCACCCGGAGGCGAACCTCCATGGTATCACAAATTCGGGAGGATGGGTATCAATATGGATGGTTTTTGTCCAAAATAAGCGTTGGGGAGAGCCCCGACCGGAGGAAGAGGGGCAGCGTGGCCTGGACGCGAGTGCGAAGCTCCGAGCGTCCGGGCCACGCTGCCCCTCTTTCTCAGGTTCAGCTTCCCTTCCCGTAATTGGGAGCTTCCTTCGTGATCTGGATGTCGTGGGGATGGCTCTCGACCACTCCCGCCCCGGTCACCCGCACCAGCCTGGCATGCTGCTGGAAGAGGGGGATGGTGCTGCAGCCGCAGTAGCCCATGCCGCTGCGCAGGCCGCCGACCATCTGGTACAGGACGTCCCTGGCCTTGCCTTTGTAGGGCACCCGGCCCTCGATGCCCTCGGGGACGAGCTTCTCCATCTCCGCGACGTCGCCCTGGAAGTAGCGGTCCTTGCTGCCCTGCTGCATGGCGCCCAGGGAACCCATGCCGCGGTAGGTCTTGTAGACCCGGCCCTCGTAGAGGATCTTCTCGCCTGGGGATTCGTCGGTCCCGGCCAGGAGCGATCCGGCCATGACGGCGTCGGCTCCCACGGCGATGGCCTTGGCCACGTCGCCGCTGTAGCGGATGCCCCCGTCGGCGATCACCGGCACCCCGGCGGGTCGGGCCACGGCGGCCACGTCCATGATGGCGGTGATCTGGGGCACGCCCACGCCCGCCACCACGCGGGTGGTGCAGATGGACCCCGGCCCGATGCCGACCTTGACCGCGTCGGCCCCGGCGTCGATCAGGGCCCGGGCGGCTTCCCCGGTGGCGATGTTGCCGGCCACGATGCGGGCCTCGCCGTGGGCCTTCTTGATGGCCGCCACCATGTCGATGACGTTGCGGCTGTGGCCGTGGGCGGTGTCGACGACCAGCAGGTCGGCGCCCGCCTCCAGCAGCAGTTCGACCCGCAGCATGGTGTCGGGTCCCACGCCGACCGCGCCGGCCACGCGCAGGCGGCCCTTCTCGTCCTTGCTGGCCAGGGGATAGTCCAGCTTCTTCTGGATGTCCTTGACCGTGATCAGTCCCCGCAGCTCGCCCTCGCCGTTGACCACCAGCAGCTTCTCGATGCGGTGCTGGTGCAGGATCTCCGCGGAGTCCTCGAGGGTGGTGCCCTCGGGCACGGTGATCAGGTTCCGGCTGGTCATCACCTCCCGCACGAGACGGGTGGTGTCCTTGACGAAGCGCAGGTCGCGGTTGGTGAGGATGCCGACCAGCTTCTTGCCCTCGGTGATGGGGAAACCGCTGATCTTGTAGTGGGCCATCAGGGCCAGGGCCTCGTCGATGGTCTTGTCGGGCTCCAGGGTGATGGGCTTGGTGATCATCCCCGATTCCGAGCGCTTGACCCGCTCGACCTCGCCCGCCTGGGCCCGGGGATCCATGTTCTTGTGCACGACCCCGATGCCGCCCGACCTG
>JAHJTW010000254.1 GCA_018829565.1 bacterium | reverse complement strand
GGACGTAGTGCCGGGCCCCGGCGGCCTGCATGGCCCGCAGCAGGCGCCAGAGGTTGGTCAATCCCCGCGTGACGCTCTTGTCGTAGGCGACCTTGTTGGCCCTCAGGACCTCGAACCCGTCGATCTCTTCCCGGAAAGGCTGCCCGTAATCGCCGACCACGAAGCTGACCCGGTGGCCGCGGTCGCGCAGGCCGCGGGCGATCTCCACCAGCTGGAAGCCCGCGCCGCCGGCCTCCTCGGACACGCCGGGACGCAGGTTGGGGTAGACTTCCATGCTCACGAAACAGATGCGGATTTTTCCTGGCATGCGGGGCGATCTCCATCGGGTCGTGTCTTGCCGTCGGGTTCCGAATAATCTATCGTTCGGGCTTCGGGATCAAGGATTGTCCTCAGCGGCGAACGGTTTCCGGAACCATGCCCTACCGCATCGCAGCCGTCTCCTTCCTGAATACCGTCCCTCTGATCGAAGGGCTGGTCGCTGCGCCGCATCCCGATGTGATCCTGACGGTCGATCTGCCCAGCCGCCTGGCCGCCCAGCTTTCCGGATGCACAGTGGACGCCGCCCTGGTGCCCGCCGTCGAGATCCTGAGGGGGAGGACCGGGGGCATCCTCAGCCCCACCGGAATCGCCTGCGACGGACCGGTCGACAGCGTGGCCTTGTTCGCGGCCGGCCCCCTGGACGGGATCCGGACCGTGTGGGCGGACCGCGGCTCCCGCTCGTCCGTCGCCCTGCTCCAGGTGTTGCTCGCCGAATTTCATGGGGTGCGGCCGGAATTCCGGGAGACCGAACCGGTGCCCGGCCGGAGGCTGCCTGCCGGCGAGGGCATGCTGGTCATCGGCGACCGTTGCTTCGCCCAGGCGGGCGCCGTCGCCCGGGATAATCCGGACGATCTGCGGATGTACGACCTGGGCTCCCTTTGGAAGGACCTGACGGGCCTTCCCTTCGTGTTCGCAGCCTGGGCTGCCGCTCCGGATCTCACCGCGAGGCTGCCCCGGGACCGGATCGGTTCCCTGGGCGCCCTGCTGACGGCATCCCGCGATTTCGGCTTGCAGCGTCTGGATGAACTCGCAGTCCGGGAGGCGGCTGCTGGCAAGCTCGGCCGGGGTGGGGAGGCGGGACCCGGAGCCCTCGCTTATTATTTCGGGACGTCCCTGCGCTTCGTGCTGGGGGAAGGGGAATGGGCCGGCATGCGCCGCTTCCAGGAACTTTGCATCGCCCACGGTCTGGCCCCGGATCTCCCTTTCCCCGAACTGCTGTTCCCGAGGAGTTGATCTTGCGCCCCGATGACGGTCCCCCCGAACACGGCCCCATGGATCCTGTCCGCTACCGGGAGCTGGTGGAGCTGAAATCCAGATCCCTCGAGGATGAGACCCCCTTCCAGCCGGACGTCGAGCCCGCGAGAGTGCCGGCGGTTTCCACGCCCTTCGCCCGGGAGATCCTGGACGAGGCGCTGGAGCGGCGGCTCGACGGGGGCGAACTGCTGGTCCTGTTCGAGGAGGCGTCCCTGCACGACCTGGGCCGCACGGCCCACCTGCTGCGCCTGCGCCGCAGCGACCCGGGCATCGTGACCTACATCATCGACCGCAACGTCACCTACACCAACCTGTGCTACGCCGACTGCGGTTTCTGCGCCTTCAACCGGCACCAGGGCGACGGCGACGACTACCTTCTCAGCCCCGAGCAGATCGGCGAGAAGTGCCGCACCGTGGTCGAGGCCGGGGGCAACCAGATCCTGCTCCAGGGCGGGCATCACCCCAAGAAGCGGCTGGACTACTACGAGGACATGCTGCGGGGCATCAAGCGGCAGTGGCCGCAGATCTGGATCCACGGGTTCTCGCCCAGCGAGATCCAGCACTTCGCCCGGCTCAACCGCCTGAGCGAGCTGGAGGTCATCGGGAGGCTCAAGGAAGCCGGCCTGGATTCGGTCCCCGGCGGCGGCGCCGAGATCCTCAGCGACCGGGTGCGGCGGATCATCGCCCCGGGCAAGACCATGAGCGGCGAGTGGATCGACATCATGGAGAAAGCCCACCGGGTCGGCCTGCCCACCACGGTGACGATGATGTTCGCCCACATCGAGAGCTACGCCGAACGGGTGGAGCACTTCCTGCGGGTGCGGGAAAGCCAGGACCGCACCGGGGGCTACACTGCGTTCATCCCCTGGACCTTCCAGCCCGGGGGCACCCCCATGATGCAGGATCCGGAGATCCGCGCCCGGGTGGAGGCCCACGGGTATCTGGGCAGCGTGGACTACCTGCGGACCCTGGCCCTGAGCCGCATCGCCCTGGACAACTTCGCCAACATCCAGGCCTCCTGGGTGACCCAGGGCAAGGCCATCGGCCAGATGACCCTCTACTTCGGCGCCAACGACCTGGGCAGCCTGATGATGGAGGAGAGCGTGGTCTCGGCGGCGGGCGTCAGCCACCCCTTGACCCGCAGGGACCTGGACGAGATGATCACGGGGGCCGGATTCCAGCCGGCTCTGAGGGACAACGGCTACAACCTGGTCGGCGACCGGCCGTCCTGATCCGCCCATTCCGGGCTCCGGGGATCATCCTTGAAACTGGCATCCACCGACGGCATCGGATTCCGGGAGAAGCAGGGCTTCCGGTTCTTCCGCCTGCGCAAGAGGGTCGGCCAGTTCCTGCGCTACCGGCCCGGCCAGGACAAGACCGTCCTGCTGGTGGTCGGCTGCCAGCGCAGCGGAACCTCCATGATCCACCACCTGTTCCGCCTCGACCCCTCCACGGTCACCTACGACGAGGTCAGCATCCTTTCGGCGGGCGACCGGGCCCAGCACCTGCGCTGGACCGATCCGGACCTCGCGGTGTCCCGCATCGCCCGCGACCGGTCCCCCTTCGTCGTGGCCAAGCCCCTGGTCGAGAGTCAGAAGCTCCTGTTCTGGCTGGACCTGCTGCCGAACGGCAAGGCCCTGTGGATGGTCCGCCACTACGCCGACGTGGCCTCCTCCAACGTGAAGTACTTCGGCGAGCGCAACGGGTTCGACGATCTCGAGCCCATCCTCCGCGCCGATCCGGCGGACTGGCGGGCCGAGAACCTGGATCCCGCCGAGGCGGAGATCATCCGCGGGCTCCACCGCCCGGACATGCCGCCCCACGACGCCGCCGCCCTGTTCTGGTACGCCCGCAACAGCCTCTTCTTCTCCCAGGGTCTGGACGGTGATGATCGCGTCCGGGCTTGCAGTTACGACGATCTGGTGACCGATCCGGGCACGGTGATGAAGGCGGCCTACCGTTTCGTGGGGCGACCCTACCCCGGCGATCGTATCCTGGGGGACGTGTTCTCGGGCTCGGTCGGCCTGGGGCGGGACGTCCCCTTGACCCCTGCAGTCCGGGACCTGTGCGAGGGCATGCTTGCCAGGTTCGCCGCAGTTCCCCGCCTGGCCCGGGCCACCCCCTGACCCCGGAGAAAACGGAACGGGAATTGCCTCCATTGGACGAAATGGCGGAATGAAACGCATTATGCAAGGAATCCAAGCCATCGGGCGGTAGGAAATATGCAAAGGAAAAAGCTTCTGATGGCGGTTTGGTCGCTCCTGGCCCTGGGTCTCGCCCTGTCGGCCTGTTACAACCCCATGTCCCCCGTGGAGATCAACGCCCTGAGCTCCACCAGCCCCCTTGACCGGTCCTGTCCCATCGCTGCTCTGGACTACCAGGTCGGCGATTTGACCGACCCGGCCGTCGTCGCCAAGCTGGCCCGGGCCGATCTGCTGGTCCTGGGCACCTGGCAGTTCTGGGAGACGAACGCGGATCTGAGTCACATCCGGGCCGCCAATCCCAACATCAAGATCGTGGCCTACCTGCGGACCAAGTGCGTGCGGTCGGCCTGGTCCCCCGAGGAAGAGGATCAGGACAACTACACGCACCAGCTCTACCGCGCCGCTCTTCCTCACATCGTCTACACGACCGAGGGGGATACCGCCTCCGACTGGTACGACACCTACCTCTACGATTTCACGAATCCTCAGGCCCGGTCCGACATCCTGGACATCTTCACCCACTTCCAGACGACTTCCAGGAACCAGTTCGACGGGGTCTTCTGGGACTATTTCTCGCCCATGCTCTGGGTGCCGGACAACCTGCCGGGCGTCTACGGCGATCCGGACATGGACGGGGACGGCGTGGCCCACTTCGACGACGCCGACGAGATCGACCGCTTCCTGCGGGGGCAGGAGGCCTGGATCGACGAGATGCGGGCCAGGATGGGAGAGGACTTCATCCAGATCGCCAACGGGGTGAGGGCCCTGCGCGATTCGACCTTCGCGGCCAAGGTTGACGGGATGTTCTACGAGGACTTTCCCGCCCAGGGCTACAACGGGATGGACGAGTTCCGGATGGCCCTCGATCCGGGCGAGTTCAACAACCTCTGGGCCGCCCACGGCTGGCCGCGCACGCAGAACGGAGGGCCCTGGCTGATCCTGTCCCACGTCAACAGCGGCGGGGTCTACTACGGACCATATCCGGATTACGAGCTGAGATCGATCGACGCGGACGACCTGACCCGGGCGGTCGCCCTGCTCACGGGCGGTTCGGCGATCACCTACGAGAGCGTCGGAATTCGCCATGCCGGCATCCCCGAGGTGGAATACGACCTCGGCCCCCCCCTCGGCGGAGTCCAGAACAACTACCCGTTCTACCGCCGGGATTTCGAGCGGGGCCACATCACCCTGACCATGCGCAACGGGGCCTACCCCTATCCCTTCGACTTCGAGGTCTGGCAGGACGGCGTCATGATCCACCGATCGCCGTATCCCGCGGCGAAATAGCAGGACATCCGGGAGCAGGGGAAAACCGGCCGGGTCACCGGCCGGTTTCTTTTCAGATGAAGGATGTGAGCCAGTCCGAGCCGTAGATCTCCCGGGGGAAGATCCTGGGCACAAGTCCGTAGAGGAACTGGCGCAGCTTCAGGGCCAGGTGGCTGGCGTCGTGGGCCCCGCAGACCGTGCGCAGGTAGCTCTCCAGGGTGAAGATCTGGATCTCGACCGGATAACGGTAGGGCCGGCCGCCGTCCTCGCAGAGGATGTCCACGTCCCCCTTGAAGACCTTGAAGGACTTGCTGCTGAAGGTGTTCAGCTCGGCGCCTGCCGGCGCCTCGTTCAGGGTGTCGGTGACGTTGCGCCAGCCCAGGGGCGTGCCGATGCACGAATCCAGCAGGCCAAGCAGGTCGTTCAGGGCCTCGTTGTCGTTGACGATGAACATGGCCCCGATGATGTCGCCGATCTCGTCGGGGTTGTTGATGCCCTTGCGGATCATCTTGGAGAGGATGGACCCGCTGGTCTCCTGGCGCATGTCACCCCAGCGGACGCTCTCGACCACCCGTCGCGCACCGTCCACGACCTCGAAGCTGATGGGCGTGACCGCGCGCTTGAACCGGCAGTTGTAGTAGAGGACGTCCAGGGCGAGGGTCCGGCCGCCGACGGGCTTCTCGATGAAGGTGGATCGGAAGTCCCAGCGCTGGTCGCCGGGCTCCGGCCGCGTGGAGTACCGGATGCGGTCTCCGTCGGGATCGAGGTGGAAGCCTATGGTGATGTCGTGGATCTGCTTCGTGAACTTCCAGAGCCCCTCGTTCAGCAGGTTCTCGAAGTTGGTCCTGTGGTTGGGGCCTTCCTGGATGAGGCGGGTGTGGTCGATCTGCAGCAGCATCTGGGCCAGATACAGCTTGCGCCGGGCCTCGTAACGCAGGCGTTCGGATTCCCCGTAAAAGGACAGGCCCATGAGATCCCGGACGTCCTTGCAGGAGGTCACCACGGGCAAGGGCAGCACGGCGTCCCGGCAATCGTGGGGCAAAAGCTCGATGGTCGAGGCGAGGTAGATGTCCGCCTCCACCAGGTATTCCGCCGCCATGGCCTGGAGCTCCCTGGTCCCGATGCCTTCGGCCTGGGCCGAACCCAGGGGATAGAACAGCCGGGCCAGCTCCCGACGATAGATCTCGTCGTCCTTGAGGACCCGCCGGTACGCCAGGCGGGTCAGGGTCTGCAGGCGGGAGGGCCGCCGGGTGAAACCGGGGTCCAGAAGCGGGTGGGCGGTGTAGTCCACCGCCCACATGTCCTGCTCGCTCTGGTGATTGATCTTGGTGACGTCGATCCAGCTCTGGTACATGCCTCTCGCTTCGCTTCCGCCACCGGGTTGATCAGATCATGTCCAGGACCCGCGTCAGATCCGCTTCCAGATCGGCGTAGGTTTCGCAGCCGACGGCGATCCGGACCAGGTCGTCGCTGATGCCGGCCTCCAGCCTTTCGGCCAGGGGGATGCCGGCGTGGGTCATGCTGGCCGGGTGCTCGATCAGGGACTCGATGCCGCCCAGGCTCACCGCCAGGGCCGGGATCTCGACGTTGTTGATCACGGTCTTGCCGGCCTCGATCCCGCCCTTGACGCCGAAGCTGAAGACGGCGCCGGGCCCCCGCATCTGCTTGCGTCCCAGTTCGTACTGGGGATGGCTCTCCAGGCCGGGATACCTGACCCACGACACCTTGGGATGCTTCTCCAAGTAGGCCGCCAGCTTGAGGGCGTTCTCCTGGGCCCGGTCCATCCGCAACCCCAGGCTCTTGACACCGCGCAGGACCAGCCAGGCCTGATGGGGGTCCATGGTGCCGCCCATATTATAGTGGACCTTGCGCAGGCGCGCGAGAACTTCGGGGTCCTTCGCGACGACCATGCCCGCCACCACGTCGGTGTGGCCGTTGATGAACTTGGTCATGCTGTGAAGGACGATGTCGGCCCCGAGTTCCAGGGGATTCTGCAGATACGGCGAAGCGAAGGTGTTGTCGGCAACCAGGAGAGCCCCGCCCTGATGGGCGATCTCGGCGCAGGCCCGGATGTCCGTCAGGGCCAGGGTGGGGTTGGCGGGGGTCTCGATGTAGACCAGCTTGGTGTTGTCCCGCATCGCCTTGGCGACGTTCTCGGCGTTGCTGGCGTCGACGAAGGAGTACTCCACGCCGAACCGGGGGTATTCCGACTCGATGATCATCCGGCTGGGACCGTACAGGCTCTCGTGGCCGACGATGTGGGTTCCCTGGCCGAGGAAGGTCAGGTAGACCATGTTGACCGCAGCCATGCCGGAGGCAGCGCCGAGACCCCCGCAGCCGCCCTCGAGGGTGGCGATGTTGTTCTCCAGGGCCTCGATGGTGGGGTTGCCCAGGCGCGTGTACTTGTAGCCAGGGGCGCCCCCGAAACAGGCCGCGCCGTGGTCGGCGTTCTTGAAGGCGAAGGTGCTGCTCTGGTAGATGGGAGTGGAGACGGCTCCGGTGGCGGGATCGACGTGCTGGCCCGCGTGGATGATGCGGGTCATGAGGCCTCGTTCGGAAATATTCTTCATGGCTGGTTCCCTTGTTTCGCCGGGCGGGCCCGGCAAACCGTGTTCAAGGTTTCAGTCCCAATATGAGTTTTTTCCATGGTTAATCCAATCCCAAATTGAGTCCCATCGGGGACTAAAGTCCGGGGCAATTCCTACCGAAAGAAGTTGACCTTGGCCTTGCAGGTTGGAAGGTGGTATATTCTTGTTTCCAAGAGGGTTTCCCCACTGGGACACTGTGCTCTCCACCCCGAGGTTCTCCCAAACGTAATCAAGGACATTCAGGATGTTCTTCAACTCCTTCGTTTTCTTCATGTTCCTGGGACTGGTCCTGCCGGTATATTTCCTGCTCCGGAATCAGCGCTCAAAAGCCCTCTGGTTGTTGGCTGCCAGCTATTTCTTCTACGGATACTGGGATTGGAGATTCTGCTCCCTCCTCCTTCTCTCCACCGTCGTTGACTTCATCATCGGAAAAAAAGTTTTCCAAAGCGAGGATCCGGTCACCAGGAAACGGTTGCTCTGGGTCAGCATGGCTGTGAATCTGGGGATTCTTGGTTTTTTCAAGTATTTCAACTTCTTCATCGGCAGCGTGGAGGCCGTTTCAGCAAGCTTGGGCCTTCAGGTGGATTCGCTCCATCTGAACATCATTCTCCCTGTCGGAATCTCCTTTTATACCTTCCAGACCATGTCCTACACCATCGATATCTACCGACGCAGGCTGGAACCGACGGATTCCCTCATCGATTTCGCTCTATTCGTCGCTTTCTTTCCCCAGCTGGTCGCCGGTCCGATCGAACGGGCAAGAAACCTCCTGCCCCAAATCGCCAAGCTGGGCAATCCGGGCCGGGCGCAGGTCGGTTCGGGTTTGGCACTCATGGCGAACGGGTTCTTCCGCAAGGTCTTGATCGGGGATACTGCCGGCAGGATCGTGGACCAGGTCTTCAGTGATCCGGAGCGATATTATTCCCCGGAACTGCTGGCGGCCCTGGTCTTGTTCTCCATCCAGATCTACGCCGACTTCTCGGGTTACAGCCACATTGCCCGGGGCCTGGCGAGGCTTCTCGGCGTGGACCTCATGAGGAACTTCGAACAGCCGTACCTTTCCGCCAACATCACGGAGTTCTGGCGCCGCTGGCACATCTCCCTCTCATCCTGGTTGAGGGACTACCTGTACATCACACTGGGCGGCAATCGTCTGGGAAACGGCAGGACCTACGTCAATCTGATGCTGACCATGTTGCTGGGTGGGCTTTGGCACGGAGCCAACTGGACCTTCGTGGTGTGGGGGGGGCTCCACGGGATCTATCTGGCTGTCCATAAACTCTACCTTGGAGATCGGAAGATCCCGGATCATTTCACCTATGCGGGTCCTGTGAGTCTGGTCAGGTATCTCGTGGCCATGGGCTTGACCAACCTCCTGGTGCTGCTGACCTGGCTCTTCTTCAGGGCCCGGGATTTCGGTCAGGCGGGTTATTTCCTGGATAGATTCATCCATTGGGAAGGGTCGGACCTCACCACGAGATGGACATCGATCACTGTTGCTTTCCTGGTCGTCATCCTGGCACTTGATATCATCGAATACAGAACGGGGCGCCACGATTACCTGGCCTCCACGGTCAACCGACCCCTGGCATGGGGCATCGGAATGGCCGTTGCCTGCGGGGTGTTCCTTTACATGGCGACGTCCACGCCACTTCCGTTCGTGTACTTCCAGTTCTGATCGAAGGTGTGACCATGCGCATTCTGAAGAACCTCTCAATTGCGGCGATGGGATTCATGGTCTTCCTCTTCGGCCTGGACCTCTTTCTGCAGGCCGCAGAAATCCAGACTCCCCTGGAAACCACCATCGACCCGGAAATCGGACCGGCCTTTATAAAAGGGAAAAATGTCACGCGCTTCAACGAAGGGTTCTTCATAGGCGAGGTCAATGATATGGGATATTTCGGGGAGGAACGTCCATACTCCCTCGAACCCGGCCAACGGCGGATCCTCCTGCTGGGTGATTCCTTCGTCATGGGGGCCACAGTTTTTGCCCGGGATCATTTCGCCAGCCTGCTGGAAACCAGGATGGCGAAGGAAGGCCCTTCGGAGGTCCAGGTCCTTAATTTCGGGCGGGCCGATTTCAACCTTTCCAACATGTACCAGTACTATGAAGATTTCGCTTCGCGCTGGGATCATGATCTCGTGCTCTACTTCGTCGGGTACTCGGATCTTGTTCCTTCCCGCCAAGTCGAACAAGACCTGTACCCCGCCTGTGTCGTGGAGAACGATTCGTTGTACATCGACTATTCGTTTCGGAACAGCGCCAGGTTCCATCAGTACCAGCTCCTTGCCCCCATCGTTTCCAATTCAGCACTGGTGAGAATGGGCTTCAATGCGAAGAAAATGGTCATGCGCGGCGAATTGACGGAGATGATGCTGGGGAAGTTCTCAGGTGCCATTCTGGAATCAAAATCCCACCCTGATACCGAGAAGTCCTGGCCGACGACGGAGCTTCCGCTCTTGACCCGGAAGATCCTGGAGAAATTGGCCGGGGATCCCAGGGTTGTCGTCGTTGTCAAGGGTGAGCTTCCCCCGGAGATGATCCAGGAGGTGAAGGCATTCGGATTTCCGGTCTGGGACCTCTACTCCGTCCTGGAGGAAATGAATCGCCAGGGGGTGGATCCATTCTATTGGGAGGTTACGGGGAAGAGGGGTCATTGGAACCATGCCGCCCATGTTAAAATCGCCGAATTTCTCGATCAGGGTCTTCAGAATCTGCACTTTCTCGATCCCTGATTCCCAGGTTTTTTCTCATGTTTCCCAACGGGACGCATGGTGCTGATGTCCGAATCGAGCCCGGCATGCCCGGTCTTGTCCCTCTGTAGATCAGCGCTTATTGTTCACGGGCCATAGTCATCAAGACGGAGTTCCTTCCAGCCGTGAATCTCGTGAGCGGAGGTCAATGATGTCCAGATTCTCTAGGATTCGTCTCTTTTCCCTTTCCAGCGTGGTCATTGTTGCCCTCATGCTGGCCAACGGCGCTCCGGGTGAGGAGTGGAACTTCCTGCCCGCACGCCAGATCGGCGCCGTCGACTTCATCGCCCTGCATCCCGAGTGGGACGGACGGGGGGTCGCCGTCGCCATCCTGGACACGGGAGTGGACGCCTTCGCCCCGGGAATGCAGACGACCTCCACGGGGGCGCCCAAGCTCATCGACGTGCGCGACTTCAGCACCGAGGGCGACTGGGAGACCGAGAACGCCGAGGTCGAGGACGGCGTCCTGCTGACCGCTGACGGTTTGCGCCTGCGCGGAGCCGGATCCCTGCCGGTTCCCCCGGCACTGGACGACCCTGCCGGCCGTCCGGTCTTCATCGGGGTCATCGCGGAGAAGGACTTCGTCAACAACAGCAGCGTCCACGACCTGAACGACGACGGCGACACCTCCGACCGGTTCGGATTCCTGGTCTACCAGGCCGACCGCGCGGCCGTCGAGGCCGCCCTGGGCGTGGGCAAGGGGTACGAGCTGCTGCAGGGGCTGAACGAGACGGCCGCCGGGACGGTGGCCGCCGAGCGCCGGTCCGCCCGGGTCTGGCTCGTCGTGGTGGATACCGACGCGGACGGCGACCTCGCCGGCGAGAAGCTGCTGCGGGACTACCACGTCAACCACGACGCCTTCGCCCTGACCAGCCCCGCCGCGCCGGATTCGCGCGAGCTGATGGCCTGGGAAGTCAACGTGCGCGGCGAGGAGGATCACCTGGGCGCGCCCCTGCCGCCAACGGTGGAGTTCCACTTCGACGATGGCAGCCACGGGTCGCACTGCGCGGGCATCGCCGCGGGCAACGACGTCGGCGGCCAGGCAGGCCTGGACGGGGCGGCGCCCGGGGCCTTCGTCCTGTCCCTGAAGCTGGGAGACAACCGCCTGGCCGGCGGCGCCACCCGCACCGGCAGCATGAAGAAGGCCTACGAGTACGCCGCCGATTTCGAGAAGCGGTGGGGCATCCCCGTGGTCGTGAACATGAGCTTCGGCATCGCCTCGGTCGAGGAGGGCGACGACGCCATGGGCGAGTGGCTTGACAAGCTGCTGGCCGAGCATCCCACCCTTTACGTCTGCACCAGCGCCGGCAACGAAGGGCCGGGCCTCTCCACGGTGGGCCTGCCCGCCACGGCGTACAGCGTCATCAGCTCGGGAGCCTACCTCTCCCGGGACACGGCCGCCGACCTCTACAACGCCCGCATGGCCAAGGACGCCCTCTTCGCCTTCAGCAGCCGCGGGGGCGAAACCAACAAGCCCGACATCGTCGCTCCCGGCTCGGCCATGAGCACGGTGCCGGGGTTCGTGGACGGCCCCGCCAGGTTCAACGGCACCAGCATGGCCTCGCCCCAGACCGCAGGCGGGGTCGCCTGCCTGGTGAGCGCGGCCTTGCAGGAGGGGCTGGACATCCACTGGGGCATGATCAAGCGCGCCCTGATCGCCGGCGGCCGGCCCGTGCCCGGCCTGAGCCTGAACGACCAGGGCGGGGGCCTGGTCAGCGTGCCCGCATCCTGGGAAGTCCTGAGGGATCTGGCCCGGAGCCGGTCCGCCCACGACGTCCTCTGGTACGAGATCGAGACGGCCTGCCCCTTCCAGTCCGACGGCAAGGCCGAGGCCGCCTACTGGCGCACCCCCGGCGGCGCGCCCCTGGCTCCGGAGGAGGTCACCTTCACGGTCAAGCCCGTCTTCCATCCCGACCTGGATCCGAACGCCCGCGACACCTTCTTCCGCAGCTTCAGCTTCCGCAGCGAGGCGGACTGGCTCCAACTGGTGTCGGGCGACCGGTACATCCGGGGGGACATGGGCATGACCGTGGTCTGCCGGTACGACGGCCGCAAGCTGCCCGCATCGGGCGCCGCCTCGGCCCGCATCGTCGGGAGCCTGGACGGGGGCGACCTGGACGGCCTCGCAGCGAGGGAATTCTACCTCTGGAACACGGTGGTCCGCGGCGACACCTTCGGCCCGGACAACGGGTATATGCGGACCTACCAGGGCAAGGATCTGGCCCAGAGCTCCGTCCACCGCTACTACGTGGACGTCCCGCCGGGAGCCGCCGCCATGCGGGTGCGCCTGGAGACGAGCTCCGACGTGGGGTCCTCGCGGGGGGCCCGCGTCCTGACCGAGATCTGCGATCCCGAGGGTCACGTGCACGGGGGGTTCGCGGGATACGCCTGGCCGGACGAGCATCCGGTCCGCGATCAGACGGTCCTGGCCCCTGACCTTTCCACCGGCACCTGGGAGATCAACGTGGCCGGCAGCATCACCGCGGCCGACCTCAGCACCTACAGGCTGACCGTCTCGTTCGACGGCTACGCGGTCGAACCGGAGGTCCTCACCGAGCTGGGGCGCAAGGGGACCGGCAAGGCCGCCAAGGCCGACCTGACGGTGACCCGCAGCCTGCCCGGCGTGTTCAAGGGCGAGGTGGAGGCCGCGGTCCAGGGCTGGCGCAAGGAGCGCGAGGTCGAGATCGAAGACGCCGACACCTGGACCCTGCCCTTCACCCTGGACGGCACCACGCCGCGGGCGACCTTCCGGCTGGTGATGGACGAAAAGGTGGGCAACCTGTTCACCGACTGTGCGGTGAACGTCCTCGACGGCCAGGGCAAAACGGTTCGGGCCGGCGGATTCGACGGACTCGAGGCCGCCACGGGAGTGTCGCTGCCCCAGGGGACCGATTCCGCCTCGTTCACGCTCGAGGTGGTGGGGGCCTTCGCCATCGCGGCGGACATGGCCGACTGGGGTTTCGAACTCGAGGAGAAGTACCATTTCGGCCGTCCGGTGAAGGGCGAGGTCAAGGCCGGGCGCGGCGGGCTCGAACTCTACGCCGGGGTGCCGTCGGAGATCTCCCTGAGCTTCCCCGACTCCTGGCCCGAAGCCCCCTCGGGGCTGAAGCCCTTCGGTGCGGTGACCTTCAAGGACCGTAACACCGCCGACCGCCGGCCGGGGGATGAAGGCGGACGCGTGGTGCTCGAGGTTCCGATCGAACTGGAATGACCCGGCCGAAAGCTGCCGGATAGAGGGGGCCGGTCCTGCGGGACCGGCCCTTTGTTCAGCGGTCCACCAGGCCGCCCAGGATCTCCTGGAGGGCGGCCATGTGGGCGCGGCGGGAGGCGTGGCTCTCGGCCCAGCGCCGGCAGGCGGCCGGTGCTCCTGGGGGCAGGGCCGCCGCCCGCAGCAGGCCGTTCACCAGGCTCCGCGCATCCCCCGGTTCGGTGAGGCAGCCGGTGACCCCGTCCTCGACGATCTCGGGGATGCCGCCGATGCGGGATCCCACCAGCGGCAGACCCGCGGCCAGGGATTCCAGGGCGGCCATGGGGCTGTTCTCGTAGCATTCGCTGGGCAGCACCGTGAACCGCGCCCGGCCCAGCGCCTTGCGCAAACCCTCGCGGTCGAGGGGGCCGAGCAGTTCCACCGTCCGCAGCTTCAACAGGGCCAGGTGGGCCTTCAGGTTCTCCTGGCAAGGGCCTTCCCCCGCGATCAGCAGACGCAGCGGGGGAACGGCGATCGACCCCGACCGGTGACCCTCTTCCCAGAGGGCCTGGGCGTCCAGCAGGGTGCGCAGGCCCTTCTCCTTCGAGATGCGTCCGAAGTAGAGATACGAGTCAGGATCCCCGGCGCGATGCAGATGATCGGGGTGCCATGCATCCAGGTCCACGAAGTTGGGCAGGTGGTGCAGCTTGCGCCGGGGAAACCCCCAGTCCGCGTACTTCTCGAGGATGAAGCGGCTGGGGCACAGGAACAGGTCCACGTTGCCGGTGTAGAGGCCGCGCGACCGCTGGTGGAAGGTCTCCAGGGCGGCCAGGGCCGAGGCGGCCACCGAGTCCTTCACGCAGCGGCCCAGGACGGCGTGGTGGAAGCGGCCCCCGCGGCACCGTTCGCAGATTTCCCCGCGGCGCAGCATGTGGATGGCGGGGCACAGCAGGCGCAGGTCGTGCAGGGTCATGGCCACCGGAACGCCGTGCCGCTCGAGGACCGGCAGGATGGAGGGGCTCAGGTGGTGGTAGATGTTGTGCAGGTGGGCCACCGTCGGCCGGGACGCCAGGACCAGATCATCGAGCTTGCGGGCGGCCTCCCGGTTCCAGATCAGGGAGGCGGCGTCGCGGAGCCCTGCGATTCCGAACCGGGGCCGGGAGTAGTCCCGGGCCTGGATGAAATACCCGGCCCAGGGGGAGGGCCGCGTCTCGGGCTCGGCCATGGTGAACGGGACCACCGTCCAGCCGGCCGCGGTCAGGTCCTCCTCCTCCTGGACGAGGTAGCGGCCGACCCCGCCGGCGGGTCCGTGATCATGGTAGAACTTGTTGACCAGCAACAGGGTCGCGGGCGGCATGATTCACTTTCCTGGGTGTCACGGGATCTTGCCGCGCAGCCTGGGGCCGGACGATCCCGGTTTCCGGGTCCTCAGAGAGCCATGATTAACCCGCAGGCAACAAAGGGTCAACCTTTCCCCGCGGCGGCCGATAACAGCTGGTGGAAACGCCGGGTACCCGGGGTGGGGTCCCGGAACCGACCGGCCGTGTCGATACGGATAAGGTGGCATGCGGCGACTCTGGAACCAACTCAATTACCGGATCCGCAACCGGGTCTACCTGCGGACCCTGCCGGCCTTCCTGCTGGCTCTGGGGGCGGTCTCGGTCTTCAGCTGGTCCATGTTCACCGGACAGGTGACCCGGACCATGCTGCAGTATCAGATCCAGGAACTGGACACCCACCTGGAGAGACTGGCGGCGCGGGCGGCGAGCGAGGCCATGTCCCTCGAGGCCCGCAAACCCGAATTCAGGGAACTCGTGCCCTCCCGCACCGGCCAGGACGCCGCGGCCGCCTTCACCACCCTGGGCGATGACGGTCCCACCACCGACCTGGTGGCGGGACTGGCGCTGCTCGAAAGCCGCGGTCCCCGGACGGGCTGGCCCCTTGTCATCGGCTTCGCCGAGGGCGATTCGGCGGTCCAGACGGCGAACCAGTCCCATCTGCAGACCTGGCTGCGGGACAACCGCTTCCACTTCCGGCCCTCCGAACGTCTCATGCGCAACGCGGGGGACCGGGAATCCGCATCCCCCCTGGAAATCGAAGGCTACCGCTGGCACCGGGTCGCCCTGTTCCCACCCCTGATGGTCCAGCACCGGATCGCGCCGGTCGAGGACGGCGCCCAGGTCATGTACCGGAGCCTGCTGCCGGTCCTGGTCCAGGAACGGGGACGGCCCGGGCAGGGTGGGCGGAACCATGGCGATGCGCGTGGCGCGGCGGACCGGGGGCCGGGTCTCGATGCGGTCTACTTCCTCGATCTTCAGGAATTGCTGGAATCGGCGGCGCCCGACCAGTGGTGGTGCGTCCTGGATTCCCAGCGGCGGTTCCTGGCCGGATCCGAGGTGACGCTCCCGGTGGGGCAGGTTCTCGGCGAGGAGTCCGGCCACTGGGAGCGCGCGCTCCAGGACGGGAAGACCGGAGCAGCCCTGAAGGCCTGGCTGGGAGGCGAGACCGGCTTGCACCTCGATTCCCGCGGGCTGAAGGCGGGGTCGTGGCTGATCTGCGCCGGGTCCGGCAAGTACCCCTTCATCACCCTGGTGGGCAGGCCGGCGGCGGGGCTGCAGGGTTTGATCTCGCGCTACACCCTGATGGGGCTGGCCGTGGGCGTGGTGGCCCTGGTCCTGGCCCTGCTGGGGCTGACCCGGGTCATCAACGAGGTGACCCGCCGCCTGGGCGATCTGGGGGCCGGCATGGACCGGGTCGCCGGAGGGGATCTCGGCTGCCGGCTGCCCGAAGACCTCCAGGGGGAACTGGGTGACCTCTTCGGGTATTTCAACGGGATGGCCGAGCACCTCCAGGAAACCCACAAGGTCGCCCGGAAGAACGAAGCCCGCCTGCAGGTCTCCCTGTCCAATCTCCGCCTGCTCGACAAGGCCAAGCAGGACTTCCTGGTCCTGATCAGCCACGAGGTCAGGACCCCGCTGACGGCCATCATGGGCGGCGTCGACTATCTCAAGTCGACCCTGAAGGGCCTGGGGCCCCAGGAGGAGCAGGTTCTTGCTCAGCTGAATCTCAAGGAGATCCTGACCATCATCGAGAACAACGGGCTGCGCCTGCGCGGGTTCATGAACGATGCCATCCTGATGACCAGCATCCAGTCGGCTTCCCACCGCCTCGACCGCAAGCCGGTCGCGGTCCGGGATCTCGCCGCCAGGGTCATCGATTCCCTGGGGATGAAGATCAAGGCTCGCGGGATCCGCCTCAGGAACGAACTGGCCACGCGGGGCGACTGGTCGCTGTTCGGCGAGAGCGAGGTGCTGCGGGTCGTGCTGACCAAGCTCCTGGACAACGCGGTCATCCACAACGTCGACGGGGGCGAGGTCGTGATCCGCGAGGTGGACCGCATCCCCGGCCAGGGAACCGTCGAGGAGCTGGCCGCGTCCCTGGAGGAGGCCACCGCGGCCCTGCAGGAGGAGGGGGACGGCCTGGAGGTCACCTGGCGGCTGCTGGAGATCCACAACACCGGACGGCCGATCCCGCGAGAGAAGCGCGCGGCCCTGTTCAAGCAGTTCGAGCTCGTGGGACCCATCGAGAACCACCAGAGGGGCACCGGTCTGAGCCTGCCCATCGCCCAGGCTGCGATGCAGAAGAACGGCGGGAGCATCTTCTGCCACGCCCCGGCCGAGGGCGGCAACTCCTTCTACCTGCTGATGCCGACCGTCGATTCGGCCCATTTCGCGGCCCTGAACCGGCGCACCAACTTATGGGACGATCAGGGGCAGGGTGTCGGCCGTCGAACCGGCAACGAAAAGATCGGCAAGATGGGTGATCCCGCCGGGCTCGAGGTTGAACTCGACCACGGTGGCTCCGGCACTCCCGGCGACGTTCACCAGGCCGGCGGCGGGGTAGACCGCCCCCGCCGTGCCCACGACGAGGAAGAGGTCACAGCCGGCGGCCGCCTGTTCTGATTCCCGCATGACCCGGGGATCGATTCCCTCACCGAACCACACGACGCCGGGACGCAGCAGCCCGCCGCACTTCGCGCACAGCGGGAGGATGGGCAGGGGTACCCGGAAGTCCTTGCCTTCGGCTCCGCAACCGGTGCAGCGGACCGTCCAGATGGAGCCGTGGTATTCCAGCACCGTCCTGCTGCCCGCCGCCTGGTGGTAGCCGTCGACGTTCTGGGTGACGATCACGATCCCGTTGGTTTCCTGCAGCCGGGCGAGGGCCTCGTGGGCGGGGTTGGGCGCCGATTGGTGGATGAGCCCGCGCCGCCAGTCGTACCATCGCCAGACCAGCTCGGGATCCTGCCGGAAGGCTTCCGGGGTCGAGAGCTGTTCGGGCCGGTACCGGGCCCATAAACTGTCCTGGGATCCGCGGAAGGTGGGGATGCCGCTGGCGGCGGAGATCCCGGCCCCGCTGAGCACGGCGATGCGGGCTCCGGCGGCGATCCTCTCGCGGAGCGCCTGAAGATCCTGGTGATTCGGGCCTGCCGGTGGCATCATGTCCCCTTTCCAGTGCATCCCGCCGGGCGTCAGGACGACGATCGGCATCATAACCCGCCG
>JAHJTW010000253.1 GCA_018829565.1 bacterium | reverse complement strand
GGTCCTGCGGCATCATCCGGGCATCGGGTGAGGGTCCCGTCCTCTCTTGCGGGGCCACCCCGCCCTCCGTAGATTCATGTGGTCCGCCGTCTATCCTGCGACCGGGACAGCCAGTCCCCACCCCACCCGGTGCGACATGAGATTGCGGGCCGGAACCACGGCCGCGCGGATGCGCTGGAACATGTCGTCGCTTGTTGTCGTTCTTCCCCCGGACGTCAACCGGGGCGCTCGAGACACGAGGGTAGGCATGAACCGGAACCGCACAGTCAAAGCCGGACACAAGGCCCGAAGCGCCTGCATCGCTTCACCGGCCCCTCGCGGCGCAGCTGACTGTCGGCGTGCATCCCGCTTCACCATCAGGTCCGCCCTCCCATTGCTGATGGTGGCCGGGATGCTGCCGGCGGCCGCGGGATCCTTCGCCGCTTCGCCTACCCCAGTCTTCAGCGACAGCGCCGATGCCTTCGATCGTCGGCTCGACCTCGACGGGAACGGGATCGAGGATCTCCTGGACCGCTGGCTCGCGGGGGAGGTCGTCTTCGCGGACCTGCGCGCCGTGGCGGCCCCGCCCGCCAAGACCGGCGACGATCCCGGTTCCGCCTTTCCCGCCGGGAAGACCCCGGCGGGGACCGTCTGGTCCCGGGGAATGGTGCGGCTCGTCTGCCTCGGCGGAGCGGGATCCTGGCAGGCTGCGGTCACGGCCGGCGCGGCCGCGGGTTCGGTCCGGTTGATCCACGACCTTCAGGCGTGGGGTCGGGTCCAGGTCCTCGCCGCCGACGAAGCGGGACTGGCGGCCATCCTCCGCGCGGGGCCGGACGGGCGCGTGTTCCTCGACCGCAACGGGACCCCGGCCCTCGACGGCGGCCGGGCCATGGTGGGTGTTCCCGCCCTCGAGGCTGAGCCCTGGCTGCTGGGCGACGACTGGTCCGCCACGGTCGCCATCCTCGATTCGGGCTGCGACACGGCTCACGGCGATCTCGGCGACTCCCAGGACGACGACACCGACGGTCCGCCTCCGGTCGTGGGCGACCAGGGGGACTGGTATCCGGCCGACAGCACGTGGCCGCTGTTCCTGGGCTTCAAGGTCGTCGGCTGGCGGGACGTGACGGACGACTTCCCCCTGGCGGCCGGCCCGTGGGACTACCACCACCACGGCACCGCCCTGGCCTCGGTCGTGGCGGGCGCCGGCGCCGTCGATCCCCGTTACCGGGGCATCGCCGGATCGGGCCGGCTGACCGTGGTGAAGTTCTACGACTTCGACGAGGTGTGGCACGCCTGGGCGGGGGACTTCCTGGCCGCCTGCGCCTGGACCCTGGAGAACGGCGGGACCTACCGCATCCGGTCGGCCCTGTGCGCGGTCAACTGGCCGGAGGATCTGGGCATCGGGGACGCCATGTCCGCCCTGGTCGCCGGCGGGATCCTCCCGGTCGTCGCCATGGGGAACCAGGGGGACGACCCGGCAGGTCCCGGGTTTCCGGCTTCGCTGCCCCAGGTGCTGAGCGTCGGGGCGGTCAACGACGCCCGCGCCGTGTCGGCATTCTCCGGCCGGGGGAACACGGAGGGGAAGCCCGATCTGGTCGCCCCGGGCGGCGGCCTGCTCCAGGCGCAAGGCCGGATCACCGTCGCCGACAACGAACCCGACGACAGCTACAGCGGGCGCAAGGGAACCAGCCTGGCCGCAGCCCACGTGGCGGGTGCGGCCTTCCTGATGGACGAGGCCCTGCGCCGGACCGGCCTTTCCCTGGCGCCCGGGCCCGAAGCGGTGGCTTTGCGCAAGGCGGTCCTGCGACTCACGGCCGCCCCGGTGACCCACGCGGAGACCCCCGACGGAGGCGGCCTGGTGGCCCTGCCCGCCTATGCGGGTCATGACCGGGAGCGGGGCTGGGGGCTCCTGCGGGTCGATGCCGCGGTCCAGGCTCTCCGTGAACCCCTGGATTCGAGTCGGACCCAGGCCGTGACCCTCGTCGCCGGCGGATCCTCTCCGGTCGCGGCCCGCCGGCTGGCCGTGCAACCCGGCATCAGGTACCTGGTCGAAGCATCGCCTGCCGCGGGGCTGGACGTATCCCTGGAACTCGTCGATCCCCGCTGGCTGCAGGACGACCCCCTCGGGCTGGAGATCGACCTGCGCGACGACAACGGGTCCGGGGTTTCGGAATTCGCCTACCTGGAGCCGGATGCAGGCGGCTGGATGTTCATGGTGGTCAAGGCCCTGTCCGGGAGCGGGCAGGTCGTGCTCAGCCTGCACGAAGCGGAATCCTTCTCCGAGCAGGGCGTCCGGGTGGTCCTGCCCGGGGTGCTCACCGGGGGTCCCAACCAGGCCCGACTGGCCGGAACGGCGGGCGTTTCCCTCCTGGTGCCGTCGCGGGTGACGGTCGATCCGGTGGCGCGCGCACTGAACGTCGTGGATACCGGAGGCCTTCCCCGGCCGAACTGGCCGGTGTTCCTGTTCCCTCATCCCTCGTCCCAGGGGGGCCTGACCCGCCCGCTGGCCTGGGATCTCGACGGGCTCCCGGGCGACGAGATCGTCGTTTCCGGGGACTTCGGGTCGGTCTACTTCTTCGCCGGGAACGGCAGTTACCAGGAGTTCAAGTTGACCTTCAACCGCCCCTTGACCTCCCCGGTCGGCATCGAGGACGCCCAGGGGACGAGGCGGGTGGTGGTCGTGGACAACCTGGGCGAGGTGCGCACCTGGACCGCGGGCGGGACGGCCGAC
This sequence comes from bacterium, assembly GCA_018829565.1. GTDB lineage: Bacteria > Krumholzibacteriota > Krumholzibacteriia > LZORAL124-64-63 > LZORAL124-64-63 > JAHJTW01. Next base: position 11,893 of record JAHJTW010000253.1, on the reverse strand, counting down.
CGGATGATCGCTCTGGGGCACGGGCTGCCTCTCGATCCGGCGGTGGGCATCCTGGACGGATCCGGCGATGAAGCCGTGGTGATCGCCTGCCGCGACGGCACGGTCGCCGCCCTGGATCCCCGGTTGTCTCCCCTGGACGGCTGGCCGGTCCTGCTGGGACGGACCCTGGAGGTTCCCCCGGTCCTCGTCGATCTCGACGGCGACCAACGCCACGAGGTCGTGGTGTTCGCCTGGAGCTCCGGTGCGGCGGGCATGGTCGCCCGCGTCCTGAGGGGGGACGGCACCCCGGGTCCCGGCGACGGTTCGGTGGTGCCTCCTCCGGGCTCGGGAACCTGGCTGGCCGTCTCTCCGCCGGTGGTGACCGGTGCGTACGGTGCGGGCGGGGTCCGCGCCGAGGTTGCCGGTCTGGGCAGCAACGGGCAGGCCGGGGCCGACCAGCGCTGGTACCTGGGGCAGGCGGGAGTCGGATCCCAGGGGGAGATCTCGGATAGGTCGTGGCTGGGCTTCGAGGTGCCGGCCATCACCACCGAAAGCACCTTGACCCTGGACGAGATCCATTTCCCGACCCCTCTGGCCTACGATCAGCAGCCGGGGGGGGGAGCGGAACTGGCCGCCTTGCTCCACGTGCGCTGGCAGGATCTGCTGTACGGTTTCACGACCATCCCGGGGGCGGTCACGGCCTGGTACCATCCAGCCGGTGCAGGGACGGCCCTCGGGGAACGCCAGCCCCTGGGCAGGGGCGGGCCCGGCAGCACGGAATCCGGACCGCTGGGGTGTCTGACGGCCGTCACCGATGACCGTGTGCTCATGCGGATCCAGATCCAGGGCTCGAACCTGACCATCCAACCGGTGGGGGCGCCGGTGGCCGAGGCGCTGGACTGGAGCGGCCCCCGCGCCGACGGCCGCAACAGCGGCGCCTTTCCCCTGCCGGGGGACCTCTCCGGCCAGCCGCTTGCCGTTGCGGCCGGGACGCGGCTGCAGGTGTTTCCCAATCCCGGCTCGGGAGCCTTCAGCCTGGCCCTCGACGGGGTCGAGACGGACGGCGCCGAGGTGTCGGTCTATGACCTTCGGGGGCGCCTGGTGACCGTCCTGCGTCCGGCCGGCGCCGGACTGCCCTGGCGCTGGGACGGGAACGACGCGCGGGGCCGACCCGCTGCGGCGGGCGCTTATCTCGCGGTGGCGAGGCAGGGGCAGCGGGTCTGGAACAGCCGGATCCTGTTGACCCGCTGATTTCAGCCAACTCCGCGTTACCCCCGCGGTGCATTCCGTGTTAATGTGGGCCCATGGACGCGCGCACTCCTCCTCCCCGCAACTACTGGAACCTCCTGGACGCCGCCGACGGCGCGCTGACCGGCGGTGATTTTCCCCTGGCCGAGATCCGCTTCCAGCAGGCCCGGGCCGTGAGGGAATCCTCTCCCGGACGGGTCTTCCTGACCGAGAAGGTGGGGGACCGCCTGCGGCGCATGCTGCAGCGGCGCGAGGACAAGGGCGTCGACCTCCCCGAGGAGGGCCGGTGGGCGGTGAGGACCCGCCAGTTCACCGATCGTTTCCTGGACGAGGGGAACCGGATCGTCCGGGAGGGATTGCGTCTGAGCGAGCTGCGGCCCGAGGACGAAGCGGAAACCAACCAGCCGCTCCTCGAGCAGGCGCTGTACCTGGTGTCGCGGAGCGGCATCTTCCCGGGGGAACCGCGGTCGGCCGTGCCCCTGCTCAAGGGGCTCATCCGCTCCGCGTTCCGCACCGGCCGCCCCTTCGACGTCATGCTGCTGCGGCACGACCTGCCGTTCGGCGAGGAGGAACGGCTCTGGCTGGCGAACAAGAGCGCCGACATGCTGGACGCCTTCGTCGAGACGGGCTCCCTGGAACCGGGTTCGAATCCCGCCCAGGAATGGGCGCGGGCCACCCTCCAGCTGCTCCAGCCCCAGTACTTCGGAACAGAGGGGCGGCTGGCCGAGGAACGCGCCTGGCTGGAGGCGTTGACTGCGGACCGCCTGCTGAAACGGCCTTCGGCCTGCGTGTCCCTCTACCGCGATTACCTGAAGATCAATCCCGCTCCCGGCCCGCGGGCGGACGAAGCCCGGGTGCGCATCCTCGAGATCCTGGCCAACGCCGGGTCGCCCTATCTGCCGGTGCCGCGTTACGCCGAAGCCCTGGCCGCCATGCAATCGGCCGGGCTGGCCCAGGGCAGCGCCCACACGGGTCGTTTCCGGCAGGCCCTGGCCTGCATCGAATACCGCCATCCGCCTGCGCCGGGGGACCGGCTGGGTGATCTGGCCTGGGCTTCCGTCGGGGCCGAACCCGACGGTTCGCTCGCCGTGGTCTACTGGTGGGACGATCAGCCCCGCGACCTGGCCTTCTGGCGGCCCGGGGAGGATGCGTCCGCGCTCGACGGCTTCCTCGCTCCCTGCGGGGGGCGGATCGTGGCCGCCGACCCGCAGGTGACCGTGGGGGTGGGGCAGGCCTGGGAAACCGCACCGGGAGCCTGGTCGGCCGAGGAGTTCGCCGCCGCCCTGCTGGAACCGGTCCTGCCCGGTGGGGTGCCCGATCCCGACGCCCTGCTGGACGTCGGCCTTGCCGAGGGGAGGCCCTGGCGGGACGGGTGGAGCGGCCAGCTGGCCCATCCTCTGCTGAAACCGCCCACCGGGCCGGTCCCCGGCGAGACCTGGCGGCAGCGGAAGGGGGCGTCCGCACTCCTGGCCGGACTGGTCGTCCTCGCCCTCCGCACCCGTCTGGCCCGGTCCGATCCCGCACTGCGGGCGGGCATCGGGGAACTGGCCCGACGTGGGGATTCCGCCTCGTCCGAGCTCTATGGATTGGCGACCCTGGGCAAGGCAGCCGAACTGGCTCTCGACGGCTCGTTCGAGGCCTGGACGCTGCCCCTGCTGTGGACCCGGGGAAGCCCCATCCCTGCGGTGGAGAATGCCGCCGGGGCCGGAACGGCGGGTGCGCGCGAGGGCTTGCGCCCGGATCTGGGCCGTCACGATCTGGCGGTGATCAGCACCGGCAATCCCGCGGCCGCTCTGGCCGCCTGGGGCCAGGGCCAGACCAAGTGGAGGGTGGTCCTCGATCGACCGGAACGGCTCGAGGATCTGGCCCAGATCGCAGGCCAGGTCGTCGGGCCGGTCACCCTGGTTCCTGCCGGCGGTCTGGTGCACGATCTGGACGTGGCGCTGGAAACCCTGGAATCCTTCCTGCAGGGGCCCTGGAAGAAAGGTGACCCCGCCTCGGGCCTGCTGGCCCTCTTCCACTGGGTGAGGCTGGTCGAATCCCACAATGGCGATCTTCTGGATTTTCTCGAAGCAAGGCCCACAAGTCCCGGCTGTTGCGAATTATATGATCTCTACCGTGCGGTCGTTGCCGACCTCCCCCGGAGCCCCGCCGGCGACCCCGGCCCGAACCGAGGAGACGGCTGGCCGGCCCAGTACGCCCAGCGGTCCCGCAAGTCCGGCCTGGTCGCCGGGAGTGCCCGGGACATCGGGATGGAACCGGCCCTGCTGGATGCGGCCTGGGGAGTCTTCGAGGGGAGCGACGCCTCCTGGGTCTTCCTGGACAGTGCAGCCATCCACGCCGACCTGGCCGCCCGGGGAGAGCAGGCGATTCTCGATCTGCACCGGAGGCTGCACGGCCGCGGGCACCGGCACCTCAGCCTGCTCACCGGAGCGGTGTGGTTGCGATCCGACCTGGAATCCCTCCTGCAGGATTGGTTGGGTGTCTTCGGTCGGGCCTACGACCTGGCCCTGGCGGATCTCGAACCCCCGCTGCTCCGGCTGGTCGATCGGGCCGTGCGTCCCGACGCCCAGGTCCTGGCCGGTCGGGCCCTGGCTGAGCCGCTGGCCTGGCTGCGGAGCGAATTCTCCGGATCGGAACTGCACCTCCTGCTCCCGGGTCCGGACACGCGGGCCGGGGCCTTCTGGGCTGCCGTCCGGGACGGGGATCTCGGCGACAATCCCGCCGCCTGGGTCTGGCACGGTTCGCTGGAATCTCCAGCGTGCGCCCCGGAAGCCCGGGGTCAGGCCGTGCTGGCCCTCCCGGTCCTGCGGGCCCTGGAAGATCCGGGAGAAGATCCGGGAACCGGCGAGGTGCCGGCATCCGGAAAACATCGCCTTACCCTGCGGATGTCGGCTCTCGAGGTGGCGGCCATGCTGGCGGGCCGCTGGTCCGAGGTCGTGGTCCTGGATCCCCGCTGGTGGCACCAGATCTGGAGTCCCCAGGCGGTGGCCGGCCGGGCTCGGAACTTCTCGGGACCCGCTGCGGCCGAGTCCGCCGGGGCGCCGGGCGCCCGTCTCTTTTCCTTGCCCGCTCTGGGGGAGGGGCGGGGCGCGCCCGCTGCCGAGGCGACCTTGACCCGCACCCAGGCCTGGTTGCGTGCGGTGGCGGGAGCTCCGGCCGGTGGGGACGGCCACGAGCGCCTGGTGCGGCCCGAGAGCCTGCGGGGGGTGCGGCTGGAAACGGGAACCAGGAGCGAGGTCTGGGGCCCCATCCTGCAGGGCATCCGCGCCGCCCGGGAACAGGGCGATCTGGCCCGCTGGGCCCTGATCCTCGATGCCAGGCGGCCGGACCCCTTCCTGGAAACGTCCCTCGCCGATTGCCATCCCGGCGTCAGCATTTGGGAAGGCGAAGCGCCGGTCGCGGGACCGGCCTCGGTGATGTGGGTCCGCCCCCACCAGATCGCCGACAAGGCCCTGGGAGAATTCCTGGAGGCCCTGCCTCCTGCGGTCGTCCTGGCGGGAGATCTGGCCGACTGGCTGCCCGGCAGGCTGGACGAACAACCTGACGCCGCCCTGGCCTTGCGGTACTTCCTCTCCCGCAAGGGCGTGCCCCTGGTGCTGCAGACCTCTCCGCTCGCTCCGCCCTGGCGCGACTTCCTGGCCGGATTCATGGGGGATGGGGACGCCCCGCCCGGCCGAGATCTTGGGGATGCGGGGGTGGCCAGGCAGGCCGACCGCCTGCGGGTTCTGCTGGCGCGGCTGCGTCCGGTCCTCACGGCCCTGCGTCCGGTTTCCGGGGGCGCTCCGGTGGCCTCGACCAACGAGCTGGTTCCTCTCGACTGGCTGGCCAGGCTGGCGGGCCTCGAACCGGCCGCGGTGGCCCGGGGCATCCGCACCCTCCGCTGGGCCGCGCGTCTGACGGGTGAACCCCTCTCCGCTGCGGAAGGCGCAGGGGCGACCGCTGCGAACGCCCCCGCCAAGAGCCACGCCATGCTCATTCCCCGGCGATTCGCCGAGATGGAGAAGGAACTGGCCGACGCCGAGGAGGTGCTGGGCATCCTGCTGCCCCTGTGGCTCGAGGGGGTGGACGAGGGCACGTCCACCTGGGTGGACCTGGCCGGGCCTCCGGTGAAGCTCGAATCCTCCCGGTTGATGCGGGTGGATGGGATCCTGGCGGCTCTCGGCTCCGGGTCGGCCTCCGCGAGTTTCGGGTACGTCGCCCCGGCGGGGATGCTGGGTACGAACCGGCGTCTCCTGGAATGCCGCGTGGCGCCCGGACGGGTCCTTGACGAGCTGCGCCTGCGGCTGGACCAGTTCCGCAACCAGTTGCGGGAAGCCCTCGATTCCGCGGTGGAGACCCCCACCGGTTTCCTCGTCGACAGCGGGCTGACGACCTTGACGGCCGGCGAGATCGACTTCCTTTCCCTGGGCTCGGCCCTGGGGTTCTGGCGCTGGCTCGGTCCCGCCTGTCCCGGCGCCCTGCACCTCGTGGACGTCCTGGCGCTGGCCGACAGCCGCGCAGGCAGCCCCGGACATCCCGGCTGGTCCCTGTGGCGGGATCTGCTGGCCGCCGAGGCGGAGGAGCGGGCCGCGGCGACCGGGGACGAGTCCGACGAACCCGGGGAGGCGGGCGCCGGCGGGACCTGGGAATCCTGGAAACGCCTGCTCTCGCCGGGGGGCCGCGGCGGGGACGACCTGGACCGTGAGGTGGACCGGATCGCCGCATTCGCCGCCGAGGCGCAGCCCGGCCAGCTTGTCCTGCGCGGAGTGGCCGGCACGGGCCGCCACGAGGCCCTGATCCGGGGGCTCCTGGCCGGAGCCGGGCAATCCTCCGCGCCGGCCGAGGTCAGGATCTACTGTCCCGACAGCGGAGTCGCGGCGTGGGTGACCGAGGAGTTCCTGCGCCTGGGCGGGCCTGGACCGCTCGACCTCGTGGTCCCCGATGGGGCCGGCCAGCTGGGAAACCTGGGGCTGGGCGGCGGCGGTCTGGCCGATGCGGCGGGAACGCTGATCGTGATGTGCGAAGTCCAGCGATTCGCTCCCGAGCTGCGGTACAAGATCGCCCAGCTGGGACGGGGCCGGCGGCTCGTGATGACGGTGGATCCCGCCGCGGCGGAGGAAGGCTGGGAACAGCTCTTCCTCACCGTGCCGCGGAACGAGCAGGTCATGGACTTCCGCCAGCAACGGCGCCAGGAGCGCCGGGTGTGGTCGCTGCTGAGGCAGCTCGTCCCCGAAGCCGGCCGCGCGGGGTCCGGCACCCGTCATCCCGGCAAGGGTGTCGTCGTCAGCGAATACGCCGCCAACCTGGACCAGTGCGTGGGCTACCTGACCGCGCGGGACGGCGCCCCGGACCCCACGGGATTCCTGCGCCTGACCGCCGGGGTGCCTGCGGACCTGGAATACCTGGGCGGCAGCCTCCGCGACCAGGGCTGGTTCGCGGTGGAGGAGGAGGAACTCGACGACCTTCTGCTGCCCGGACCGCGGGAGGTCGCGGCCGCGATCGGTGATCTGCTCGCGGTGGCCGGTGAACTCGGACCCCAGGGTGGAAGCCCGGGCGGCCGGGATGAAAGCGAGGCCCCCGGGCCCTGGCCCGGAGCAAGGGACCGGGGGCATCCCGACGGCATCCGGCTGCTCCTGCCCCGCCTGGTCGAAGCGCCACCGGCCGCTGCCTGGGCCGAATGGTGCGCGGCGCGAGCGCACGGAGCCGGCGATCTGACCGTGGCCTCCTTCGCGGCGACGATCCGGAAGACCGCCTGGCTGACCGGTCAGGCCGCCTACCCCGAGGCCCGCAGGCGGATCGGGACCATGGTCCGGCGGTACGGGCACCTCACCCTCGGGGACTTCGCCGCCACGGCCGTCTGGGGAGTCCAGCGGACGGTGCTGGGAGGGGAGGCGGACGGGTCCGGGGCCGGAAGACCCACGGCCCTGCTGGCCCGGGCGTCCCGCATACCCGGGCGCTGGGTGGGCCGCGGCATGTACCTGTGCCTCGGCAGCGAGCATCCCCATCGTCATTATCTGCACTGGAGCCGGATCGAGTCGGACCTCCTGGTGCTGTACCAGGAGCAATCCCCCCTGCCCGGAACCGGAGGTCCCAACGGCTGACCTTGTAACCCGCCCGGCCAGTGATTAATTTCGATCCGGGTATTTCGACACCGCCCGCCCGGGCCGGGATCCAACTCCAGGAGCCTCCATGGACTTCCCCTTCGAACCCTACCGCATCAAGGTCGTCGAGCGCATCCACCGGGTCAGCCGCGAGGAACGCGCCGCCCACCTGGAGCGGGCCGGCTTCAACGTCTTCAAGGTCCCTTCCGACGCCATCTACGTGGACCTGCTGACCGACAGCGGCACCAGCGCCATGAGCGACCTGCAGTGGGGGGCCCTGATGACCGGCGACGAGGCCTACGCCTGCAGCCGGTCCTTCGCCGATTTCGAGAGCACCATCAAGGACATCTTCGGCTACGCCCACGTGATCCCGACCCACCAGGGCCGGGCCGCCGAGGGTCTGCTGTTCTCGGTGATGCTCAAGGAGGGGGATGTCGTTCCCAACAACATCCACTTCGACACCACGCGGGCCAACGTGGAGCACGTGGGGGCCACCGCCCTCGATTGCGTGTGCGACGAGGGGCTCGACCCCACCCTCGAGGCGCCCTTCAAGGGCAACATGTCGCTGGCCAAGCTGAGGCGGGCCTTCGAGCGTTACGGCAGGGAGCGCATCCCCCTGGTGATGCTGACCATCACCAACAACAGCGGAGGCGGCCAGCCCGTCTCCCTGGCCAACGTCCGCGAGGTCGCCGCCTTCTGCCGGGAGATGGGTGTGCCCCTGGTCTTCGACGCCTGCCGCTTCGCCGAGAACGCCTGGTTCATCCAGCAGCGGGAGGCGGGTTGCGCGGACAAGACCATCCTGGAGATCTGCAGGGAGATGTTCGCCCTGGGCGAAGGCTGCACCATGAGCGCCAAGAAGGACGCCCTGGTGAACATCGGCGGATTCCTGTGTCTGAACGATCCGGAACTGGCGCGCGAGGTCACGAACCTGCTGATCCTGCGGGAAGGATTCCCCACCTACGGCGGGCTGGCTGGACGCGATCTGGCCGCCGTCGCCCAGGGCCTGCGCGAGGTGCTCGATCCGGATTACCTCGCCTACCGCATCGGGCAGGTGGCCCGCCTCGGCCGGCGGCTGGACGAGCTGGGGGTGCCCTTCCTGCGTCCGGCCGGCGGACACGCCATCTACCTCGACGCCCGCAAGGCCCTGCCGCACATCCCCCAGGAGGAGTTCCCCGCCCAGGTGTTCACCGCGGCGCTCTACCTCGAGGGCGGCGTGCGGGCCGTCGAGATCGGCAGCCTGATGTTCGAGCACAAGGATCCCGAAACGGGCAGGATGGTCCATCCGGCCATGGAACTGGTGCGCCTGGCCGTTCCCCGGCGCGTCTACACCCACACCCAGCTCGATTACGTGGCCGAGATCTGCGCCCGGGTCATGGAGCTGGGCAAGAGGCTCGTGGGCCTGGAGATCACCTACCAGCCACCCGCGCTGAGGCATTTCACGGCGTCCCTGAGACCCCTGGGGGCTGCGGGTCTGATCCGGGAGGCTTGACGCATGACCGGGCGGGGTCCCTCAATCGTGTTCCTGGGATTCGACCCTGCGCTGGCGGACCTGGTGTCCCCGTTCGTGTCGGAGGCTCTGGCGGGCCTGGACCTGGAGGATGATCTTGCACGGCTGACCCTCGGCGGGGACGACCTGCCCGGAGACGACGCGGCCTGGTGCCGGCTGGGCCGGCTGGGCCGGACCGGCCTGGGCGTGGAGATCTTCTGCAGTCCCCAGGTCTTTCTCAGGCTGCGGTCGGCCACGTCCACGGTCTTCCCGGGAACGCCGGTCTGGGAACACCGGCCGGCGCCCCCGGCCGATGAGGTTTTTTCCCCCGCCGATTTCAGCGAGTCGAGGACCCGGGCCTTCCTCCATCACCACCTGCTGGTGGCCCGCGACCTGTTGCGGGGCGAGCTGGACCCCGAGGCCGTGCCTCCGGCCTTCGGCGAGGCGTTCACCTCGGCCTGGGATGTGGTGGTGGACGGCCGGCTGGAGCGGGCGGGCCTTCCCGGGTACGCCTTGACCGACCGCCGGGGCGCGTTTTCCCGCCTGTTCTCGGCCGCCGGCGTCCTCATGCCGGACCACTGGGGGGTCTTCCATTCCCTCTGGGAGGGGGGGCTGACCACCCAGGGTGAGGTCACCGAGGCGATCCGCCTTCTTCCCCGGCTCTGACCGGACCGCTTCCGCGGCCGCCCTTTCGCGCCGGGGAGCCGGAACGGCGGAAGTTCCCGTGATTGCATTTGCTTTTTCCCCGGATATGCCCCAATTTCATGGTGTTGATCCTCAAGCCTTTGGTTGACGATTCCGGGGGTCGGGCCTAGGATCGAAACCCGGGAACGGATGTTCGGGATTGCCGCCTTGCATCCCACCGGCAAGGTTTTGCGCGTACCCTACGGGAGGTTGGTTCATGTTCGGTGTTTCTTTCGCGCGTCGCTGGGTTTCCGCCCTGTTGCTGGCCCTGGTGGCCGTGACCCTGATCGGTCTGGCTGGTTGCGGGGAAAAGGAAGCCGTGGATCCCTATGTCTATGATTCCCTGCGCCGCATCACCCGCGGGGACACCCTGAGCACCAATTTCCTCTTCGAGATCGACGCTCCCGAGTTCGAGTACGTCCGCGGGGACATCGGCATGATCCGCGACGGGAACCTGCTGGAGTTCCTGGTCGGCAAGGACCTGGAGAACAAGTACCAGGGCCTGTCCGGCACCCTGCTGGGCGTCCAGAAGACCTTCTCGCCCCAGCCGACCCACCTGATGCTCAAGCGCATCAAGCGGGGCGGGGTCATCGAGGCCGACACGCTGCTCGAGACCTCCGGTTACAACCTTCCCCGGACCCTGCGTTCCGGCCAGGTGGACCTGGAGACTCCGGGCGCGCCGCTGCCCGAGCTCGGCTGGAAGACCAGCGACATCAAGGAAGCCCGGTCCATCTATCTCCCCGAGAACGAGGGCGACGACCTGAAGGCGGTCCAGACGGGCATCGAGAACTTCGTGTACGTGCCCAAGCACGACCTCTCCGAGGAAGCGGCCGCCAACCCGGGTCCCGACGACTACGCCTGGTACGCGGTGTTCCCCGAGTCGGCCCTGCAGATCGTCGACCTGACTCCCGGAGCCGGCTGGATGCTGCACATGATGAAGGACAAGGGCTACCCCCTGATCGGATCCTTCTCCGTGGTCTACCTCGAGGACGAGTACGGCAAGCGGAAGGACGAGTACCCCGGCCTGGGCCACGTCGTGGGCACCATGAAGATCAACTGGTTCAAGTTCGCGAACACCTTCATCCAGGGTTCCGAGGACTGAGACCCGTCCTTCGCCGGACGCGAAAAGGGCTCCCCTGCGGGGGAGCCCTTCGCATTGGTACGCCCGGCCGAGGATCAGACCAGGGCTTGCATCAGGCGCGCGTCGCGCAGGACGGCCTTGGCGGACACCTTGGTGTTCTTCTCCAGCGGGGAAGCCTTGAACTTGTTGGCGACGACCCCGACCATGACCCCGTGTTCGCCCCGGAACAGCATCTCGGTGGCCTCGTAGCCGAGCCGCGAGGCCAGGATGCGGTCGTATCCCGAGGGGGAGCCGCCGCGCTGGACGTGGCCGAGCACGACCATGCGCACGCCCCGCTGCAACCTCTCCTTGATCTCGAAGGTCACGTACGACGCCTTGCCGGCGCCCTCGGCGACGATGATGATGGCGTGCTGCTTGCCGCGGTCGTAACCCTGGCTGATGCGCCGGGCCACCTCGTCCAGATCGTAGGGGATCTCCGGCAGCAGCACCTCCTCGGCTCCCGTGGCGATGGCGGTCTGCGCCGCCAGCAGCCCGTAGTTGCGGCCCATGACCTCGATGACGAAGATCCGCCCGTGGCTGGTGGCGGTGTCGCGCACCTTGTCGACCGCGTCGATGGCGATGTTCAGGGCGGTGTCGAAGCCGATGGACATGTCCGTGCCGGGAATGTCGTTGTCGATGGTGGCGGGCACGCCCACGATGGGCAGGCCGAATTCGCCTTCGAGCTTGGTCGCGCCGCGGAAGCTGCCGTCCCCGCCGATGATGACCATCCCGTCGAGCTTGAGCTTCTTCAGGGTCCGGGCGACGGGCGCCGTGCCTTCTGCGGTGGCGAATTCGGGATACCGGAAGGTCCGCAGGATGGTGCCGCCCTTGCCCAATATGCCGCTCACCGAACCGGGGGTCATGGTCTCGTAGGTGCCTTCGGCGAGCCCCATCCAGCCCTGCTTGATGCCGACGACCTCGGCGCCGTGCTGCCAGGCCGTGCGCACCACCGCGCGCAGGGCCGCGTTCATGCCGGCGGCGTCCCCGCCTCCGGTCAAGACTCCGATCCTCTTCATTCATGACCTCCGTGGTGTTCCGGGTCGGTATTCCCGTCCGGCCGGTCGGCGGCGGGGGTCCGGCCCCTGCGCCTGGCCTGCCAGCGGGCGATGCGCTCCATCCGGTCCGCGAGTTCGGCCTCGTGGCCGCGCCCGCCGGGCCGGTAGAAGGTGCGGGATGCGAGTTCCTCGGGCAGGCAGGACATGGCCGCGATGCCGGCGCCGGTGTCGGGCGCGTAGACGTAGCCCTGGCCGTAGCCGACCTCCTGCATGAGACGGGTGGGGGCGTTGCGCAGGT
>JAHJTW010000252.1 GCA_018829565.1 bacterium | reverse complement strand
TAGCTCAGTTGGTAGAGCATCAGCTTCCCAAGCTGAGGGTCGCGAGTTCGAGCCTCGTAGCCCGCTCCAGACTTCCCATAAAATAATGAAGTTTCAAGGCCGGGGATGTCCCGGCCTTTTTCGTTGTTGCTCGGTGCCGTCTCGCTGCCGTTTCGGGAAGCTCGGGATGGCCGGCTCCCCGAATTCGGGAACAAGAAACGGCCCTGCTTGCGCAGGGCCGTTTCCTTGTGGGCGGGGCGAAGCGCCCACGGATATCGCTCGGATCTACCGGAAGAGGGCCTTCACGGCGCCGAAGCTGGCATCCTCGTTGTCGACCACGCCGCAGGCGCCGTTCAGCTGAGCGGCAAGGGCACCCTCGGTGGAGGTGCCGATGTTCATCTCGCTGAAGTCGCTCCGCAGCACCATGGGCAGGCCCAGTTCGCTGGAGGAGGGAACCGCGGCGCCGACGTAGAAGTCCATCGGGGAGCCGGAGAAGTTCAGGTAGAAGATGTCCAGGGTCGCCAGGACGGTGGCCTCGGAGGTCGGCAGCGGATTCGCGAAGCCGGCGATGAAGTTGAAGTTGGGAGCGGTCTTGTTGCCGACGTCCGTGGTGGCGGTCGGGAAGCTGGCGCTGATGCTGGTGTTGTTGTCGCCGGCGACGTAGGACACCTTGCACTCGAAGCCGCGGATCGAAGTCAGCGAGGGGTTGGTGTAGATCACGTAGGCGGGAACGTGAGCCAGGGGAGCAGCGGTCGTGCAGACGACGTCGGCGGTCGTGTCGAAGTACAGGCCGATCATGTCGGTGTCGGGGTCGACCACGGCGAAGGCCGAGGTGGCGATCAGCATGGCGGCGAGAAGCATTACAGACTTCTTCATGGTGTGATTCTCCTTGCGGGGGCGAGCTAGAGCTCGGACGTTGTTCGTGCAAACCACTGGTGAGGTCGAGCTTGACGCAATGATGCTTACCTCAGGTTGGGCGATTTGCTTTCCACTTCATGACTTTACCATAGAAAACATTCTCTTGGAATAGAATTTTTTGAAAGTACGGGAAATTTTTGGGAAGAACCGTAGGAAAAATGATTCCTAAATGCATTTGATAAATCAAAAACAGGAGCAGGTCAGGATGGGATGAAAGCCCTCAAATCCCCAGGGTTTGGCGGATCGCGTCCCGAAACCGTTCCTCCTCCGGCCGACCCCGGCCGACGGCGACCAGCTTCCGGAACCAGGTCCGTTGCCGCTTGGCGTACTGGCGGGTGGCCAGGACGATGGCTTGCTCCGCTTCGGCGGGGGTCTGCCTCCCCTGGATCATGGAGATGACCTCCGGATAGCCGATGGATCGCAGACCCGGGCATCCGAGAGGATAGGCCGTCAGGGCCTGCCGGGTCTCCTCCACCCACCCCCCCGCGAGCATGGCGGAGGTGCGCATGCGGATCCTCTCGTCGAGCTCGGCAACCGGACGCTGCAGGACGAAAACGCGGAAATCCAGTCCGAGGCAGGGATCCGGGCGCTGATCGGCCATCCATCGGCTCATGGGGATCCCCGTCAGGTCGTGGATCTCCAGGGCCCTTCGCCGGCGATACAGGTCGTTGGGGTGCAGGCGATCGGCGGATTCCCGGTCCACAGCCGCCAACCGCCTGGCGAGGGTCGCCGGATCGAGTCCCTCGATTCCCGCCCGGATCCCGGGCAGGTCGGCCTTCAGATGGCCGGGGATCTCGAGGAACCCCTCCTCCAGTCCCTTGAGGTACAAGCCCGCGCCCCCGACCAGGACGGGGATGCGGCCCCGGCCGTGGATCTCCGTCCAGACCCGCTGGAAATCCTCCCGGAAACGCATGGCGTCGTAGGTCCGGTCGCAGGGCAGGAAATCGACGAGGTGATGCGGGCAGGCGGCCAGGTCCTCGGCAGTCGGCTGGGCCGTGCCGACGCGCAGGCCTTCGTAGATCTGGCGGCTGTCCAGGCTGATGACCTCGATGGGAAATTCAGCCGCCAGGCGGGCGACCAGGGCGGTCTTGCCCACGGCGGTGGGGCCGACCAGACAGACCATGGGCCGCCGGGCGCCGGCCATGCTCAGGTCCGCCCGAAGCGCTTCTCGAGCTCGGCCAGGGAGAACTGGATGAGCGTGGGGCGACCGTGGGGACACGACAGGGGGGTGTCGGTGGCGAACAGCTGGTCCACCAGATTCTGCATTTCAGGCACCGTCAGGGGTTCCCCGGCCCGTACGGCGCCGTGGCAGGCGTAGCTGGCCAGCAGGTCCACCTGGTTCTCCTGGCTCGGTTTGTCGTCCCAGGCCAGGTCGTCCAGGATGTCGAGCAGGAGCTGGCCCTCGTTCCAGTTCTTCAGGCTGGCAGGGATGCCCTGGACCAGGATGCTCTGCCCGCCGAAAGGCTCGATGGTGAAGCCCATGGCCGCCAGCTGATCGCTGTGGGTCTGCCAGGCCTGGACCTGGCCCGGGGTCAGCTCGAGATGGGCGGGAAACAGCAGCTGCTGCGTGGGCACGCCCCGGTCCCGGCCGGCCAGAGCCTGTTGCGCCTCGTTGTAGAGGATGCGCTCGTGGCTGTTGTGCTGGTCGATGAGCACGAGCCCGCCCCGGATCTGGGTCACGATGTAGGTCCGATGGAGCTGCCAGAACG
>JAHJTW010000251.1 GCA_018829565.1 bacterium | reverse complement strand
GGATGAGCGGGCGGTGGTCGATCCTCGTGTTTTCGCCGCAAGGGCAGGTCAGGATCCTGGGCCAGGGCGGGGCCGGCCAGGAAGGACCCGGCCAGGACGAGTACCAGCGTTGCTGCCATCAACTGTCGCGTCATGCCGACTCCACAGGACCGTTCGCCCCTGATCATCCGGTAGACCCACTCGTCCAGGAAGGAATAGGGATGGGAAAGGGAATCCCTGAGGTTGGTCACCACCAGGGGATCATCGGCCTTCCCGCCAGGGGGGCGGCATCCTCCACCCTCAGGGGTCTCGAACGGCACAATCCCGCGCCGATCCGCCTGACCGACCCCGTCAACCCAGCACCCTGGACCCCGGTGGCACCGAGGCGGTGATCCACGTGCCCCCGCCGATCACCGCGCCATCCCCGATGATCGTTTCGCCCCCCAGGATGGTGGCGTTGGCGTAGATGGTGACCCGGTCGCCGATGGTCGGATGGCGCTTGCCGCCCTTGACCAGGGTGCCGTCGGGATTGCGGGGAAAGCTCAGGGCCCCCAGGGTGACCCCCTGGTAGATCTTGACCCGCTCGCCGATCCGCGTGGTCTCGCCGATCACCACGCCGGTGCCGTGATCGATGAAGAAACGGGGCCCGATCTCCGCCCCCGGGTGGATGTCCACGCCCGTGCGGTGGTGCGCCCACTCGCTCATGATGCGCGGCAGCAGGGGCACCCCCAGCCGGTAGAGCGGATGCGCCAGCCGGTGGACCAGGATCGCCGTGACCCCCGGGTAGCAGAGGATGATCTCCTCGGTGTTGTTGGCCGCAGGGTCGCCCTCGAAGGCGGCCTGGACGTCGGTGTCGAGCAGGTCCCTGATCCCGGGCAGCTGGTCGAGGTACAGGCGGGTCACCTGGCGGGCCGCCGCGCCGAACAGCTGGTCCGGAGGCGGGGAGCCGGCCAGCTGCCAGATCTCCTCGCAATTGCAGGCGGTGTGGCGGCAGAACCGCAGGGTCCGTTCGATGACGCCGTCCAGCTGCCGTCCCACCGCGTCCAGCCGGGCCCCGACCAGCATCTCCAGGTCGGCGTCCCGCGGCACCACGTCGCCGAAGTAGCCCGGGAACATCAGGGTCTGGAGCTCCTCCAGCAGGGTCACGATGGAGCGATGGCTGGGCAGGTCCCTGTCGCCCAGGCGGTTGATGCCCCCGAGCCTGTGGTAGGAATCCACCATGGCGGCGGTCAGGTCGCGAAGGGTGCGGCTGCGTTCCTCGGGGGTCATGGCCTCAATCCCGGTACTGGGCGAAAAGATCCGACGACAGGTACCGCTCCCCGAACGAGGGGATGACGGCCAGGATCCGCTTGCCCGCCGATTCGGGCCGGGCTGCGACCTGCATCGCAGCGAAGAGAGCGGCGCCCGAGCTGATGCCCACCAGCAGGCCCTCGGAGCGGGCCGCCAGGCGGGCGGTGTCCATCGCCTGGTCGTTGCTCACGGCGATGATCTCCGAAATCAGGCTCGTGTCCAGGATTTCCGGAATGAAACCCGCCCCGATGCCCTGGATCTTGTGCGGCCCATGCTCGCCCCCGGACAGAACCTGCGAGGCCTCGGGCTCGACGGCCACCGTGTGCAGGTCAGGATTCAGCTCCCTCAGCCGGCGGGTGACGCCCGTGAGGGTGCCCCCGGTGCCCACTCCTGATACGAAGACGTCGATCTTGCCGCCGGTGTCGGCCCAGATCTCCTCGGCCGTGGTGCGCGCGTGCACGTCCGGATTGGCGGGATTGGCGAACTGGTCCGGCATGAACGAGCCCGGCCGCTCGGCCAGCAGTTCCCTGGCCCGGGCGATGGCCGCCTTCATGCCGCCGGCCGCCTCGGTCAGCACCAGCTCGGCGCCCATGACCCGCATGATGGCCCGGCGCTCGAGGGACATGCTCTCGGGCATGACCAGGGTCACCCTGTAGCCGCGGGCAGCGCCCACGAAGGCCAGGGCGATGCCCGTGTTCCCGCTGGTGGGTTCGATGATCTCGCCCCCGGGCTCCAGCCTGCCGTCCCGTTCGGCGGCCTCGATCATGGCCAGGCCGATGCGGTCCTTCACGCTGCTCATGGGGTTGAGGGATTCCAGCTTGCACACGATCTCGCCGGGGCCGGCGCTCATCTTGGCGATCCGCACCAGGGGGGTGCGGCCGATCAGTTCGGTGACGTTGTCGAAAATGCGCTCGCTCATGGCCTCTCCTCCTGCAGGGCGAAAACCGGGGCGGCTCCGACGGGAGCCGCTTTTACCTGACAATTCTAGTCAAATTTTCGATTTCCGCCCGATCGGGGCCCGCTCAGGCCAGGGTGGCCCCCAGCCGCACCAGCTGGCTCTTGTCGCCCAGGGTGATCAGGACGTCCCCGGTATGCAGGATGGTGCCGGGCCCGGGGTTGAAGGTCATGGCCCCCGAGGCGCTCTTGATGCCGATGACGATCACGTCGTAGTTCTTGCGTATCCCGGAATCCTTGATGGCCACGCCCTCCAGCCCCGATCCCGGCCCGATGGTCAGTTCCTCGAACATCAGGTCCAGGCCGCCGCTGTGGGTGGCCAGGTCGACGAAGTCGTAGACGGTGGGCCGCAGCAGGGCCTGCACCAGGCGCATGCCCCCGATCACGTAGGGCGAGATGACCCGGTCGGCCCCGGCCCGCTCGATCTTCAGGCCGGCCCGCTGGTCGGTGGCCCGGGACAGGATGTAGAGCCGGGGATTGGCGGTCCGGCACATCTCCCGGGCAGACAGGGTGATGTAGAGGTTGTCCTCGTTGCGGGAGACGACGGCCACCAGGCCCCGGGCCCGGGTGACCCCCGCCCGCTCGAGCACCTGATCCTCGGTGGCGTCGCCCAGGACGACCTTGTAGCCCTTGTCGGCCAGGATCTCGGCCAGTTCCGGGTCCCCCTCGACCACCACGAAGGGCACGCCCTCGAGCTGGAGCTGTTCGCAGAGGATCTCCCCCATGCGGCCGTGACCGCAGACGATGTAGTGGTTCTGGATCTTCTCGATTTCCCGCAGCATCCTGTGCCTCCCGACATACCGCTGGATCGAACCCTCGATGATGACCCGGCCCAAGGCGCCCAGGGTGTAGGTCATGACCGTCAGGCCGCTGACGATCAGGATCAGCACGAAGACGCGGCCGGACCGGTCCAGGTCGTGGACCTCCATGAAGCCCACCGTGCTGACCGTGATGACCGTCATGTACAGGCCGTCCAGGAAGGTGAATCCTTCCATCAGGACGAACCAGAGGGTGCCGCCCAGCAGGACGCAGAGCAGGAGCACCAGACCCCGGCCCACGCTGTCCAGTTTCAGCTTGTGTTGGAACATCCCGCCTCCCGTATTCCTGGCCGGTATCCTACGCCCTTGCGATAGAGGCGAAAAGGAGCAAAATTAGATGGCCAGGACCGAGGCGTCCCCCCGGGCCCCGAATCCCCGCCCCCGGGAACTCTCTCCCCGCGCCGGGGTTCCACCGGGCCGAGGTCAACGCCCTGCTCGTCGTAAAGGAAGGTAGTCCCATGCGCAGGTTCATCAGTGGAATGGCGGCCGCGGCCTTGCTGGCACTCGGCGGCGCCGTCCAGGCCCAGGTCATCGCCGTCTCCCCCACCACCTGGGATTTCGGCAACATGAAACAGCAGGAAGCCCGCACCACCGAGGTCAAGATCGAGAACCAGGGGGCCGGCCGCCTGATCATAGAAGAGGTCAAGGCCGATTGCGGGTGCACGGTCCCCGAGCTGGCGGTGAAGGAACTCGGCCCCGGCGAGGCGACCGTCCTGACCATCGAATTCAACAGCAAGAAGTTCGCGGGCCACGTGGTCAAGGCGGTCCAGGTGATCTCCAACGATCCCCGCAGCCCCGTCGTCGACATCATGGTCATGGCCAACGTCTACGCCCCGCTGGTGATCGATCCCGCCTCCCAGCGGCTCGGCTTCGAGCAGTCGCTCATCGGTGAGACGGCCACCCGCACCGCCACCTTCACCAGCCCGGAAGTGCCCGAACTGATCCTCGAGATCGACCACAGCCGCCGTGACATCTATGGCGCCGTTGTGAAGAACGGGGTGGACGGGGATCCGCAGAAATCCATCCTCGAGGTCACCCTGCGGGCCGACACACCCCCCGGACAGCAGAGGGACGTCGTGCGGATCGCGACCAATGTGCCCGACATGCCGACCGTCGATTTCGAGATAGCTTCATTCGTCCGCCCCCCGCTGGTCGCCTCTCCCGAACGGGTCAACTGGCGATACCGGAGCGAGCTGCTGCAGAACGTGCGCATCCGCGCCTACAACAACCAGAACAACTTCAAGGTGACGGGCCTGGACATCGACTTGCCCGAGATCGATGCTTCGATCCTGAGCGTCGCTCCCGGCGGCGAGGTGATCATCAAGCTGGAGGGGGCCCCCATCGGCAAGGACGACCCGCGGGCCATCGCGAACGAGGGCCGCATCCAGGGCACGCTCCTCGTCCACACCGACGATCCGTCCATGCCGACCGTCGAGGTGCCCATCACCTACATGGTCAGGATGTAGGCCCGGATGGCCCGGCGGACGACGAAGAGTTCCGGAGGCCGCGGCCGCTCTCCCCTCGCGGAGGCGGCCTGGCTGACCGTCGCCTCCATCGTGTTGACGGCGGGGTCCTGGGTCCTGCGCCCCGACCCCTTGCCCCTGCGGGCCGAGCCGGCGGTGTACCGTCTTGAACTGGCCGCCCCCCTGGTGGACGCCCCGACCGCGCTGGCCTTCTACGAGACCGGAACCCACCTGTTCATCGACACGCGCCCCGTCGGCGACCCGGAGTTCAGGACCATCCCCGGGGCCGTCTTCATCCGGCAGGATTCCTTCGACGACGACCTGTTCGAGCTCTTCGACTTCATGTTCCCGGAGGACCCCCTGGTGGTCTTCGGGGACGGCAATCTCACAGGACCGTCCAACATCGCCGGAAGACTCAAGGACCGCGGCTACCGGGACATCGTCATCCTGCAGGGGGGCCTGGACGCCTGGTCGGACGCGGGCGGCGAACTCACCACCCGCACCCGGGGGGAGGGCGACTCGTGATGCGGTGGATCGTGCTGCTGTGCCGGCTGGCCGTCGGAGGGATCTTCATCTATGCCTCGCTGGACAAGCTCGCCCATCCCGGCCCCTTCGCTGCGGCCATCGACAACTACCGCATGGTCCCCTATCCCTTGCTGCACCCCATGGCGCACCTGCTGCCCGTCCTGGAGATGCTGATGGGGCTGGGGCTGGTGCTGGGAGTCCTGCGGCGGGGAGCCGCGCTGATCGCCGCCCTGCTGACCCTGGTCTTCATCGTGGCGATCGCCTCGGCCCTGGCCCGGGGACTGGATATCTCCTGCGGGTGCTTCCACACCGACGGCGGCCACGGGGTGGGCCTGGACCTGCTGTTCCGTGATGTCGTCCTGCTCCTTCTCTGCCTGCCGCCGCTGCTGAAACGGGACGGCGGACCCGAACTGGCCGACCTGTTGAAAAAATAATTATCCAGATACCTTTGCATATGCTACAAGCACTTGAAAACAAATGATTTAATATACATGTGATACTCATTACCAATTTGACATGGCGGATTCAGGGATTACCTTTTGAGGCAGTTCCAGGCCGTCCAACGCGGTCCCGATCAATTGTCCCTAGGAGGATCAGCAATGCCCGCTAAGGTTGACGAAACCAAGTGCACCGCCTGTGAAGAGTGTGTCGAGGCCTGCCCGACCGAGGTCATCTCCATGGTCGACGGCCACGCCTGGGTCAACGCCGAGGAGTGCATCGACTGCGAAGCCTGCATCGACGCCTGCCCCGAGGGCGCCATCAGCATGGTGGACGAGTAGGAAAGCCCCCGCGGGCTTTGATCGGCACCGGAGACTGGATAAGAAAAGGGCGCTCCTGCGGGCGCCCTTTTTCCCTGTCCGGATGCCGTCCAGGTCAAGCCTGGGGGTCGTCCTCCACGTAGACGGCCGTTCCGTAGGCCAGCAGCTCCGCGGCGTGCTCCATCATCTCGCTGGTGGCGAACCGCACGCCCACCACCGCGTTGGCGCCGTTGGCCGCGGCCTGGGCGATCATGCGGTCCAGCGCCTCTTCCCGGCACTCGGCGATCATCTTGGTGTAGTCGCTGATCTCCCCTCCCACCATGTTCCTCAGTCCGGCCAGGATGTCATGCCCGAGATTCCGGGCCCGGATCGTGTTGCCCCGGACCAGGCCGATCGTCCTGACGATCCGCTTGCCGGCAATCGTGTGGGTGGTCACCACCATCATGGATTCGCTCATGCTCGACCTCGACTCTATGTGAAGGGATAACGTCCGCTGCGGTCAGCGGATGACGTCCTTGTACCTGGTCCTGCGCCGGGTGTGGATGCGCTCCCTGGCCACCGAGAGCAGCAGCAGGGCCAGGCCCGCCACGACCCCCAGGATGCCCAACCGGACCGGGCCAGGCAGATCCGGTTCGTTCCAGATCGCCGTGACCAGCTGCAGGGCGCCCCAGCCGGCGACCAGGGCCGCCCCCGTGATCAGCAGCAGCCAGCCCAGCGACCGCTCGCCGCGGTTGTAGACGCTGTCCCCGAACCCCTCCCAGGCCTCCGCAGGAGCTTCCTTGAGCCGCATGGTCCCGGCGAGATCCTTGACCCGCTGCAGGTCCTCCAGCACCCGGCGGACGGCCGGGTCCGCGGCCAGCGCACCCTCCACCCTGGCCGCGTCGGCCGGGTCCAGCTCGCCGTCCAGGTAGGCGCTCAGCAGGTGGGCGTCCCGGTCGGGATCGAACGCCGGATTGCGGGTCACGATTCCTCCTTCAGCTCCACGGCGCCGCGCAACCGCATCCGGGCGGCGTGGAGCCGCGACATGACCGTGCCGATGGGAACGTCCACCGCGGCGGCGATCTCCCGGTACCTCAGCCCCTGGAAATGGTAGAGCATGAAGACCTCGCGCAGTTCGGCCGGCATGGCCTGAAGCCCCTGCCAGAGCCGCTCCTTCAGGTCGCCGGCCACCGCTTCCTGCAAGGGGTCCGGCCTGCCGTCGGCCTGATTGACGTATTCCAGAGGGATCTCCCCCCGGTGCCGCTTCTCGTCGCGCTTCTGGTTGAGGGCGGCGTTGCGCACGATCCGGTAGAGCCAGGGAAAGAAGGGCTCATCCAGCCGGAACCGGTCCAGGGACCGGTGGATGCGGATGAAGGACTTCTGGACGGCGTCCATCGCGTCGTCGTGGTTGCCGGTCATGCTCAGGGCGATGCCGTAGGCCCGGGTGCGGTAGCGTTCCATCAGTTCCTCGAATCCGCGGGCCTCGCCCTCCAGGAACCGCTGGATGTCCTGCCGGTCGCGCCGGCGATCCGGATCCTCGGGCAAGGCGTCACCCCCCGCCGGAATGCGCGGGGGTAGAGGAGATACCCCGCCGCCGCCGGGACTATTCACCCCATCCAGGGAAAACATCCAGCCGAAGATCAACGCCGGGCCTCGGGTCCGGAGGCCGGGGGCTCCGGGGCGGGAGCCGGACGCCAGGGCACGTCCGCCACGCCGGCCGCGGCGTTCACCGCCCGCGCTGCCGTGAAGAGGAAGTCGCTCAGCCGGTTCAGGTAGGTCACCGCGTGGCCGGGGACGGCCTCGGCCGCCACCAGGGCCACCGCCTTGCGCTCGGCCCGGCGGCAGACGGTGCGGCCCAGGTGCAGGAACCCCGCAGCGGGCGTCCCCCCGGGCAGGATGAAGTTCCGCAGGGGCGGCAGATCCCGGGTCAGGCTGTCGATCAGGATCTCGAGGTGGCGGATGGGGAACGGATTGGGCGCGTCGGCGGCCGCCAGCTCCCGGCTGCGGCCCGGATGCGCCAGGACAGCCCCCAGATCGAACAGGCTGCTCTGGGTGTCCTGGAGGGCGGCGCGGACGGCCTGGACGGCGGGTGGGCCGTCCGGATCGAGATGCGGCAGGCAGCAGCCGAGCACGCTGTTGAGCTCGTCGACCTCGCCGTAGACGTCGATCCGGTCCACGGATTTCGGCACCCGCGATCCGTCGCCGAGGGATGTCTCCCCGCCGTCACCGGTCCGGGTGTAGATGCGCGCCATGGTCGGTTCCTTTCGCCGGTTTTCCGCCGGCCCGGAGCCGGCCAGCCAATAATGCCCCATCGTCCGGCGATGGGAAAGAAAATCCTCCCCCACCCCCGATCGCGGCTATTCCAGCAACGTGAGCCGGGTCTCGGCCGCCTGGCCCGCCCCCTGGACGCGCACCCGGTAGACGCCCGAAGCCAGGGGCCGTCCGCCGGCCGACCGCCCCGCGAACGTGTAGACGGCGCGGCCTTGCCCGTCGGCGGTCAGCCGCGCGTGGTCGACCAGGCGCCCGCGCACGTCGAAGACCTGGACCGTCAGCGCATCGCCGGCCGGTCCCCGGATCTCGACCCGGGCCGCGGGATTGCAGGGGTTGGGATAGACCCCGGACACGGCCAATCCGGGCCGGACCGGAGCCGGGACCGGAGCGACGACCTCGGTCCCGGGCATGACGAACAGGAAAGGCGGCAGCCCGGTGGGATCCGGGCTCATGGTGATCTCCTGGCCGGTGTCCGCGTCGAAGACCCTCATCCCCGCCGCCCCCGTGGTGCGGTCGGCCACCAGGAGCATCCCGTCCCCGGTGAGCGCCAGATCCGCAAAGACGTAGCCCGCCCCCGTGGCCCATACCTCCAGGGAACCGGACTGCAGGTCCCAGCGTCGCACGCTGGTCACGAAGGCCGCATCGCTGATCAGCGCGTAGATGGCCCCGTTTCCGGCCACGAACCGGGTCACGTCCCCGCCCAGCTGGGCCTCGGTCGCCACGAAGCCCAGGGACAGTCCGGACCCGAGGTCGATCTCCTCGATCCCCCCGTCGGCGAGCCCGAAGAACCCGACGCAGCCCACGCGCGCATGCAGGGACCCGCCCGCGCCGAAGACGTCCAGGGAGGTGTAGGGATCCGCGCCGGTCAGGACGATGGGCTGCACGCCCGGGAGCGCCGCATCCATGTCCACCCAGGTCCGCTGCACCGTGTCGAAGACCAGGATCGCGCCGGGGCCCGAGGGCACGTACCAGTTGCCGCGGTCCAGAAGCTGGGCGGTGACGTAGAGGCGGTCCTGCACCTGGGCCATCCAGCCGGTCTCGGGGATCCCGTCGGCGTCCGCGAAGGCTGCGGTGGAATGGGTCGCCACCACCGCTCCCGCCTCCACGTCCACCTCCAGCAGGACGGCCTGGTCGTAGCAGCTGACGAAGGCGGTCCCGTCGGCGGCGAAGGCGATGTCCTGGGGATTGCGGCCCGCCCCCACGCTGAACTCGCGCACCAGGGAGAACCCGTCCTGGGGGTCGTAGACCTGGATGACGTTCGCCGCGCCCCGGCCCACGACGTAGACCAGTCCGTCGTGGTGGCGGCCGACGGCGTCCCCGGGCACGGTGGCCCGCTCGGGACCGACCGTCCACGGCGAACCCGCCTGCAGCCCCCGGACCCTGCCGAAGGTGGAATAATCGGTGGTGAGCACCCAGCCGTCGTCCTGCGCGGCGGCGGCCGCCGCGACGGACAGGAGCAGGGCGACCGCCAGGCAGGCGGCGACGGCGGGGCCTTCGCGTCGGGGTGTGATCGTCATGTCGTCGTCCCTTCCGGATCGGGTCAGAAATCGCACTGGAACCCGGCGCGCCAGCTGCGCCCGGGCAGGGGATAGCCTTCGACGTCGTAGACGTCGTCGTCGGTGAGGTTGATCACCTCGGCGGTGATCCGGTATTCGGCGGGACGCCCCGCCAGGCGGCCGGTCACCACCCGGCTCAGGCCCAGGTTCAGGACGGTGCGGGACGGCGCCCGGTCGGCCGCCGTGTTGGCCCGGTCCCGGTAGTTCGCGCTCTCGGTGATCACCGTCAGGGATGGCCGCCAGGGACCCTCGTCCCTGCGGATCCCCAGCCAGAACTCCAGGGGAGGCAAATAGGGCAGGTCCTTGCCGTCGTAGGGGGCGATGCCGCTGCGGTCCCGCGCCCGCTGCCAGGTGAGGTTGCAGGACCAGGACAATCCCCAGGGTCCCTGACCCAGCACCTCGGCCTCCAGCCCCCGGGTCGCGCTGGCCCCGGCGTTGAGGGGGCGGCTGGTGCCCGGGCTGTTCTGCTCGTAGACGATGGTCTGGTCGGCATGGGAAGAGAACCATCCGAGCCGGCCGCTCACGGGCCGGCCGGCGGGGCTCCAGCTGCAGCCGAGCCCCCAGGACTCCAGGTCCTCGGCCTCGAGTTCACGGTTGCCGCTCAATCCCCCGCGGTGGCCGAACAGCTCGACCCAGCTGGGTTCCCGGACGGTGCGGGCGCCGAACCCCTCCAGGTAGAGGACTCCTCGTCGCAGCTCCCACACCACGCCCAGGGACGGGGAGACGTCCTGGTCCTCGTGCCGGACGTTCTGTTGCTCGGGGATGAGGTAGAAGGCCGGGACGGGCGGGAAGTCGTCGACGCTGCGCCGCCACCGCCAGCCGGGAGTGACCTGGAGGCGTCCTGCGCCCGCGGAGAGGACCGTCTCGGCGAACAGGATGACCGTGGACCGGTTCCGGCGGGGATCCGCCTCGGCGTTCCACCACTGGCGGAAGTCCTGGCGCCGGCCCTCCAGGCCGGCCCGCAGATCGACTCCCGGGAGCGCCCCGCCGCCGGGGGCTTGGGCCAGGCGGGGAGCCCACGTCAAGCGGGCGCTGAGATCGTGGCTCCGCGACCAGGTGACGCCCGTGAAGCCGGGTTGCACCTGTCCCCGGTCGTCGTGAAGGACGTCCTCGCGCCGGACCGCGCCCGCCTCCAGCCGCAGGAGCCCCTCCCGCCAGTCGAGGTCGACGCGGCCGTCCAGCCGCCGCAGGCTCACCGAGGCCTCGGGTGTGGGCGCCCCGCTGGGACCGGGCCGGCCGCCGTCGCGCCGGTAGACGCCGGCCCCCGCCTTGCAGCCGAGATCCCCCCAGGGGATCCGCACGCTGGTCCAGCCTCCCCACTCCTCCCACTGGGCGTTGCGGCGCACGGCGGTGGTGTCGTCGTCGGTCCGGTTGAAGGTCTGCAGGTGGTCGCGGTAGGCGTAGTCGTTGTCGATGCGGCGCCCGTGGGCCAGGACCAGGACCTCCGCCCCTCCAGGCTTGCCGCCGGCCCAGTGCGCCCGGACGCCCCGGTCCCCGAACGAACCGGTGGCGAGGCCGGCCCCGGACCCGCCTCCGGTCGAACGGGTGATCAGGTTGATGGCCCCGGCCCCGCCGCCGCCCCCGAGCCGGCCGGGGATCACGCCCCGGTGGACCTCGGCGGCGGAGAACCGGGCCAGAGGCAGGCGGGCCAGATCCCCCGCGCCCCATTCGCTGCTCTCGAGGGCCAGACCGTCGATGAAGAGCCGGACCTGGGCGGCGCTGGACCCGTGGATGGAGGGGACCGCGCCCGAACCCATCCCCCCGAATCGGCGGATCTGGACCCCCGCCACCGAGGCCAGCAGGTCGGCGAGGTCGCCGGAGCCCCCCTCGGCGGACAGGTCGATCCTGGTCACCAGGCCGGGTCCCGGTACCGGCGCCTGGCGGGTCAGACCGGACGCGGCCACCACGAGGGTGTCGCGCCAGGCGACCGCCAGGGCGCTGCCGGCGGCGAGCGGAGGTGCCGGGATCGCCGCACTGGACAAAGCCCCGAGACAGAAAGCCACGGAAAACAGGATTTCAATTGCCGGAGAGGAGGGTCCCCTGCCAGGAGAACGCGCCACGGCCATACCTCGCCCACGAAGGTGGTGGCAGGCCTGAAACCGGTCTCCTGGCTTGCGGGTCGTTCTACTGGCTGCGCCTTCCCAACCCCTCGCGATCGAACCGACCGGACCGGGATCAGTGGCACTTGCAGCTTTCGTCGCCGCTTACAGTGGCGGGGCCGCGCCGGACTCTCACCGGACTTCCGCTGGTTTGCAGGCCGCATGATTCGGGATGTCCCGTCCGGCGGAACCGGACGACCAGGCCACTCTAGGCGCCCGGATGATCCCTGTCAAGGAGGCGCACCCAGATGCGTTCGTGATCGGCAGGATCGCCGCTGGCCAGGAGTTCCTCCTCGGGGTCGCCTTCGATGCGGGGATTGCGGGCCTGGAGCAGGGATTCGGGGGCATGGGCCAGGAAGTCCTCCCGGGTCCAGGGATAATGGCGGTGCCAGAAGCCGAGGTGCCACAGGAAGAAACGCTTGACCCGCTCGAGCCCCTTGGCGTCGTCCCCGAAGTGCTCGCAGGCCAGTTCGAAGTACCGGCGCATGATCTTCCAGCGGGCGGGCGCATCGGGATCGAGGGGCCGCCCCTCGCCGAGTTCCTGGAAAACCCAGGGCTTGATCAGGGCTCCGCGGGCGACCAGGAACGACTCCACCCGGGTCTCGGTTCGCCGCTTCGCCAGGTCCCAGCAGGTGAAGATGTCGCCGTTGCCCAGGACGGGGACGGGCACGGCCGCGGCCACCTCCTCGATCAGGCGCCAGTCCGCACTCATGCGGTAGCGCTGATTGCGGGTCCGGCCGTGCACCCCCACCGCGTCGGCCCCCGCCTCCACCGCCGCGGAGGCGGTCTTGACGCAGTTGATCTGATCGGCGGAATACCCCAGCCGGATCTTGACCGACAGGGGAAGACCGGTCGCCGCCCGGGCGGCGGCCACGATCTCGCCGAGCTTGGCCGGCCGGCGCAGCAGCGCCGCGCCTGCGCCCTTCCTGACGACCAGGTCGATGGGACAGCCGAAATTCAGGTCGATGAAGGCGGCCCCGTGGTCCTCGGCGATCTTCACCGCTTCGGCGACCACCTCCGGGTGCTTGCCCGCCAGCTGGACCCCGAAATCGGTCTCGGTCTCGTGGTGGCGCAGCAGGGGGCGGTCGCCGCCCTTGACCAGCTTGTGGGCCAGCACCATCTCGCTGCAGGTGCGGACGGCCCCGAACTCGCGGCACAGGCGACGATAGGGCAGATTGCCGCCCGTCGCCATGGGAGCCATGGCGACAACGCGGCGGAAGAAGTCGCAGCGGGAGGCGTCGGCCACGGACTAGCCGCCGTCGAGCATCGGGTTGCCGTTGAACCCGTCGAAACCCTCGGGGTCGGACATGTAGTCGAAGGTGTTCTTCAGCAGGGTGAAATGGTTCTGCTCCTCGGAGGCCAGGTGCAGGAAGAGTTCCTTGGCGCGCGTGGACGTGACGTCCGCGGCGGCCTGGGCGTACATGCCGTAGCCCCGGCGCTCGACGTCCATGGCACCCTTGAGGATCTCGAATTCCTCGAGCTGGAAGTCGTAGGGGTCGTTGGCTTCCTCGAGGGCGTTCTCGAAGATGGAGCGGACGTTGGCCACGTGGTCCTCCGAGACGTCGGGCAGGACGTCCACGGTGCCCTCGCGCAGCAGATCCTCGCGGATCTGGATGAGGTGGGCCTTGTGGCCGGCCTCGTCCTTGGCCAGGCTGTTGAAAAGGTTGCGCTCGAGAGCCGAAGGGGCGTTCTGGGCGCGGTCCTGGAAGAAGGCCATGCCCTCTTCCTCGAAAGTGATGGCCTTTTCCAGGATTTCCAGGCAGGTTTTCACATCGTCGGTCATGACGGCCTCCAGGAGGAGTTGTCCCCGGTTCATTCAGATTCCTAAAATGTATCCCCCGGGCCCCGAATTGCCACAAAAAAACCCGCAGCCCCCCCAACAGTGTGTTGAAATAATAACGGGCACCTGCTAAGGTGGCCCCATTCAGGACACGGAAGCCGACCAGGAGGAAAACCCCTCTGACCTATGGGGGTTAGCCGTCCGGCAGGCTGCGGCTGCGCTGCGCAGGGCCCGCGAGCCCGGACCACCGTGGCCAACCGGTAACCACACAGGAGAAGGAGGGCGTCATGGCCAAGCTCCAGAATGCACTCGCGAAGAAGATCCCCGTCTGGAGGGAAGAAATCCGGGACCTGGTCAAGACCAAGGGCGACAAGGTGCTCAGCGAAGCCACCGTCGCCCAGGCCTACGGGGGGATGCGCGGGGTGAAGGCCATGGTCTGCGACACCTCCGAGGTTCCCCCTGACCGGGGCCTCCTGGTGAGGAACACCCCCATCGGCGACCTGACCGACAAGACCCCCGAGGACATCTTCTACCTGCTCTGCACCGGCGAGCTCCCCAATGCCAAGGACCGCCGCGCCCTGACCGAGGAACTGGCCGCCCGCGCCAGGGTGCCCGCCTACGTCTGGAAGGTCCTCGAGGCCATGCCGGCGGACTCCCATCCCATGTGCATGCTCGACACGGCCATCCTGTGCATGCAGCGCGAAAGCAAGTTCGTCAAGGCCTACAACCAGGGCATGGGCAAGATGGACTACTGGCAGCCGACCCTCGAGGACAGCCTCGACCTGCTGGCCAAGCTGCCCGCCATCGCCGCCGGGATCTACCGCATGCGCTTCAAGAAGGGCAAGCGGATCAGCCCGAAGAAGGACAAGACCTGGGCCGAGAACTACGCGCACATGCTGGGCATTCCCGACAAGAGCGGCGAGTTCGCCGACTGCATGAGGCTGTACCTGGTGCTGCACTGCGACCACGAGGGCGGCAACGTCTCGGCCCACACCTGCCATCTGGTGGGCTCGGCCCTGAGCGACGCCTACTACAGCGTCTCGGCCGGACTGAACGGCCTGGCCGGCCCCCTGCACGGTCTGGCCAACCAGGAGTGCCTGAACTGGGTGCTCGAGCTGAAGAAGGAGTTCAAGGGCGTGCCCACCGACGAGCAGCTCACCAAGTTCGCCTGGGACACCCTCAACGGCGGCAAGGTCATTCCCGGCTACGGCCACGCCGTGCTGCGGGTGACCGATCCCCGCTTCACCGCCTTCAGGGCCTTCGGCATGAAGCACTTCCCCGACGACCCGGTCATGGCCCTGGTGAACAAGGTCTTCGAGATCGTGCCGGGAGTGCTCACCGAGCACGGCAAGGCCAAGAACCCCTGGCCCAACGTCGACGCCGGCAGCGGCGCCCTGCTGTACCACTATGGCCTGCGTGAGTTCAGCTACTACACTGTGCTGTTCTCCGTCTCACGCGCCATGGGCATGCTCAGCCAGCTGATCATCAACCGCGCCATGGGTTCCCCCATCGAGCGGCCCAAGAGCGTGACCACCGAATGGATCAAGAAGACGGTGAAGTAGGTCCCCCCTGCCCGATCCTCGCAGCAAGGTCCCCGGCACCGCCGGGGACCTTCGCTTTTTCCGGTCCCGGGTCAGCGGACCAGGGTGAGCTTGCGGTTCTCGCTGAAGGCTCCCGCCCGCAGGGAGACCAGGTAGACGCCCGAGGGCTGGTCCCTGCCGGCGGCATCCCGGCCGTCCCAGACGGCCCGGTGGGCGCCCGCCTCCAGGACGCGGTCCTCGATCACCGTGACCGCCCGGCCCTGGACGTCGAAGACGGTCAGGCGGCAAGGCCCGGTTTCCCCCAGCTCGAAGGCGATCTCCGCCCGGGGGTTGCAGGGATTGGGATGGATCGCCGCGAGGCGGGCGGCCGCAGGGACTCCGCCGGGAAGGCCGGTGAAGTGGTCGGCTTCCACCGTCACCGCCAGGGAGCCCGAGGCGGGGACGTCCGCCCTGACGTAGCAGACCACGTCCGGGCCCGAATCGTCCCGCTGGATCAGGGTCCCTCCCGTCACGAGATACCCCGCCGCAGGAGGCATGTGGATCCTCAGCAGGCCGTGTTCGAACCGTTCCGCATGGCCGTTGACCACCGTGGCGGTGATGCGGTCGTGAGCGCCGTCGTTGGCCGGGCTGTAACTCACGGTCAGCGTCTGTCCCACGGTCCCGGCGGAGAGGGTGGGAAGGGGCACGACCCGACCGTCCGAGACCCGCACCAGCCGGAAGGGGTGGTTCTGGCCGCCGGCGTTGTCGGTGGAGACGTCCAGGGGACTGCCGGTGAGGCTGCCGCTGTCGCTGTGGATGTGCCCCCAGAGGGCCAGGTCCACCCCGAGGGCCGACAGGTCGATCTGGTTCTGGAAGTCGTAGTGGTAGAACAGGACCCTGGCGGAACCGGCCGGAGCCGCCGCGAGATCGGCCGCCAGCCACTGCAGCTGGCTGCCGATGAAGCTCTCGTACCCGTAGATGGGCCAGCGCCAGGAATCGTAGTTGTCGTAGGCTTCCAGGCAGACGAAGTGCACGGCGTCCAGGTCGAAGCTGAAGTCCTGCGTCCGCCACGGGGCGCCGGGCGGGGGGTTGTCCAGGCGCTTCCACCCGAAGAACCGCCACCAGTCCCTGCGCGCGGTGCCGTCGCTGGGGGGCGTGTCGTTCCAGCCTCCGATGTCGTGGTTGCCGGCGGTCAGGAAGACCGGCACCTCGAACTCCGTCAGCTGGCGCTGCGCCCGGCTGTAGTACCGCTTCTCCAGGAAGTCCTCGAGTTCGCCCTCGTGGATCAGGTCCCCCGTGATGACGACGAAGGCGGGGTTGATCACGTTGACGTCGCCGATGATGTGCCGCAGGCCCACCGTGTTGGTGCTGTCGGTGTCCGCCCCGCTCTGGTAGTAGTAGAGGTAGGTGGGCAGATGCGTGTCGGTGAGATGGACGAAGTAGTATTCCGCGGGGATCTGGGCCATGACGCTCACGGCCTGCCGGGTCACGTCGTCGACACCCCCGTCGGCGGTCACCCGCAGATCGTAGAGATCGAAGACGGGAACCTCGGGCACCACGGCCAGCAGGGTCCACCACAGCGTGTCGGGATCGTACGCGGCCTCGTCGAGGGTCAGGGGGATATCCAGCCCCCCGCGTTCCAGCGAGGCGGTCCAGCCGGTCGCCGTCGGCGAGGCGTCGCACCGGATGACCAGATCACCGCCCGGAACGACCAGGGAGGGGATGTTGAGCAGGGGCCGCTGGATCACCGTCAGGGTATCGCCCAGGGCATGCGTCTGGGCAGGGGCGGGACATGCGGACAACAGGCCGCCGGCCAGGGCCAGGAATGCGGCCAGGATGCGGAAATTCATGAGGCTCGGCTCCCGTGCTGCAGGACCAGGGTTGCAGGGCCCGGACCGGGAATCCGGGCCTTCCATCATACCACATCACGGGGAATAGGTGAAGGAGGCCCGCAGGGTGGCCCCAGCCGCATCCACCAGCAGGATGTAGGTCCCTGCGGCCTGGCCCCGGCCCCGGTCATCCTCCGCGTTCCAGCCCAGGGTGTTCTCGCCCGCCACGGCCGCCCGGTGGCCGAAGTCGCGGACCATCATGCCCCTGAGGTCGAGGATCCTGGCGTGGTAGGTGCCGGGCCCCGGCAGGATGAGGGTGAACTCCAGGAACTCGCTGAACGGATTGGGTCCCAGGGCCGCGATGCGCGGCGATCCCGACAGCAGGGTCAGGGCCACCGGGCGCGAGGTCGACCCCAGGCCGCCGGTCAGGTTGGTGAAGGCCACCGTCGCGGTGTTGACCCCGGCCGGCAGCCCGGATGCGGCGGCGTTGACCGCGATCCGGACCTGGACCTGGGATTCCCCGGGGATCGTTCCTTCGGCCGGATCGGCCGTGAGCCACCCCACCGAGGGCTCCACCCGGAAGTCGATGGGGTTGATGCCGATATTGCTGATCTGGTAGGACCCTTCGAGCCCCGTCAGATCGCTGCCGACGATGCCGGAAAAGGCCAGGCCCGCGGTGGGGGTCACCGCCTGCTCGGGGTTGCCGGGGTCCAGCAAGCTCAGGGTCTCCACTCCCGTGCCCACGGGATCCAGCCAGTCCCGCAGACGGGTATCCGGGGTGCCCTCCCCGGCCCACGAGGTGTACAGCCGCCCGTACCAGTCGGCCAGGTTGTTGCCGCAGGCGGCGTATCCGCCGTGCAACTGGCCCACGATCAGGTGTTCGGGGTTGAACAGGGGACTGCCCGAGGAGCCGGGCTCGGTGGTGCCCAGGTCCCAGTCGCCCACCCGCAGATGGTCGGCGTTGCCGGGGCTGGCGGTGGTCAGGTAGGTGGTGATGAGGGTCGAGTCGTTCTCGAAGCTGATGCTCTTCTCGTCGGTGCTGGGGTGATGGATGCCCACCACGCTGCGGGGCGCGAGGTCCCGCCGGTCCCAGCCGGCCAGGGTGCAGCCGTGTTCCGGATCCAGGGGGTCGTCGAACTCGATGAGGGTGAAGTCCGACGCGCTGCTGGTGGCGCGGAAGACCGCGCCCGACTGGAAGTCGTCCAGGGACCCGCCCCCGTGCTGGCCGCAGACCGGACTCTGGAAGTTCCAGTAGACCACCACCGAAGGCGCCGCGGTGTTCATGCTGTTGTTGCAGTGGTGGGCGGTCAGGAACAGGGGCGCTGCGTCCTCGCGGGTGTTGTTGATCAGGGCTCCGGTGCACTTCCAGGTGCCGGCGATGGTGTAGACCCCGACCGAGTCGATCTCCCGGCGCCAGGCGTCCCCCTGGGGGCAGACCACGTCGATGTTGCAGGACCCCGACTTGTCCCGCAGGTCCTCGCCGAAGTAGCGGTAGCCCACGTTGACCGAGCCCAGTTCCAGGGGGAAGTCGTCCTCAGCGTACCAGGGCAACAGCAGTTCCACGATGACGTCGTCGGCCAGGACCACCGGGGTCCACAGCTGGCCGTGGCCGTCGTTGTCCCGGTCGGTGAAGACCCGCACGCCGCGGGGATCGTCGGGTCCGGCGATATCCGTGGGATAGATGCTGAGCTGCGCCCCGGCCGGCAGCTCGCAGCGGGTGAACCCCAGGTTCAACGACAGGGCCCCCGGGGCGACGATGCGCTGGCGCCAGACGCGGTGCCGGGCCGTGGGCTGCTCCCAGCGCCCCGAACTTTGCGGGGTGAGCACGACGGGTTCGGCCACCGCGAACCGGTAGGGTTCCCCGGCCGCTTCCCGGTCGGCATCCTCCGCCGCCAGGGCGGCCTCATCCAGGGGTCGGGTCCGATAAACCGGAACCGAGGACGGGGGAGCCAGCGCCAGGTCCAGCACGACGGGCGTGGGGCCGGAACCCCGGGCGGCGCAGGGGATGGCCGACAGGAGGGCCAGGGCCAGGAACAGTCCCGGGGTCGGATCAGTTCGCTGGAAATGCGGGCGAGCCATCGGCGGTCCTTCCGGTGGAAGTCGGTGCGGGGAGGTTGTCGGGATCATCGGCCACCGCCTCGACGGCGTTCCAGGCGATGGTCCAGCCCAGGATCACCTGGGAAAGATAATGCTTCCGGTCGTTGAGACGCGACCACCCGGTGAGAACCGAGGCCAGCCGGGCGGTCCGTCGGGCGTCGATCCGGCCGGTCCTGCGGGCCAGGGTCAGCCAGGGGATCGCGCCCATGAAGGCGTGGCCCGACGCCGCATTGTCGGCCGCCAGGGGACGCCAGCGGGGATCGGCTTCGTCGGAGCTGGGTCGGTTGGCCCCCAGCCCCCGCTGCAGGGTCCACAGCGTGGGCAGCCCGACCACCATGGCCTCGAAGTTCTTGCGGCCCCAGCGGCTGAAGCTGCTGGTCCGGACCCAGGCGTCGACCGCCCCGGCCAGCAGCCAGGCGAAGAACCAGAACCTCTCGCCCCAGGGTTTGACCAGCCGGGCCAGGGCGTCCGTTCCCGAGGAACGCAGGGACCGCGAGTGCAACTCGTCGACCGCCTCGTCGATGCCGCTGTAGGCCAGCACTCCCGCGGCGACCACCGCCCCGCCGAGGCGCAGGAAGGACCGGCGCCCGTAGTTCCGCCGCCAGTGCCGTCCGGTCCCCACGAACAGAGGGCGGACGCCGGCACCGCGCGGGCGGCAGCCCGGGAAGACGAGCAGGGCGCAGACGAGCACCAGGCCGAAGACGATCCACATTCAGGTTCCCCAGATGCACGCCGGAAGGATTCCGGCTCTACAGGATTTCCGCCGCAAGGCGCCCCACCTCCAGGGCGAGGGCCGGCGCGCTGGTCAGTCCGGGCGAATCGATGCCCACCAGGTTCACCAGGCCTTCCCCGTCCCCCTCCTCGGCGGCGACGACGAAGTCCCGGAAGTCCGTCACCGAGAGCTTGGGCCGCAGACCGCACATGTCGGGTGCCAGGTCCCCCGCCTCCAGCCAGGGCAGGAAGGTGCGGGCTCCCTCAAAAAAAGCCCGGCGGCGGCCGGGATCAACCCGGTAATCCAGATTGGCGCTCAATCCGCTGCCCACGACGCCGGTGCGCGGGTCCTCGAGCGGGACCTCGTAATCCGGCCCCAGCTTCAGCCGACCCCCCAGGTCGAGGCAGACGTGGACCCCCAGGGTGGTCCCGTCGGCGGGGGGAACCGGATAGACGAGGTGGCGGATACGCCCCTGGTGCCGGGAATCCAGGACGAAGTAGTTGCCCCTGGACAGGTGCAGGCCCCAGCCGCGGCCCTGCACGTCGATGCCCGCCAGGGCGGCCACCCGGTCCGCCCACAGGCCCGCGGCGTTGACCACGCAACGGCTGCCGTGCCGCCAGCCCTCCCGCATCCCGCCGTCTCCCGGGGAGACGTCCACCTCCCAGACCCCACCCTTGCGCCGCAGGCCGGTCACCCGGGCGCCGACCATGACCCTGGCGCCGGCGGCCTCGGCCCGGCGTGCGAAGGCCCTGGCGGCGCCCTCGGCGTCCAGGATGCCGGTCCGGGGCGAGAACAGGGCCGCCACGGCCTCGATCTCCGGTTCGAGGTCGGATACTTCCCCGGCGTCCAGCAGCCGCAGGTCCTCCACCCCGTTGGCCTTGCCCAGGGCATGGAGGTCCTCGAGGTGTCCCACCTCCCGGTCGGTCACCGCGACGATCAGCTTGCCGCACTCGCGGTAACCGACGCCCGCGGCGGCGCAGAATTCCTTCAGCAGGCGGCGCCCTTCCACGCAGAACCTGGCCTTGAGG
>JAHJTW010000250.1 GCA_018829565.1 bacterium | reverse complement strand
CGGCCAGGACAGGCGCCGCCAACAACAAGAGACATGAAATAAGAGCTTGGCCCCATGGCCTCCAGGGCCGGGCATGGATCTGGGACATGATCGTTCCCCCTTAGAATTCCTGATATGAGCGATCGGGCCGGGATCACCGGACCAGGGACATCTTCCCGATTTTCACCAGATCGCCCGACCGCACCTCGTAGAAGTACAGACCCGAAGACACAGGTCGCCCGCCGCCGTCGGCGCCGTCCCAGGTGACCTGGCCCGCGCCGGCGGGAGCCGGTTCGTCCTTCAGCTCCCGGACAAGACGCCCCTTCACGTCGTAGACCCGCACCGTGACCTCGCCCGCGACCGGCAGCGTGTAGCTGATCTTCACCTGCGGGTTGAAGGGATTGGGCCAGGCCTCGGCCGTGAATGTGCCCGCAGCGGGCACGTCGGCCGGGATGTAGGGCGGGTAGAAGCCGAAGGCGAACATGACGTCCACCAGGATCCCCGAGCGGGCAGGCATGCCGGGCATTGCCTTGGCCGCACCGGGATCGGTCCAGACGGTGGAGAGGGAGTAGGGCAGCAGCACCACCTGGCTGGAAACCGTCGGTTCGATGCGGCGGGTGGCCGCTGCATAGGGGTAGGCTCCGTCGCTGCGATTGGGATCCAGGTATTCGGCCAGACGGTCCGTGCCTTGCACCGCCTCCACCGCGTAGAAGTAGGCCGGGAAGGGGCAGCCTCCGTAAACCAGCCAGGTTTCGACCGACTGGAGCACCCCGTTGCCGGGAATGGCCTTGGCCACGGGCGAAACCTGGCTGCTGATCAGGTAATACAGATAGGTCGGATCGACGGTGACCCCGATCCATTGATCGTTGAAGGCGACACCCTCCGCGCTGATAGTCAGGTCGCCCATCAGACCGTTGCCGCTGAGGAGCAGATTGTGGCCGCCGGCTGCGAGCCATTCGTCAAGCACCTGGACGTCCGGGCTGGGGTCGTCTCCGAAATCACCATGTCCCAGAGTATGGTTCGAATAGCTCCCGCTGTCGTAGAGGATGATCTCGTAATTGTCCAGCTGGGCGGCGCTGGCGCGTCCACCCAGTCCGTTCCCCACGCCCGAACTCGCCCCCTGGGTCCGGTAGACGTCCATCGAGAAGGAGTAGGAAACGGGAGAATTCAGGATGGCGAGCATCCACTCGTCCAGCCCACCGAGGTGACCGTCGTACCAGAGCAGGTGGTCGGCATAGTCGATGTATCCGCCGATGTTCCGCATGGACGGCAAGGCCCGCATGGTGAAAACCGGATCGTAGGACAGGATGTCGGTGAAATCGGCGAAACCTGTGGTGTCCGCCGGCAGGATGGAGGTCCGGACGTCGCCCAGCAGATCCTCCTGGGCCGAGAAGTAATAATGGATCACGTCGCCGGGGAACATGAAGCCGGTGTCGGGCAGATCGAAGGCGTACTTCCCGGCAAGGGGCGCCCCGCCGACCATCACGCGATACCCGTCCACCGCGCCGACGGCCGGCAGGCCGGAACTCCGGTAGGGATCGAACATCGGGTTGGTCTTGAGGATGTAGTGCATCCGGGGGGATTGCACCGTGGCGCCGGTCCGGGCCGCGCGGATGGAAACCACCAGGGAATCCCCGGGCTGATTGACCATCTGCGATTCGGCGGCGATGTTGCGCGCCATGTCGAACCGGACGCTGTTGTTGCCCAGGTTGGCCTCGTCGATGACGCCGTCGGCCGGGAAGTTGTCCTGGGCCAGTTCGATCTCGCGAGCGGACATGGAAGGGCCGCCGTGCTCGAAGGCGGTGACCCGGACGTTGTCGAAGTAGGGCGCGGGCGTGGCATCGGGCCCGTCCCAGCCCCAGTACCAGCCGACCTCCAGGGCCTTCATCTGCACCTGCAGGTAGGTCACACCGGGTTCCAGCAGGGCGGTCACGTCGTTGCTGAGCCGCAGGTATTTCGGTTCACCGTAATACAGGAATCCGTTGCTCTCCCACGGGGCGTCCTCGATGTCGGCGGGATTCGCCGACGCCGTCGAACGGACGGCCCAGGAAAAGAAGACCCCTCCCGAATTCCAGTTGAAGGTGTTGTGCTGATAGACGGTGAGGTCCACCAGGGCCCCGGTGTACTGCGGTCCCGGCCAGG
>JAHJTW010000249.1 GCA_018829565.1 bacterium | reverse complement strand
CTCCGTCCAGGAGCTGGTTGAGCAACTGGGCCTGCTTGCCTATCTCCAGGCGCAGTCCGGTGGCCTCGAAAACCACGAACAGGCCGAAGACCAGGGCCAGGCTGAACATGTCGGAGGTGAATCCGGACCGGAAGCCCACCAGCAGGCAGAGGGTCGTCACGGTCGCGGCGTGGCTGGAGGGCATGCCGCCGTTGGCCAGGAACAGCATGGGCCGCCAGCGCCGCCGGACCAGCAGTTCGACCACGACCTTGGCGGCCTGGGCAGCCAGGCCGCTGCCGAGCGCGATCACTCCAGGATTTTGCCAGAAAGACACGTTCACCCCCGGATCGAAGCCAAGGCGGAGCCGGATCGATCCGGCCGGTCCGGCCCTATCCCGGGCGAAGATTATCAGTATTCCAAAAAACAGCCAACGAGCAACTTGAGAAATCCCTCCTTTTCTGCCATCTTGTACCACTGTTTACCGCGACGGGGCTCGGTCGCTGGGACGTTTCCGCCTGCCCCGGTGGTTGTCATGCCGTGTCCATTCAAGGGGATGTCCGCGATGTTCAAGTTTTTGCGCTCACAGGCCAAGCTCTTCTACTGGGTGATCGCCGCCTCTTTCATCCTGTTCCTCATCCTTGGCGGCCTGACAGGCCGGGGATGCCAGGCTCCCGGAACCGGTTCCTTCGAGCCCGGTGTCATCGGCGAGGTCAACGGGGTGAAGGTCAGCGCCCAGTTCTACGACGACATGGTCCGTCAACAGATCGCCTTCATGAGGCAACAGGCCGGCAACCGTGAACTGAACGCCAACCAGTACGCCCTGGCCCGCCAGCGCGCCTGGGACACCGTCGTCCAGAGCGTCCTGGTCGACCAGGCCATCGAGGACCGGAAGATCAAGATCACCGACGACGAGGTCCTCGACGCCTTCCAGAACAACCCTCCCCAGGCCCTCCTGGAGAACTACCGGCGCGAGGACGGACAGATCGACATGGACCGTTACTTCGCCGACCTGCAGAATCCCGACAACGACTGGAGCGGCGTCGAGCAGTACGTGCGCACGCTGTTGAAGCGCCAGAAGCTCAATGACCAGATCACCGCCGGCGTTTCCGTGAGCGAGCAGGATGTTCGCGAGGAGTACATCCGGCAGACCGGACGCGGGGTCGCCGAGTTCATGGGCGTCACCTTCGTGGATCTCGCCCTGGACTACAGTCCGTCGGACGCGGAGATCCAGGAATACTATGCTTCGCACCAGGACGAGTTCCTGAGCGACGAGAAGGCCCGGTGCCAGTTCGTCAAGTTCGCCAAGGAAGCCAGCGAGGCCGACTACGAGGAGATCAGGACCCTCATCCTCGACATCAAGCACGAGATCGAGACCGGCAAGCGGAACTTCGAGCAGGCAGCCATGGAATACAGCGAGGACGGGTCGGCCAGCACCGGCGGCGACCTCGGCACCTTCAACCGCGAGCGCATGGTCGCCCCCTTCACCGAGGCCGCCTTCAGCCTGCCGGTCGGCGTGATCAGCGAACCGGTCCGCACCCAGTTCGGCTACCACCTCATCGAGGTGCTCGAGCAGATCAACGACGCCGAAACCGGGGAACTGGCTCAGGTCCACGCCCGCCACATCCTCCTGAAGGTCACCCCCAGCCCGGCAACCCTGGATCTCATCTCCGAGGCCGCCGGTGATTTCCGTTCACGCGTGGACGGGAATTCCTTCATCATGACCGCCGAAGCCGAAGGCCTTGAAGTCGTCACACCGGTGCCCTTTGCCGCCGGCCAGGACATTCCCGGACTGCCCCTTTCCCTGGAAGCGAGCAACTGGGTGTTCGCCTCCAAGGCCGGCGCCGTCAGCCCGGTCCTGGAGAACGACAGCTTCTTCTTCGTCGTCCGCGCCGACGGAAAGGTGCCCGGAGGCCCCACTCCCCTGGAGAACGTGCGCGGCGCCATCAGCGGCAAGCTGATCCAGCAGCGCAAGGTGGAACTTGCCCGCGAGAAGCTCAACCCGGCGGTCGGCGAGGTGCAGCTGGGGACCAGCCTGGCGGAAGCAGCCTCCAAGTTCGGGCTCAAGCACGCGGTGACCGACACCTTCACGATGAACTCGAACATCCCCGACGTGGGCTACGGATCGTCCTTCAACAAGGAAGTGATCTACGGGACCGTCGATTCCCTCTTGCCGGAGATCGAAACCAACCGCGGCCTTTTCGCCGCCGTGCCCCTGTGGATCAAACCCGTCGACGAGGCGGATTTCCAGAGTCGCCGCGCCGGAATCATGGGCTTCCTCCTCGACCAGGCCAAGAACCAGGCCCTCGAGGAATGGCTGAACGAGCAGACCGCAGCAGCCAAGATCACGGACCTGCGTTACCAGGCGCGACCCTCCGTGTGATCCTCCGACCGCGCTATCCCGAAGAAGACCGGGGCCACGGCCCCGGTCTTCGCATGATATCCCCCGGTGTTCAGTCGTCCCCGAAGGGATTGGGCGGTTTCTTGCGCTGGAACCCTTTCAGCTTCTGGTCCATGTCCTGGATCTTCTGTCGTCGCTGCTTTTCGTGGTCCCCCGAATCGAAGAGCCTGGCCATGCGGTCGGCCTCCTCCTGCTTGCGCCGGTCGAAGTCCTTGAGGTCGTCGCTGATGGCCGGCCCCGCCTTTTCGGGCAGGGACTCCACCAGGAGGTGGTCGCGCACCTCGGCCCTGGTCTGGTTGGCGTTGACCACCAGGGCGACGGCTCCCAGTTCCCGCAGCTGGTCGAGTTGCAGGCGGACCCCGCTGGGGGACATCTCCAGAAGATCGGCGATCTCCTCGGGCGTGGGCGGCTGGTGTCCGCGGTGCCCGAGCACGCGAATGGCGCCCAGCAGGAGGTGCGCTTCATCCCTGGTCAGCGTGTTCATTCGATCCTTCCTCCCGGCCGGGTGGACAAGCCCTCCCGGCCCGGCTCAGCTTCCTCTGCAGGCGGCGGACCCGCCGGGGTTCGTCCGATTGGAACGCATGCTCCAGGGCCCTGTCAAGCTGCGGCAGGCGATGTTCGAACAGGATGGCCGCCTCCCGATGGAGGCGGGGGCTCCGGGGGTCGGCGATCAGCGCCGCCTGGATGATGCGGCGGGAGAGATGATGCCGGCGCGCTCGCTTGGCCAGCACGAGGCCGTCCCGCCACAACCCCGCGGGCGCCAGGTCCCGCACGGGGCCAGGCCCCTGCCCGGCGAGCACGTCGAGCGCCCTGGCCAACCAGGCGCAACCGGCGTCGAGGTTTCCCCTCGCGGCGGCGATGCGGGCCAGACTCCAGGCCAGCCTCCAGCCCACCTGGGCGTGCCGGTCCGGTTCGTCGACCGCGCCGGCCCACCGGCAAACGGCCAGGAACACGACCCCCATGCCCTCCATGTCCCTCCGGTTGTGGCGCAGGACACGTTCCAGGTCCCCCGCGTCCTCTCCCCGCAGGAAGGCGAACCAGGTCCGGGGAATGAGGGACCCGTCGATGTCCCCGGCCCCCCGCGGCGCCCCCCGCAGGTGGGTCTCGATCGTCTGCTGACGGCAATCGGGCAGGCTGCGCGACCACAGCCGTCGCGCGGGCACCAGCAGGTCCCAGCTTTCGAGCCCTGCCAGGGGGTCGCGTGACCTGTTGACGACGGACCGGGACCGCAGCAGGGGCAGGTCGAAGGCGGCCCCGTTGTAGGTCGCCACGACCCGGAACCGGCGGGCGAGATCGGCCAGGGCGGCGAGCATGGCGTCCTCGCGTCCTGGATCGGGCAGGAAGTACTGGCGGATCCGGAAACGGTCCCCGTCCCACCAGGCGGCGCCCACCAGGAAGGGGATGGTTCCCGTCCCGCCGGCCAGTCCGGTGGTTTCGGTATCCAGGAAGAGGACGTCACCGGGGGCGATCCCCCCGGCGCAGGTGCGCCGGAGGAACCCGGCCAGATCCGGGACATCGCCAGGAGGCGGGTCCAGTTCGGCCTCGCTCCCGGACATCCACACGGGACCGCCGGGGCCGGGCGTCTCGACCAGGCCCAGGCGGGCGAGCGCGGCGCCGGGTTCCTGGACGTCCGCCCGCAAGGGCGGTTCCGGCTTGCGGTTCAGACCGTCGAGTCGGGCCAGACGGGCGCGCAGATCCATGGTCAATGCCGGCTTTCCGGGAGGGTCACCTGTTCGAGCAGGAAAAGGGCGCCCTTGCGCGCGGTGCCGCCGCTGTCGACCGAGGCGCCGACGCAGGACGGGCAACCCGATCCGCAGGAGCACCTCTGCAGATGGGCGCGGGCCGCTGCGCAGATCTCGGCGAACTGGTCGAAGATCCGCCTCGCGAACCCGACCCCGCCCGGGAACGAGTCGTAGAGGTAGATGGTGGGATGTCCGGTGAACGGCGACCTCACCATGGCCTGGGCGCACAGGTCGGAAGGATCGGCCATCACGAAGAACGGAGCCACCCGCCCCAGGAGGTGGGCGGCGCCCTTGAGGGCGTCCCCGGGATCGAGGCCGGCGGCGCTCATACGCTCGGCCAGGTCCTCGGGAACCTCCCACCAGAAGCTGGTCGTGTGCATCTCGATCTCGGGCAGGTGGACCCGCCCCGCGCCGACGTTCTCGTGCGTACCCAGCTTGATCTTCTTGTACACCGTGACCTTCGAGACCAGGCCGACCTCGCCCAGGGCCGACCGTCCCCAGGGGTCGTCTTTTTCCGTTTCCGCCGTCAGGGTCTTCAGCTCGCTCTTGCGCTGGGCGTCCGTGTAGTAGTCCACCGTCACCGGCTGGACGTGGGCCTCCCTCCGGTCCCAGTCCAGCTTGTCCACATGGTACTGCTGGGCGCCGTGGATGTAGATGGCGTCGTCGTGCAGCATTTCCTGGGCACTGAAGAGGTCCATCTCGCCGATGACCCTGCCGCCGGGGACGCTGCGGTCGATGATGACCACGTTGTCGGGAGCCGCGCTCCTGAGACTCACGTCCTCGGCGGGATAGGTGTCCGACATCCAGTGGTACTTGTCCACTCCCCGGTGGAGCACCTTCATGTCCACGAGGTAGTCCAGGATCTCGGCCACCCGTCGCCCCCCGTACTCCTCGTCCACCAGGAACGGCAACTCGAAGGCCGCGCACTTCAGGTGGCTCATCAGGATGATCAGGTTGTCGGGATCGACCGTCGCGTGCTCGGGGCTGCGGCCGAAGAAGTAGTCGGGATTGTTGATGATGTACTGGTCGGACGGGTTGCTCGAGGCGATCAGCACCACCGCGCTGAGGTTCTGCCGCCGGCCGGCGCGTCCCGCCTGCTGCCAGGTGCTGGCCA
Organism: bacterium; assembly: GCA_018829565.1. GTDB lineage: Bacteria > Krumholzibacteriota > Krumholzibacteriia > LZORAL124-64-63 > LZORAL124-64-63 > JAHJTW01. The sequence continues at coordinate 3,234 of JAHJTW010000249.1, read as the reverse complement.
CCGTTCCCGCGTAACCGGCCATGATGCAGGCGTCGAGCCTGCCGATGTCGATTCCCAGTTCCAGGGCGTTCGTCGAGACCACCGCGCTGATCTCCCCGCTGCGCAGGCCCGCTTCGATGGCCCGACGCTCGCCGGGAAGGTAGCCGCCCCGGTATCCCCTCACCTGGCCGCTCTTGATTCCGACCTTCCGCCCCGACTTCTCCAGATATGTCAGCAGCAGCTCCACCCGGATGCGGCTGCGTGCGAAGACGATCAGCTGGGCCCGGCTGGCCAGGAAGCGCTCGGCGATGCTCCGCGCCGTCTTGATCACCGAAGCGCGGATGCCCAGCTCGGCGTTCACGACGGGCGGGTTGTAGAAGATGAAGTGCTTCTCGCCCCGCGGCGCCCCGTTACGCTCCACCGCAGCCATGGGCATGCCCGTCAGCTTTTCCGCCAGCTCCCGGGGATTGGCGATGGTGGCCGAGCAGCAGATGAACTGCGGATGCGAACCGTAGAAGGCCGCGATGCGCTGCAGCCGGCGCAGCACGTTGGCGACGTGGCTGCCGAAAACGCCCCGGTAGTGATGGACCTCGTCCACCACCACGTACTTCAGGTTCTCGAACAGCTTCACCCACAGGGTGTGATGGGGCAGGATGCCCTGGTGAAGCATGTCCGGGTTGGTGATCACGATGTGGCCGCTGCTGCGGATGGCCTGCCGGGCGGTCTCCGGGGTGTCCCCGTCGAAGGTGTAGGTCTTGATGTCGGCGCCCAGATCGGTGATCAGGCCGTGGACCTCGTGCATCTGGTCCTGGCTGAGGGCCTTGGTCGGAAAGAGATACAGGGCGCGGGCCTGGGGATCGGCGAGAACCGTGTGGAGCACCGGCAGGTTGTAGCACAGGGTCTTGCCGCTGGCGGTGGGGGTGGGAATGACCAGGGAGCGCCCGGCCAGGGCCAGTTCCACGGCCTCGGCCTGGTGGCTGAAGAGCCGGTCGATCCCGCGGGCCTGGAGCACGGCGGTCAGGCGCGCATCGAGAGCGGCGGGAAAGGCCCGAAATTCCCCCGCCTCCGGGGGAATGACCTCCCAGCGGGTCACGTTGCGCATGAAGCGACCGTCGCCGCGCAGCTGGTCGAGGAGCTGGGCGAGGTTCACGCATTCCTCCCTGAATGCGACGCCGCACCCGGCGGCGTCAATCCCGCTTGTCTGAGGAGGAGGGTCCGCCGTCGCCGTTGGACTTGCCCGCGTCCTCGATCTCCTTCTTCACCTCTTCGGTGGCGTCGCGGGTGGCCGACTTGAACTTGCGGATGGATTTGCCCATCGCCTCGGCGATCTCGGGCAGACGCTTGGGCCCGAAGAGGATCAGGGCCAGCGCCAGGATGAGCAGCAGTTCCGACCACCCGGCCATGCCGGGGATGATTGCCGGATGGAAATTCATACGCCCTACCTCCCTTGGAGGGGCTAGCGGTACCAGCGGAGTATCTGCGAACCGATGAAGACTCCGATGACGCTCATGAGATTGAAATGGATCTGGAACCCGAAGGTGAGATCCAGGATCACCAGGTTCCAGTGCGTCACTTCCGGCCCGAAGGAAATGTACTGGACAAAGAGCTGCTCGGCCACACTTCCCTCTTCGAGGAAGAGACCGACGGCTTCACTGAAGATCGCACCGATCATGACCCCCAGGATGACGGTCAGGATCACGGTGCCCAGGGATTTCCGCATCGATCGCCGCTTTCGGTTGGTGTCCGGAAACGAGGCCGGACGGGTTGGGGGTGGCGCAATAATAGGCTGCGACCCCCTTCCCAACCACCATTCATTTTTCCGTTTCCGCGAGGACCCGCTTGACCTCCGCATGGTCGGCGCCCAGGACGATGAGCGCATCCTCCAGGGACCGGCCGTCGTATTCCCGGATGACCGGGACTCCCCCCAGCAGTTCCGCCAGACGCCGGGCCACACCGTCTTCGAGCCTGCGGTTGACCACGAAGGTGGAGGCGTATTGCTGGGGAGGAGCGTTGCCGAAGCCGACGGGAGCCAGCCCGGCCCGGCCCAGCAGCAGGCCGACATCCCTCGCCAGGCCCGGCACCCGGGTTCCGTTGAGGACCTGGACCCGGAGTCCCCGCTCCCCGGCTTCCGGCCAGGGAGCGGTCTCCGCCATGCCGGCCGGTCCCGCAGCCGGTCCTCTGACTGTCAGCATCCCCCTGCCGAAGAGCAGGGAGATCCCGCACACCGTCACCACCACCAGCAGCCACAGATTGAGCGGGCGCCTCATCCCTGGCTCCGGGCGAGCCGGGCGATGACCGGCCTGAGCAGCTCGTAGCTCTGATCGAGGGTCTGGGGCATGACCCGCGTGCTCCCGATGGTACTCATGAAGTTCGTGTCCCCCGCCCAGCGCGGCAGCATGTGCACGTGCATGTGCTCGGGGATCCCCGCCCCGGCGCTGGTCCCGCCGTTGTACCCGCAGTTGATGCCGTCGGGGTGGTAGGTCTCCTGCAAGGCCCGCTCCATGACCTGCAGCAACAGGCTCATCTCCTGGACCTCTGCGGGCGTGCACCCGGACAGCATCGGCTGGTGGCGGTTCAGGACCAGCAGGAGGTGTCCGCTGTTGTAGGGATAGAGGTTCAGGAGGATGTACCAGGAGCATCCCCGGTGGAGGACGTAATGCTCCCGATCGTCGCAATCGCGGCGGTTGCAGAAGACGCAGCCTTCTTCCCGGCTTTCACCCTTCACGTAAGCGTACCTCCAGGGCGTGCAGAGCCGATCCATCTCAGGCCCCACGTTCCGTGAGCAGGATCGTGGCGGCGGCCAGTTCGTCCAGGGTGTTGATCCCCACCACCTCGCCAGGATCGGAGGTGGCCACGGCCTCCACCCTGCGGCCGCGGCCGACCAGGTAGGCCACGGTGTCGGTGAGGTAGTACTCCCCCTGCGTGTTGTCCGTCTTCAGGCTGCCCAGGGCCTCGATCAGATCGGCCGTCCGGAAGCAGAAGACCCCGGTGTTGTACTCGCCCACCGCCAGTTCCTCGGGAGTCGCGTCCCTCGCCTCGACGATGCGCCGGAGGGCCCCACCGGAATCCTTGATGATGCGGCCGTAGGCCCCGGCATCGGGAACGACGCAGGTCAGGACCGTGGCCGCGGCCCCCGACTCGAGAGTTTCGTCGACGAGCCTGCGGACGGTTCCCGGGCGCAGCAGGGGCACGTCCCCGGCCAGGACCACGCAATGCCCCTCGGGGTCCAGCCGGGGGGCTGCACACTGGACGGCG
>JAHJTW010000248.1 GCA_018829565.1 bacterium | reverse complement strand
GCGGGGTCGAGTCCCCCCGCCGGTTCGTCCAGGATCAGCAGTTCCGGCCGGTGGCAGACGGCGCACAGCAGGGCCACCTGCCTCGCCTGCCCCTTGCTCAGATCCTTGATCAACCGGTCGCCGGGCAACTCGAACCTGGCGGCGAGTTCCGAGGCCCGGCGGTCATCCCAGTGGGGAAAGAGCCGCCGGTGCAGATCCACCACCTCGTTGATGCGGAAGCGGCCGGGAAGCACCTGGTCCTCCGCCACGTAGCCGATCCTCCGCTTGACCTCGACCGGGTCCAGCCGGGGATCGCGACCGAAGACGGCGACCCGGCCCGATCTCGGGGTCAGCATGCCCATGATCAGGCGGATCAGGGTCGTCTTGCCGGCGCCGTTGCGGCCCAGCAGCCCCAGCACCTCCCCCTTGGCGACCTTGAGGTCGATGTCCCTCAGGACGTCCCTGCCTGCGTACCCGTGCCGCACGCCCTGCAATTCCAGCACCGTCATGGCTGCCCCCTTCTCCTCGGTTTCTCCATCCTATCCTCATCCTCCAGCAGATCCTTGAAGGCAGCCTGGGCGCCGTCCGGGTCGATGCCGAGCTGCCGGACCAGGTGGACGACGGGCCTGAGGGCCTCGGTCAACTGCTCCATGCGCCGGTCCTCGAGTTCCCCCGGACCCAGATCCGCCACGATCAGGGGCAGGCCGGGCCGCCGGATGAGGACGCCCTCGTGGACCAGGAGATTGTACGCTTTGCTGATCGTCATGGGATTGACCCCCAGGGGAACGGAGAGCTGGCGGACGGACGGCAACTCGTCGCCCGGCCCGAGGACTCCGCCGGCAATGTTGAGTTTGATCTGATCCATGAGCTGGCGGAAGATCGGTACGCCGCTCCGGCCATCCACGAAATAGGTCATCGCGCCTTCCTTTCGGGCCTCCGTCGAGACCGGTCCCGGTCCGGACCGGGCCTGCGATTCCCGATTCTCTGGTGTATTAGTGTATATGTCAACTAATACACATGAGCTTTTACGGGGATTGGGCCGCAGGGGTTTCCATTTTTTTCCCGCTGTGTTAATTTTCCCCCACTCACCATTTCAGGAGGTCATCATGGAATATCATGATCTGCAGAAGACCCGCGTGGGCGACCTGCGCGAGATGATGAAGCAGCACTGTCCCGAGGTCGTCGGCGTGGTCGGAATGAAGAAGGAGGAGCTGGTCGACGCCCTGGCCGCCAAGCTGGGCATCGAGAAGCCCCACAAGCACGTGGCCTTCGGGCTGGGCAAGCGGAAGATCAAGGCCGAGATCAAGGAACTGAGGGTGAAGCGCCAGGCCGCGCTCGAGGCGAAGGACTACGGCGAGCTCAGCAAGCAGCGCCGCCTGATCCACCGCCGCAAGCGCAAGTTGCGCCGGATGATGCAGCTTTCCTGACGGTCGCCCCCGCCAACCGAAGGAGCCGGGTCCTGCCCGGCTCCTTGGCGTCCCCGGTCGTGCCGGAGGTCAATCCTCATCCCCGAAGGGGAGCCTCCTGGCCGCATTGGTGACCGCCCCGATCCGCCCGGCCACGCCCTCCCCCGCGGCGATCTCCGCGTCCGACAGCAGGGTCACGTCCAGCATGGGGTCGACGCGGACGCCCGTCCTCGAGAAGTTCATCTCCGCCAGGGCCTGGCTCCAGCCCGCGAACCACATCTCCAGCATGCGGCGCTGGTCCCCGTCTCCCTGGAAGTGGACCAGCAGGTCGATGTCGCTGTCGGGCCGCGCGGTGCCGTTCTTGACCGAGCCGTAGATGTAGACCGCGGCCACGCCCAGCCGCCGATGGTCGAGGGCCCGGATCATCCGCTCGGTCATGCGCAGACGCCAGCGCCAGTACTGCCGGGGCTCCCGCAGGGTGCCGGCCCGGCTGCGCGCGCCCGGCCCGGAGCCGGACTGTTGATCCTGGTCCTGCCCCGGCTCCGCCAGGACGGCCACGGCCTCGTCCGTGTCGGCGTTCATCAGCAGCCTGAGGATGCGTCCCGGCCGCACGGCGCCGACCTCGATCACCCGCAGCACCGCCGCCAGATCGGCGAACTCCGGCAGCATCCGGGGCAGCAGGTTGTCCGCCCCGACGAGGAAGTCCTCGTTGAAGGCCACGCCCTCGTCGTCGGGATACAGGGGCAGGTAACGGATGGAGGCTTCCACCAGGTCCTGGAAGAAGTGGGTGCCGAAGGAGAGGTCCGGCGTGTAGTCCCCCCGGCGGCGGGCGATCTCGATGAGGACGGCGGTGTTGTTGATGTCCGCGTAGGTGACCGCGACTCCCAGCTTGATGTCGCCCCGGCTGCCCCAGCGGCCCGGACCCATGAGGATGAACCGGCGCTTGGGCAGCAGGCTGTTGAGCCGTCCGACGGCGCGGCCGACCCGCCGCATGTCCTCGACGGTCGCCAGGCCGGCGTAGCGTTCCGGATCCACGTAGACGACGTGGCTGATGTCGGGCACCCAGCCGTTGGAGACGAACCGCCGAGCGGTGAACACGACGTCGGCCGCGGGCAGTCCGCGGGGAATCTCGGCGGGGGCGGCGTCGCCCGACTGGGCCTGGGGCCGGCACTGCAGCAGGTGGAAGCACTCGCCGTCGTGGGCGAACTCGATGTCCACCGGGGAGCCCAGGTACTCCTCGAGGGTCTTGAGCATCTTGCCGATGCAGCCCACGAAGGGCGTCCCTCCGACCAGGCCCTCCATGTCGGCCACCAGGTCGTCGTGGGCCGGGTCCATCATCAGCCGCGAGACCCGCTGGAGCCGGCCGTCGTGCAGCACCGAGAAGATCTTCTCCACCAGGGGGAAGTCCGCCCCCGCCTCGTGCAGAAGGTCCTTCAGGCGCACTGTCTCGAAGCGGTTGGTCTCGAGGTTGATGACGTCGGCCCACACCGGGCTGTACCGGACCCTCTCCTCCGGGGTGGGATTGGCCCGCAGGGCGGGCTGGCCGGGCACCGCCAGCACGGGGAAGTCGTCGCCGACCCGGTCCACCGCCCGCGTGCCGAGGCCCGGCACCAGCCGGATCAGACCGTCCTCGCGGGCGATGCGCGGCGACCAGCGGAACTCGTTCCGGCTGAAGGCGACCCCCGCGAAGGCGGGCAGCCACCAGGGCCCCACCCGGGTGCCGACGACCTCCTGGATCAGGATGCCCATCTCCTCGACGAACTCCTGCAGGCCCCGCTCCCGGCGGTACTCGATGGGGTCGGGGCCCAGCACCGACGCCCAGACCTCGGCGACGGCGTCCAGCAGGGCCTCGAGCCGCTGCTGCTTGGTCCCCTGGTTGGCCAGGAAAAGGCTCTTGTACTTGCCGGAGAAGGTGGTGCCGAAGCGATCCTCCAGCAGGCTCGAGCTGCGGATGATCAGGGGCACCTCGCCGAAGTAGTCCAGGGCCCGCGACAGCCCGGTGATCACCTCGACGGGGAAGTTGCTGTTCTTGAAGAGCTGGATGATGTTCGGGTACTCGCGCCTGACCTGGGTGATGTCCTTGAACTTCTGGTCCATCACGTCGTCGAGGTTGTTGAGCTTGACGAAGTCCATGATGGCGTCGCTGATGACGTACCAGGTGCGCGGGATCCTGACCTTGCCGATGCCCTTGGCCTGCGCCTCCGGCTGCTCGAGGATCCAGCGCGCCATCAGCAGCCCCGCGGCCTTGCCCCCCAGCTTGCCGTGGCACCCCTCGGTCATGGTGATGTGATCGACGAGATCGATGAAGTCGGTGATGCGCACCACCTCCTTGGCCACGTTGATGTAGTCGATCTGCTCGGTCAGGAAGCGCTGGATCAGGGAGACGCGCAGGCTCTTGAGGGTCGACATGGCCAGCCCGCTGCGGCCGCGCAGGATGCCGTTGTAAAGGCGGATGGCGTCGACGATCTGGGGCATGGTCGAACGGGAGTCGCCGACCACGGTGCAGAAGAAGCTGGCCTTGTCCTCGTAGAGCCACTTCTGCAGGCGCGAGAGGATCTCGTCGTCGCCCAGGTATTCCTCCGCCAGGGCGAACGGCGCCCCGGTCATCAAGGGGGTCTCCTCGATGGCGACCCGGGCCCCGGGCACGTTGCTGCGGTCGCGGTCGTCATCGGTCTGCGCGGCGGCGCCCCGGTCGATCTCCCCGAGCAGCTTCTGGGCGCCGGTCAGGCCGATCGAGCAGAGGTGGTTGAGCATGCGGCGGGAGATGCGGAGGTACTGGCGGGGCCGGTCGCTCCGCATCTCCTCCAGGATGGCCCGCCAGTCCTGATCCGTCCGGGGATCGGCGCCGCCCGAGGCGGCGCCTTCTCCCTCGTTGCGCGGATCGGGACGGTCGGCCATGGCCTAGACCCAGCCCCGGTCCCGGCAGGCGGCCGCCACCCGGTTGATGGCCACCACGTAGGCCGCGTCCCGCATGTAGATCTTCTTCTGACGGGCCAGCTTGCTGATGGACTGGTAGGCGGAGGTCATCTTGTTGTCCAGCCTGGCCAGCACGTCGTCGCGCTCCCAGAAGTAGTTCATGTTGCACTGGACCTGCTCGAAGTAGCTGCAGGTCACCCCGCCGGCGTTGGCCAGGAAGTCGGGGATCACGAAGATGCCCCGCTTCTCGAGCACCGCATCGGCCTCGGGGGTGGTGGGGCCGTTGGCGCCCTCGGCGATGATCTTCACCCTGGCCTGGATGCGGTCCACGTTCTGCCCCGTGATCTGGTTCTCCAGGGCGGCGGGGATGAGGATGTCCACGTCGCGGTCGATCCACCGGTCGCCCGGCAGGACCTCGTAGCCCGCGGCCTTGGCCTGGGCCTTGTCGATGCCGCCGAACCGGTCGGTCATGGCCTTGAGCTGGCCCAGGTCCACGCCTTCGGGCCGGTAGAAGGCGAAGGTGGTCTGCTCGGCCTGGTCCCAGCTGGAGACGCACACCGTGCGCCCGCCCAGCTGGTGGTAGAGCTCGATGGCGTACTGGGCCACGTTGCCGAAACCCTGGACGCTGGCCGTGGTGGTCTGCGGGGCGATCCCCATCTCCGTCAGGGCCTCGCGCAGGCAGTACACCACCCCGTAACCCGTGGCCTCGGTGCGGCCGAGGCTGCCGCCCATGCCCACCGGCTTGCCGGTGATCATGCCGGGGTAGTGCCCGCCGCTGATCTTCTCGTATTCGTCCAGCATCCACAGCATGTGCTGGGGGCTGGTCATCACGTCGGGGGCGGGCACGTCGGCCACCGGGCCGATGTTGCGGGCCAGCTGCCGCACCCAGCCGCGGCAGATGGCTTCCTGCTCGCGCTGGCTCAGGTTGTGGGGGTCGCAGATGACCCCGCCCTTGCCGCCGCCGAGGGGGATGTCCGCCACGGCGCACTTCCAGGTCATCCACATCGAGAGGGCCCGCACGGTGTCCTCGGTCTCCTGGGGATGGAAACGGATGCCGCCCTTGCTGGGGCCGCGCGCGTCGTTGTGCTGGCAGCGGAAGCCCCGGAACACCTTGACGGTGCCGTCGTCCATCCGCACCGGGATGGTGAAGTGGTACTCGCGCTGGGGGCTGCGCAGGAGGTCGCGGGTTCCCTGGTCCAGACCGATCATGTCGGCGATCTTGTCGAACTGGGCGCGGGCCATCTCGAACGGGTTGAACGACTTGTCGTGTGCCATGGTTGACTCCTGGCGGCGTGGCCGCCGTGTTCGGCCCGCCCGGGGGCGGGTCAGCTTTCCTCGATCTGCCTGCCGGGCTTGAGGATGACCCCGTGCCGGCTGCGTCCATCGATCAATACCGTCACCGGCTCGGACAGCCGGATGTGGCGGATGAACTCGCCCGGATCGTCCCCGGGCTGGGCGTCCAACCAGTCCCAGTCCAGCTGGCTGGTCCCTTCGGTGGTGTTCACCGTGAGGTAGCCGACCTGGAAGCTGGTCAGGTTCTGGAAGAAGTGGCTGCCCTGGCTGGGCGTGATCTTGAAGTCCTCCAGGTCGGTCTCCACGATCACCCGGGCTCCGGAAATCTGGTCCCAGCGGACCGGAATGCCAAGCCAGCGGTCGCTCGATCCCCACCGCCCCGGTCCGATGAGCATGTAGGGACGGGCCTTCTCCACGAAGGTCCGGTTGATGCGGCCGATCTCCTCGGCCATTTCCGCGGTCTTGCCCCGGTCGAAGCGGTTCCGCGGGATGTAGAGGATGTCCCGGATGTTCTCCCGGCGCCCGTTGCCCAGTGCGGTGTTGCTCGCCACGAAGGCGTCCTCACCCCAGAGCAGCTCCTCGGGAATGTCGGGAGCGTCGTAGCCGGCGGCCAGGGGCCGGATCTGCAGGAACCCGAACTGGTGCCGGTCCAGCTTGCCGTCCCCCAGGACGACCGCGAATTCTATCTCCACCTCGGCGCTCATGGTGCGGCGGCCGAGTTCGAGCAGCAGCTTGAGGATCTCGGCCAGGGGGAACAGGCCGTGCTTCAGGACGTGGGCGAAGGAGACCAGCCGCACGCCCGGCCGGTGGATGCCGTCGTAGATGGTGTTGTTCTCGGACGAGAACACCGAACCCAGGGGCTCGAGCGTGCCGTGACGCTCGGCGTCGGCAAGGTCCAGGCTGGCGAAGTTGAAGTCCTCGCGGGCGCGCGGGTAGGCGTCGGGGTCGCTCACGTCCACGGCGAAGAAGCTCCGCTGGGAGTACTTCAGCCAGTCCTGGACGGTCCCCATCTGGGGCAGCACGTGGGGCTTGGCGGGGCTGAACCGCAGCACCTTCCCCCCCTCGACGATCGTGCGGCCCAGGCCCAGGGCCACGGCGACGACCCCGTCCTGCGGGGCGAGGCCGTTGCTGGGGTAGAAGTTCGAGGAGTGCGCCACCCCCGAGAAGTGGGGATAGTCGTACTGTTCGTACCGGCGGCCCACCATCTGCTGGATGATGACCGCCATCTTCTCCTCCTCGATGCGGTTGCTCGTGGCCTCGATGTAGCTCTTGGCGGCCTTGGAATAGGCGGAGGCGTAGACCAGCTTGATCCCGTCGCACAGCTGGTCCAGCCGCACCTTCAGGTCGGGGTGGCTGTTGGCCAGCATGAAGGTCGAGTAGACCCCGGCGAAGGGCTGGAACTGGCTGTCCTCGAGCAGGCTGCTCGACCGCACCGCCAGGGGGTAACGGACCTGATCCAGGAAGGTCTCCAGATCCCCGTAGATGGCCGGCGGCAGCTTGGCCTCCAGGAACCGGGCGTTGATCTCGTCGTCGCAGCGATCGGCCAGGGCGAACTCCCGCAGGTCGTTCTGGGCCATGAAGGCGTCGAAGACGTCCGTCCCCACCACCGCGGTCGGCGGCACCAGGACCTTCGTCCCGGGAAAGCGGTCGCTGACCCCGTACCGGTGCAGGATCGAGTTCATGAAGGCCAGGCCGCGGCCCTTGCCGCCCAGCGACCCGCCCCCGATGCGGACGAAGGGGCTGGTGGTGTCGAAGGTCCGGCGCGAGAAGTCGGCGACGATCCCCCGCTGGGCCTCGGTCCGGAACGAGGTGATGGCCCGGACCAGGTACTCCCGCAGTTCCTCCACGTCGGAGAACTCGGTGACCTTGCGCGGTCGGATCATCGCCGCCAGTCCGAATTCGGTGCGGGCGCGCAGCCAGTTCGAGAAGTGGTCGTGCGAGGCGTGATGGCGGATCGATTCGGCCGGAACGGTGCGGATCAGCTCGACCAGGGTCAACAGGTCCCGGGCCCGGCCCAGTTCCAGGCCCCGGGCGTCGCGGAAAACGAAGTCCCCGAAACCGAAGTTGTCCAGCATGAAGGCCCGCAGCTCGTGCAGCAGCTTCCGCGAGTGCTTGTGGATGAATCCCGCGCCGATCCCGGCCGCCGTTCCGGCCAGCCCCTCGTTGGTCGACTGCAGGACCGCGGGGGTGTGGGGATCGACGTACTTGACCCGCCGGATGAACTCGACCCCGGCATCCTCACGCGGCTCCCCCTTCCAGGGGAAGCGCCCGTCGCTGATGACGCCCAGCAGGGAATCCTTGTACTCGCCGTAGAGATCCCACGCCTCCTCGAAGGAGGTGGCCAGCAGCACCTTGGGGCGGGCCCGCAGGCGCAGCAGGCGATGGCTGATGTTGATCCCCTCGTGCATCAGGGACTGGGTCTGCTCCAGCACCTCGGTGTACAGCATGGGCAGGTACGAGGAGTAGAAGCGGACCGAATCCTCGATCAGCAGGATGCAGCGGACGTCCCCGTAGCGGGTGTCGTGCGCCACGTTGGCCAGGTCCTCGCAGTACTTGATGATGGCCAGCAGCAGGCGGACGTCCCCGTTCCACAGGAAGAAACGGTCGATGAAGCGGGCGTTCTCGTTCTCCTGGATGTGCTGAAGTTCGCGGGGATTGAAGGCCAGGTTGTAGACCGGAAGGTCGGGGTTGTGATCCTTCAGGCGGGCGGCGAGGGAGGCCGCCTCCATGTCTCCCAGCCGGCTCATGGTGATCACCATGTCGAACCGGCGGGCGACGATGAGCTTGAGGGCTTCCTCCCCGGTGGAGGCCCGGGTCACGTGCGGCGGGAACGAGAGGTTCAGCTCGCGGTACTCGTTGAGGAGCAGTTCGGTCAGGCGCCCCCCCTCCTCGAGGGTGAACGCGTCGTACATGCTCGCCACCAGCAGGATCTCCTGCACGCGGTGAGGCATCAGGTGGCCGAATCCGCTGAAACGGCCGCCGCCCTCGATCGGGCCCGTATCCACAGCCTGCTCGCTCATGCGCGCAAGGCTAATCAATGGAGGGGGTAGATGCCAGAGGAATCGGCTAGAAAGCCCAGCCCCAGGCCACCAGCGGCAGGGCCGCCGACCCGGACGGGCCCGACCCTGCATCTTCCGCGTCGTGGAGCCGGGGCACGAGCCAGCCGACCGCCGTGCCGATCAGCGCTCCGGCGGCCACGTCGCTCAGAAAATGACGGCCGGAACGGACCCGGAGCCAGCCGGTGGCCGTGGCCGTGGCCACGCACCCGCCCCACACCCAGCCCCGCGTCCGGGAATCGGGATGGAGCTCGTCGTGCACCGAGGCCAGGAAGACGAGGGAAGCGAAGGCGCTCGCGGTGTGGCCCGAGGGGAAGGACCGCAGGGTCGTCCGCGAGGTCCTCAGGCCGGCGGGGATGCGCGGATCCGGATTGTAGGCGTAGGGCCGGGCCCGGCCGACGGCGCTCTTGATCAGGGTCACGATCCCTCCCTGCAGCAGCAGGGTCTCGGCGTGCATCAGGACCAGGGTGCCCGCCCTGTCCCGTCCCCGGTCGTCGAGCATCAGAGCCAGGGGTGCGGCCATGGATCCGTAGGCGAGCACGTCGCTGAGCGCGGCGGAACCGGGATTCCAGTTCCGCACCGCCGGACGATCGAAGGACGGCAGGTTGGCGGGGTCGAGGCCGGCCAGGTCCGCCGGCGTCGGCGCATCCCGGCCGGCATCGATCCACAGCCCCCCGGCGAAGCACGCGCCCGCCCCGGCGAGCAGTCCCGCCTCGGTCCCGGTCCGGCGGGTGAAGGGATCGTCGTCGCCGGCCAGGGGCGATCCCGGCCTTGCCGCCAGGATCGCCCCGACCAGAAGAACAAGCGGCAGGAGTCGCATCGGTCAGGCCTTGAACTCCACGCCCTGGGCCAGATGGACTTCACCGCCCCAGTTGATGGTGTTGGTCTGCCGGCGCATGTACATCTTCCAGGAGTCGGAACCGGACTCGCGCCCGCCTCCGGTCTCCTTCTCGCCGCCGAAGGCTCCGCCGATCTCGGCGCCGCTGGTGCCGATGTTGATGTTGGCGATGCCGCAGTCGCTGCCGAGGAAGCTGATGAAGGCCTCGCCCTCGTTCACGCTGTCGGTGTAGACGGCGCTGCTCAGGCCCTGGGGCACGTCGTTGTGCAGCTTCAGGGCCTGGTCGAACTTCCGGTACTTCATGACGTACAGGATCGGTGCGAAGGTCTCGCTCTGCACGATGGGGGCCTTGTTGTCGATCTCGATGATCGTCGGCTGCACGAAGGTGGCCGCGCCGAAGGGCTTGAGCACCTTGCCCCCGTACAGCAGCTTGCCGCCCTGCTCCTTGGCCGCCTTGATGGCGTTCTCGTAGTCGGCCACAGCGCCCTCGTCGATCAGCGGACCCATGAGGGTCTTGGGATCGAGGGGGTCGCCGATGTTCACGCGCTTGTAGTTGGCGATCAGCTTCTTGACGAAGGTGTCGTAGACCTTCTCGTGGATGATCAGCCGGCGCGTCGAGGTGCAGCGCTGGCCCGCGGTGCCGACGGCGCCGAAGAAGGCGCTGGCCAGGGCGCCCGTCAGGTCGGCCTTGTCGCTGATGATGATCGCGTTGTTGCCGCCCAGCTCCAGGATGGCGCGGCCCAGCCGGCCGCCGACGACGGCGCCGATGCGCTGGCCCATGCGGGTCGAGCCGGTGGCGCTGATCAGGGGGACGTCATGGTCGTTGACCAGCTTCTCGCCGATGGTCGACCCGCGCCCGATGGTCACGCAGCTGAGGCCCTCGGGCAGGCCGTTGCGCTTGAAGACCTCGGCCACGATGTTCTGGCAGGCGATGGCGCACAGGGGCGTCTTGCTGGAGGGCTTCCACAGGCAGGCATCCCCGCAGACCCAGGCCAGGGCCGTGTTCCAGGCCCAGACGGCGACGGGGAAGTTGAAGGCGCTGATCACCCCGACGACGCCCAGGGGATGCCACTGCTCCATCATGCGGTGCTTCGGCCGCTCGCTCTGCAGGGTGGGCCCGCTCAGGGTGCGGCTCAGACCCACGGCGAAGTCGCAGATGTCGATCATCTCCTGGACCTCTCCCAGGCCCTCGGTGTGGATCTTGCCCATCTCCAGGCTGACCAGGGCGCCCAGCATCTCCTTCTTCTGGCGCAGGGCCTCGCCCACCTGGCGCACGACCTCGCCCCGCCGGGGGGCGGGCATGGACCGCCAGACCAGGAAGGCCTTCTTGGCCTCCTTCATCACCTTGTCGTAATCCTTGGCGCTGGCCTGTTCGATGCGGGCCAGGACCTCTCCCGTGGTCGGGTTGACCGACTCCAGGAAATCCTTGCTGTCGGCGAACCAGGCGCCGCCCGTGCTGGCGCCCTTCATCCGGGCGCTCAGGCCCAGCGCGCGGAAGATCTGGGCCTTGCTGACGGTCTTGGCGGACGATTTCTGGGCTTTGGTAGCCATGGTCTCCATCCCTCCAGGGGTAGGGTTCAAAGCGACGTGCTCTCTTCGCGACAGACAATGCCCAGGCCGGACAGCTCGTCCAGGACCGGGTCGTAGATCTCGGGGTGGACGGGACGCAGCACGCCCCGCCGGGTGATGCGGCCGTCCAGGATCAGGCGGGCGGCGATGGCCGCCGGCAGGGAAACGGTGCGCGCCATGCTCGACCATCCGCCGGGTTCGCCGAAGTCCACCAGGGACGACGTGATCCGCTCGTAGCGGCCCTCGGCGGGGAACCAGGCCTTGAACTCGTGGAACAGCACGACCATGTCCCGCTCGCCGGGGCGGTAGACCAGCTTCTCGAGCATGAGATCGCCCAGCAGGTCCAGGGGTGCGACCAGGTCGCGGCCGACCGGGCGGTCCGAGACGAATCCCAGCCACGCCAGGTTGGCCACGGGCAGGCAATCGCCCGCGACGCCCATTTTCCGGGCGGCGAGCGCGGCCACGTCGTCCCCCGGACCGGTGCCCAGGAGTCCGGCCAGATAGGCCGCACAGGTCAGGCCGGACGCGGGACGCGGGCGGTCGTCCAGCAACCCGATGCGCCGGAAGGCGTGCATGGTGTCGCACCAGCCGATGTTGCGCAGCGTGGCGCGGAAGACGGTCTGGATCTCCTCGCCCAGGCCGTAGATCTCCCGGTACGCGAGGGAATCCCGGTTGGGATAGGCCTCGAAGTCCCCCGCGCCCGGCACGTGCAGCAGGTGCATGTCCCTGAAGAGGCGGTCGCCGGGGGTGCGCACCTCGTGGCCGTCCTCCAGGTAGCAGGCGTCGTTGCGGCTGGCCAAGAGCACCCCGCGGG
>JAHJTW010000247.1 GCA_018829565.1 bacterium | reverse complement strand
GAAGCGCGGGCAGCTGCGGGGCTGCATCGGGCACATGGCCGAGGACATACCGCTGGGCCAGGTCGTCGGCGCCATGGCCATCCAGGCCGCCTTCAACGACCGGCGGTTCCAGCCCGTCACCGCGCGCGAGCTGGAGGATCTCGACATCGAGATCTCGGTGCTGACGCCGTTCCGTGCGGTTTCCGGACCCGAGGCCGTGGTGGTCGGCCGCGACGGCGTGGTGCTGCGCAAGGGTGGCCGGTCGGCCGTCTTCCTGCCCCAGGTGGCCACCGAGCAGGGCTGGGACCGCGACACCCTGCTCGATCAGCTGAGCCTGAAGGCCGGTTTGCCCGCCGATGCCTGGCGATCGGGCGCACAGCTCTCGGTGTTCCAGGCCGAGGTGTTCGGCGAGCACGACCTGCCCGGGCGATGATGGCGCTTCTCGCGGTCCTGGGCTGCGTCTCGCTGCTGGGACAGGTGGTCCTGCTGCGCGAGGTGACGGTGGCGTTCTTCGGCAGCGAGCTGGTGATCCTCCTGGGGATCGGACTGTGGCTGCTGGGGACCGGCCTGGGTGCTGCGGTCGCGGGGCGGATTCGGGGTGGAGCGCTGCTCGCCGTGCCGGTGCTCCTGCTCGTCGCTGGGCTCTTGATCCCCGGCCTGGTGGTGTGGGCGCGGGCGGTCCGGGCCGTCTGGGGCGCCGTTCCCGGCGCCTACCTCTCCTTTTCCGGGCAGATGGTTGCCATGTCAACCATCTTGCTGCCGGCCGCCCTTATCTCGGGCCTGGTCTTCGCCCTTGCGGCACGCGCCGCAGTTTCCCGCGGCCGCTCCCTGGGCACCGCCTACGCAGTCGAGTGCGCGGGTGCCCTCCTCGGCGGCGCGGCGGCGACCGGTTTCGTCGCCGCCGGCCTGGGCAACCTGGCCCAGGGGATGGTCTGCGGGCTGATCGCCGCGGGCGCCGGCGCGATGGCCGGCCGGACCACCCTGAGAGGGGCCGGGACGGCGGCTTGCCTGGTGCTGGCCGCAGGTCTCGCCTTCTCCCCCGCCCTCGACCGGTCGACCACCCGCTGGAACCATCCCGACCTCTTGACCGTGCGGGATACACCTTACGGACGGATCACCGCCGAGAACCGCCAGGGCCAGCTCGCCTTCTTCGTCAACGACGCGCTCGCCTACGAGAACCAGGGCACCGCGGCCGAGGAGTTCGTCCAGCTGGCAGCGCTACAGGTCGACGACCCTCGTCGCATCCTCGTGCTGGGCGGAGGGTTGACCGGCATCCTCGACGAGGTGGGCAAACTTCGCGCGCAAGAAGTGGTGTACGTGGAGAGGGATCCGGTCCTGCTGGCCATGATGCGGGACGTGACGGACACCTCCGGCTTCGGCTTGTCCGATCCAGCACTGGAAACGGTGATCGCAGATCCCCGGGGGTACCTGGCCGGGCAGGCCGGCTGGGACCTCGTCCTGGTGGGCATGCCCGAACCCGACAGCGCCCTGGCCAACCGGTATTACACCGCGGAGTTCTTCACCGCCTGCCGCCGGGCGCTCGCCCCCCGGGGGGTGCTGGCCTTCCGGCTGGCCGGTTCGGAGAACGTCAGGACGCCGGCGCGCATCCGGCGGGCAGCGGCCATCGGACAGGCTCTCGAAGAAGCGTTCGCCTCGGTGGTGGTCGTGCCCGGCTCGGTCGACGTGTTCCTGGCTTCGGCCTCCTCGCTGCCGCGCGACGCCGCAACGCTGGCGGACCGACTCACGGCCCGCGGGACGGAGACCCGGCTGGTCAGTCCCGCCTATCTGGAATACCTCTACGGCAACGACCGGTTCGCGGAGATGGACTCCTTGCTGGCGTCCGCCGATGTTTCCGCCAACACCGACGGCCGGCCGGACTGTTTCCGCCACACTCTGCTGCTGTGGCTGTCGAGGTTCCGGCCCGCCGTGGGCTGGGTCGAGGCGGGGTCCCCCACCGCGGCGAACCTCTTCGGGTCGCCCTGGGCCTGGGCGATCGCGGCCGCCTGGGCGGTAACCGTCCGGTTCGCAAGGCGGCATCCCCGGTTGCGGCGCGTGGTGGCCATGGGCGCGATCGGCGCAGCAGGGATGGCCCTGGAGGCCGCCGTCCTGATGGACTTCCAGGTCCGCGTCGGAGCCCTCTACCAGGATCTGGGTCTGCTGCTCTGCCTGTTCATGCTGGGGATGGCCCTGGGGTCGGCGGCGGGGGCGCGCTGGACCGGCGCCTTCGCCGGCCGGATTTGGGGACCGGCAGGAGGCCTCGCCGCTGTGGCCCTGGCGGCCTGGTGGTCGATGGAACGCGGCCTGCTGGGCTCGTTGCCCGCGGCCGGAGCGACGCTGATGTTCGGCGCCTCTGCGGTGGGCTGGGCGTTCGCCCTGCTGGGCGAAACGGCGGGATCGTCGCCCGACCGGACGGCCTCGCCGCTGATCGCCGCCGACCTGGCGGGCAGCGCCCTGGGATCGCTGGCGGCGGGCCTGGTGCTGATTCCCCTGTGGGGCCCGGGCGGGGCGGCCGTGGGGGCCGCCCTGCTCTCCGTCGCCATCCTTGCCCTCTGACTCCCTCACAGCGAGAAGTACTGCGACACCTTCACCATGAAGATGTCCTCGCCCGGGGCGTCCAGCAGGGAGCGCACGTCGCGGCCCAGGTCGAATCGCCCGGGATCGTCGAAGTTCGCCCGGTCCTGCGTCCACACGAAGAAGAAGGTGCTGCCGGCCGCGTACTCCCACCGCAGCACGAGGTTGATCTTCAGGGACTTGAAGTTGAAGTCCTGGTCGGCCAGGCGGAAAGCGTCGGCTTCGGTCCCGCCCGGAGGGGTCACCAGGTACGGGTTGTCGGAGTCGCCCTCGGGGTCGTAGTCCAGCGTCGATCCTCCGTCCTGCCCGTAGCGGTTGAAGTCGAAGGTGCGCGGTCGCGCCAGCTCCTTCAGGTCGCTGTAATCACCCGAGGCGAACAGCGGCTGGATGTAGGTCTGCAGCGTCAGCTTCGGCGTGAAGGTCCAGTCGATGCGCGTCTCCAGGGAGAACTGCCGGTATTCCAGGTCGGCGAAGACGTAGCGCTTGCCGAAGGTGGATTCCATCAGCGGATCGGTGACCACGTCGTAATACTGGGCCTCGTCCTGCGACCAGCGGTAACGCGGGGACAGGGTCAGGCCCAGGGCCTGCACCGGATGCACCTCCAGGGAGAGCGAACCGTAGCCCGCCCGGGAACCCGCGTCGTCCCCCGACGCCCCGCCTCCGACCCTCCATGACCAGCTTCGCCGTCCGTCGGAGGAGAGGTTCAGATCGAACTCGCGGTAACCGGGCGCCCGCATCACCGGTCCCCCGCGGGTGGCCCGGATGTCGTTGTGCTCCGGGTTGAAGAAGACCATCCCGTCCAGGCTCCAGAAGTTGGCGAACTGGGCCCAGTACCAGGCGCCGAAGCCGCCGTTGTCCGGCGTCCCGCCGGTGTCCCAGGTCTTGTAGGTCGCCAGATTCACGCTCTGGTTGCGGAAGAGGCGGTTCGGCTCGGTCCAGCGGTACCCCCCCACCACCGACCAGTTGATCACGTCGGTGTAGTAGGCGAAGCCGACGTCGTTGATCTCGTAACCCGGCGAGGAATATCCCGCCGCGGAGTTGAAGCGCCAGTCGCCCGACTCCTTGTTCACCGCCGCCCGCCCTTGCCATCCGGTCATCTTCGTGGCCCCGGGATCGTAGGAAAGGTGGTCGGCTCCTGGGCGGTCGAAGGCGTGGCGCGAGGAGGTCTGCAACGCGTCGATGGCCTCGGTGCTGCCGGTGACGTGGCTCCCGGCCAGGTACCCCTTCAGGGCCCAGACGCCGTCCTCGTCCAGATGGGTCCAGCCGTCGATCCCGCCCGTGAACGACCGCTTGTCCAGCGCGGCCTGGCTGACCGGATCGTCGAGCTTGCGGACCGTGGAGGTGGCCAGAAATCCCAGCCCTCGGCTGCCGTCGGGACGGGCGTGCTTGGCCCGCACCACCGAGTAGTTGGTGAACGGCTCGACCACCTGGTCGTGCTCCCGGCCGTCGGTCTGCAGGTGCGCCTTCTCCCTGGCGGTGAACGCCGTGAAGGCCCCGACCGAGGTGTCGCCCACCTTGCCGCTGATCTTGGTCGCCCCGAGGATCGTGGTCGACTGCGGGCCGTCCTCCCAATCCGGACTCCCCTCGATGCCGATCTGGGGATACCGGCCCACCCGGCGGCTGTAGAACAGCAGCGGGCTCATCCAGTTGAAGTTCCAGTTGCTGCTGGTCCCCTCCTCGCCGAAGCGGAAGATGTTGGCGTCCTCCACGAAGAACGGGCGTTTCTCCTGGAAGAAGGTCTCGTAGGCCGAGAGGTTCACCACCGCGGGGTCGACCTCCACCTGGCCGAAATCGGGGTTCACCGTGGCGTTCATGGTCAGGTTGTTCGACAGGGCGGTCTTGACGTCGAGGCCTGCGTTGCCGCTCAGCTGGGGATCTTCACGAAAGGGATCGTCCGGATCCACGTTCAGGGCCTCGCCCTTGAGCAAGCCGTAGGCCCGGACCTCGGCCTTGCTGTCCGGCCGGACACCTGAGATGCCCACCAGGTCGGGGAACCGGCGGCCGTAGCCCGCCTCGTCTCGGGGCATGTGGAACAGATCGTCCCGTTCGTTGTAGCGCAGGATGCGCCGCGAGAAGTTGAAGCCCCAGACCTGCTGGTCGGTGTCGGGGAACTTCAGCTGGGAAAAGGGGATGCGGACCTCCAGGGTCCAGCCCTGGCCGTCGATGTTCGTGGCCGCCTCCCAGACCCCGTCCCAGGTCGAGTCCCCCCAGCCGTCGTTGTAGAGGGCGGAATCGCCGATCACGCCGGCGGGATTGATGGAGAACGAGAACGCGTTCCGGTCGTCGTTGAAGGTGTCGAGGTTGATGTAGATCCAGTCGGAGCTGGGCCAGGTGTCCCGGCGGCCCAGACGGGCCGCGATGGAATCGGGGGCCGAATCGTGCATGCGCGCGGCGACGAAGATGGCGCCGTCGTCGTAGGCCACCCAGAACTCGGTGCGGTGGCGGGGAGCCACCCCGTTGCCGGGATCGTTCTGGACCAGACGGGATTCGCCGGGCCCCTGCCAGGCGTCCTCGAGGAGCAGACCGTCCAGGACCACCGGTTCATCCAGACGGACCGCCCGCACCGTTCCGGGTCCCGAGACGGCTACGGTGTCTGCGGCGCCGGCGGGACCGGGGATCAGGAACGACAGGAACACGAACGCGAGGGCCGGCTGGGGGCGGCACGGAGCGAGTCTCATGGATGACCTTCCGGGTACGGCGTGGGCGTCGGGGAACGTCCGGGCGCCGGCCGGTCGGAAACGGCCCGGCGCTTTCCACGTATGACGGCCAAAAGCCCGAAAGGGTTGTCGAAAAAATCCGGCCCCGGGCTGAGACCGGGGCCGGGGCCGAGCGGAAGGGGTGAGGGGCCTACTTCAAGAGGACCATCCGGCGGACCTCGGCCTGGTCCCCCGCCTGGAACCGGTAGAAGTACCCGCCGGAAGCTGCGGTCCGTCCGCGGTCGTCCCGGCCGTTCCAGGTCACAGAGTGCCGCCCTCGTTCCAGCTGGGAGACGAGGACCGTCCGGACCAGGCGCCCGTCCAGGCTGTACACCCTCAGTTCCACCCGCGCGTCCGCCAGCAGTTCGAAATCGAAACGCGTGAGGGCGTTGAAGGGGTTGGGGTAGTTGCCGTCCAGCCGGTAGAGGCGGGCCCCCCGCGCTCCGTCGGGCACCGCCGAGGCGCCCTCGCACTCGTCGGGGATGCCGTTGCCGTTGGTGTCCTCGCTGATTCCCGCAGAGATGTCGCAGGCGTCGAGGGTCCCGTTGCCGTTGCAGTCGATGAACGCGAAGCAGGCCTCGAGCACCAGGTCGACGATCCCCTCGGCGAGATCCGCGGCGGGGACCGCGGAGCTGAAGCGGATACCCCCCGTGGAGTCGGCCAGGGTCTGGGCCAGGGCGATCACGGCGGAGCTCGATCCCGACCCGGTGATGGGCGAGACGACGACCTTGTTCTGCCGCGCCACCACGACGGCGTGGTCGACGGACTGCTGGTCGAAGGTGGTGACCGGGTCACCGCACCACGACCCCTCGTCGGATAGCGGAACGATCAGCCGGACCGATTCGCCGCGGGGCAGCCAGGGGTAGCGGCCGGCGACCACGGCCGTGGCCAGTCCCCAGTCCTCCTGGCAGACCTCCATGCCGCCGGGGCAGGAGCCCAGGAACTCCAGGCCCGCGGGCGGGGCGCCGGGCACCTCGGTCCCCAGCAGCGCGGTGACGTGGTTCTCCAGGCAGCCGTAGGCGCCGCCGGGCAGGTCGCAGATGCCCAGCAGGCTCGGCATGACCGTCAGGCCCGCCGCCTCGAGCCGCTCGACGACCTGGGTCATGTTCGCGCACAGGGCCGAGGCCTCGTCGTCCATGGACGTCGAGGTGTCCATGACGAAGACCACCTCCACGGGCGGGCAGGTGGGACACTCGTCGGGGATCCCGTTCAGATCGCAATCCTCGCTGGTCCCGGCATCGAGGTCGCAGGTGTCGGGGATCCCGTTGGCGTTGCAATCCTCGGCGGCGCCCAGGGCGATGTCGCAGAGGTCGTGGATCCCGTTCCCATCGCAGTCGAACTCGGGATGTCCGGTGGCGTCGCACCGCCCCAGGACGTAGATCTTCCCGTCGGTGTTCGAGGTGAGCACCAGCCACCGGCCGTCGGGCGAGACGTCGATGCCCGCCCAGCCCAGGGTCGTGTTGAGCCCGGCGGCCACCACCGTGACGGTCCCGTCGGCCCGCCCTATGCGGACGACGCGGTCGTCGACCTGGTCGAGGACGAGCAGGTCGTCCGTCCAGGGATCGATGGCGATGCCCGCGGGATCGGGCAGGGCCTCGAAGGTGGGGAAGACGGTCAGGACGCCGCCCACCCCGACCTCGTAGACCACCCCGGCGGCCGTCAGGCCCGAGTCGACGACGAACACGCCCGTCCGGTCGATCGCCACGTCGACGGCATCGATGAGGATGCCGGTGTCGGCGTGCAGCAGGGTCTCGGCCTCGGCGATGAAGGGCGACCAGGTCCAGATGACGTCAGGCCCGGAGTTGCCCCGGTCGACCACCACGGCCTTGCCGGGAACCAGGACGTCCCCGGCGTAATCGAAGGGCGCGAAGGCCATCCCGATGGGATCGTCATCCCCGGCCTGGAATCCCGAGACCCAGGTCGCCCTGCCCGTGGCGCCCAGGGCGGTGCGGTAGATGATCCCGCCGTAGTCCTCGGACTGGAACACCGAACCCGAATCGGGCTGGACGGCGACCCCGGCGGTGTTGCTGCCCGTGGAGATCCGCGTCGCGAAACCCAGGGCGTCGATGCGGTAGAGGCCGTCGGTGGAGGTCCCGCGGCGGCCGACGTAGACGGCACCGTCGACGGGGTTGTAGCAGGCCGATATCGGCGCGGTGAAGGCGATGGACCGCACCAGGGTCCAGCCGGGTTCGACGATGACGGGCTGGGACCCGGCCGTGACGGCGGTGAGCAGGCCGAGGCACAGGACCGTCAAGAACAGGACGGCGCGTCCGCGCATCCTTGAGGCGGCAGGCGTGGTGGACATGGCGTTTCCCCCCGATCTCGGGGCGAGGTCACCGGCGTCAGGAAGCAGGGGCCGGTTGTCCTGCCCGTCGGAATGATATCATTTTACCAGAATGTCCCCCCGGCACGGGGAAAAAGTCAGCTCTCCGGCACGATGGCCTCCCGTTCGTACTCGCCGGAGGCGACCTCCGCAGCCGTGAGGTACGCCAGCCGCACCAGTTCCTCGAACAGGACCGGATTCAGCGTTTCCACCGTGTCGGTGTGCCGGTGCAGGTGGGTGTAGCTGTACCGGGAGGCGAAGTAGAGCGTGGGCACCCCTGCGTCCCAGAAGGGCGCCGCGTCGGCTCCGCCCCCGCGCCAGGTCGCGGCGATGGCGAGCGCCGTCCGGTCCGCGTCGATGCCCCGGGCCAGATCCCACAGGACGGGCTGGCTCTTGCCTCCGCCCAGCTGGATGCTGTCGCCGTGGGCCACGCAATCCAGATTGATCATGGCGGCGGTGCGGTCCAGGGAGATGACCGGATGCCCCGCATGGAACCGCGCTCCGTGCAGGCCCTGCTCCTCGCCGGCGAACAGCACGAAGACCACGGTACGGCGCGGCGGCCGTCCGGCGGCGGCCTCGGCGGCGAACGCGCGGGCGATGCCCAGCACCGCGGCCGCCCCCGACGCGTTGTCGTTGGCCCCGGGCCAGAAGACCTCGCCCTGGCCGCCGACGTGATCGACGTGACCGCCGACGACCACCGCCTCGTCCTTCAGGACGGGATCGGTTCCCCGCAGCACCCCGACGACGTTCCAGGTGTCCGCCGCGGGCGCGTAATCGGCCTCGACGGCGACCGCAGCCCGACCGGACAGAGGACGGGACGCCGGCCGGCGGGCGTCGTCGATGGCGGACTGCAGGCCCTTCAGGTCATCCATTCCCCCGGCGCACAGGCGGGCCGCCTGCTCCAGGGAGATCTGGACGGCCGGCAGGTCGGGCACGTGGTCGCCGGGCCCGTGCAGGACGCTGGCGATGACCGGCTGGGGATCCTGGTCGTTGGGGCGCGATATGAGCAGCAGGGCGGCCGCGCCGTGGTCGCGGGCCGCGCGGGCCTTGGGCCGCGGCAGATCCGCGCGGTCCCAGCCCTTCCCGTCGTCCAGCCGCCAGGGCGGGGCCTGCTTGAAGGCCAGGACGATCTTCCCGGCCACGTCGACGTCGGCGTAGTCGTCATACCCGCGGTCGGGCAGGCTCAGGCCGTAGCCCACGAAGACCACCTCGCCCGAGACGTCCCCGCTGCCGGTGAAGCCCCGGCAGGCGCACTCCTCCCCCGGCGCCAGGTCCTGCGACACTCCGGCCTGGTCCGTCACCGTCACCGCGCAACGCCGGATGACGTTGGCCTCCATGGGCAGATGCTGCAGCCAGCTTCCGTCATCCCCGCCCGGTTCGAGCCCCAGTTCCGCCAGGACCGCGGCCGCGTGGTCGGTCGCGCGCCGGTAGCCGTCGGTGCCGGGCAGGCGGCCGGCGCATTCGGGGGAGGCGAAGAGGGAGACGTCGGCCAGCAGCGATCCGGAGGTGATCACCGCGGCGGGGTCGTCGCCGGCATGGACGACGAAAGGGACCAGGAACAGGAGCGAAGCGGCAAGGGCGCGAACGGCCGGGGTCATGGCGGTCCTTTCGGGACGAGACGACGAACTTCCCCCTGCGGCAATTGTGGGTGACGGCGGGGATCCGGTCAACCGCCCCGCCCCCGATGGAGAAGACCCGGGTCGCCCCGGGTCTCCTCGCTCGACTCGCTGGATCGTTCCGACTACCGGAACAGGGCCTTCACGTTGCCGAAGCTGGTCGGCTCGTCGGCGACGACCGTGCCCAGATCCTGGAAGGTGATGTCGCCCCAGGTGACGTTCAGGTTGGAGCCGTCACCCGATCCGCTCATGTTGTTGAACTGCATGTGGCCGCCCGCATAGGCGGGGGACAGGATGCCCCACACCCCGTGCGGAGGATCCTCGGCGGGGTTGCCCTCGTCGAAGGGGATCGGGCCGCTGGTGTGCAGGACGCCGTCGTCATAGAGGTACTCGATCGTCGCGGGCATGGACATGTTCATCTCGACGTTGGTCGTGTAGATCATGCCCAGGCGCACCGTGGTGCCCTTGACGTAGCTCACGCCCTGGCTGCCGGTGAACGAATAGAAGGGCAGACGGCCGCCGAAGCAGGCCACCTCGCCGTCGGGCGTCCGCACGTTGAAGCGGCCGTCGACGTTGGGGGACCACCAGGGGGAGATCTGCAGGCCGGCCTCGCCGTCGCCGGTGCCGGAGATGGTCAGCTCGGCGGTGAACATGAAGCCGTCGGTGTTGTTGAACTGCTGGGCGGTCATGCCGTCGGTGGAGAACCGCCAGACGTGCAGATTCGCCCAGCCCAGGGGACCGGCGGCGACGTCATTGATGTCGATGACGGTCGGATAGCTGTTGTTGACGGTCAAAATCGATGCGAAGGAATCGTTGAAAACGCGCTCGATGACGACCGCGCCGGTGGGCGTGTCGGTCGCCAGGGCGGTCCCGGCCGACAACGCCACCAGGGCGAAGGCGCACAGGACGCTGACTTTGAAGATCTTGAACATGGCTGTTTCTCCTCAGGTTGATGACGAATCTATACCTTGTTCCCGAATGTTCCGTTTTCCATCGACGGTCCACCACCTCCTTCACCGGCTGGTCCCTCGCGCCGGCGATCACTTCAGTACGATACACCGCTTCCATTGCGTCCGGCCGTGGGATTCCAGGGAATACAGGTAGATGCCGCTCGGCAGCCCCTCGGAATCCAGGGTCATCTGCTGCAGGTCCTTGTCCGCTGCCTGGCCGACGATCTCCCGCACGATCCGACCCCTCAGGTCGTACATCCGCAGGGTCACCTCCCCGGGCTCGGCCACCCGGAAGGAGATCTGGGTCGAACCCCGGAAGGGGTTCGGGGCGTTCTGCCCGAGTTCGATGCCCGGGGCGGAGGCCTGAGGTCCCTCGGGGACCCCGGACACGTCCATGAAACCCGCCCGGATCAGGCCCGCCCGCAGGTCGGCGTTGCCCATCATCCGGTTCCACACCGAACCGTTCAGGTAGTTCTCGATCATGATGATGATGGGGCCCTGGTCGATGCCCAGGTAGTCGGTCCCCCACCAGAACTGGGTCAGGTTGAAGGCGTCCTTGAAGCCGTACTCGCCCCACAGCATGACGCCGTAGTTGTCGTACATGTGGTGCAGCGCCGGGATGACGATCTCGGGCGCGAAGGCGATGGAACTCGCGGCCGCCGTCGGCGTGATGGTGCCGTTGTCGTTCTGGGCGGGCGGCGCCCCGTGGGCCAGGTAGCCCCCCGGATCGTCCGAGGCCGTCAACCCCCAGCAGTTCTCCCCGTAGCCGGCCCATCCGTAGGGATTGGCGATGCAGTACTCCCGGGCCGCCACGGTGGCCCGCCGCGAGTTCTCGAAGTAGTCGATGCCCCGCAGCTGCATGTAGGGGTCGCGGATGTCGCGGAAGTCCACCCAGCAGTGCGAGTACTGGTGACCGAACAGGGGCGGGAAGATCACGTAGATCTGCCCGTACTGCACGCTCCAGTTGTAGCCGCTGGTCCAGTAGGCCCAGGTGTAGTCGGGCACGGGGTGGGTCGGGGAGCCCAGGGCCAGCAGGTACAGGATCATGGCCTCGTTGTAGCCGATCCAGTAGCCGAAGCCGCTGAACCCGGTGACCGGCTTCCAGCCCATGCGCAGGCCGTTGCCCCCGCTGCGCATGAAGTCCCAGTCCACCCGGTAGTAGAGGGAATCAGCCAGAGCGCGCACCTCGACGTCTCCGGGCTCGTCGGTGTCGAAGTACTGCTTGGCGTCCAGGACCCCGGCCATCAGCAGGGCGGTGTCGATGGTCGACAGCTCGCTGCTCCAGGTCCTCACGCCGGAATTGATGTCCAGGAAGTGGTAAAACAGGCCCTTGTAGCCGTTGGTGTTGTACTCGGCGTCGCTCTGGGGCCCGTTCCAGAGGGTCTGCATGCCCAGCAGGATGCGGTCGCGCCCCTCGGTCCGGGACACCCAGCCGTGGTCGATCCCGATGCAGATGGCGGTGATCCCGAATCCCTGGGCCGCGATGCTGCAGGGCGACCAGGGCTGGCTGCGGTCCCGGATCAGGCCGTTGAGGGGGTTCGCCTCCTCCCAGAAGTACTGGAAGGCGGTGCGCTGCAGGCTGTCCAGCAAAGCCTCGGTGGGCAGGGACTTCTGGGCCGGCAGGGGCAGGTCGCGGGCTCCGGCTGCCAGAACACCGGGTGCGACGCCGGGTGCGACGCCGGCCAGCATCCCCAGCAGGACGAGGATCGCGGGCAGAAGTCCGCGGTTGCGGGGGCGGGCCGTCGCGCGGTGTGATGTCTGGGTTGTCTTCACCGGCCGTCACTCCTCGAGTTGCGGAAGGTCCGCGGCGAGCGGTCCCTCCTAGAAATCGATGACCATGGTCACCCGATGGGTGTCCTCCAGGTGTTCGTGCCCCGCCCACGCGTAGTCGAGGGCGTAGCGGGACCGGCCCAGGTCGCCCTCCACCCCGAAGCCCAGGGTCAGGCCCAGCTCGCCGTCGGTCTGGAACAGGGTCTGGTATCCGGCGCGCAGGGCGAGCAGCCGCCGCAGCTTCCATTCCACGCCCAGGTTCATGCTCTCGCTGTTGTCGTTGGGGTGCAGCCCCTCGACCAGGAGCAGCAGGGCGCTCTCCTTGCTCACCTGGTAGGGCACGCTCAGGCCGAGCCGGAACAGGCCCGGCAGGGGGAACCGGTCGGTGGACTGCTCGGCGGGCAGGGAGCTGTTGTCGCCGTAGGAGTCGGGATCGGGATCGTACTGGATGCCCAGGCCGCTGCCCGTGTAGCGGGCGCGGGTGCCCAGGTTCGCCAGGGAGAAGGCCAGCCGGGCCCCGCCCTCGGACAGCAGGTACGTGGTGCCGAGATTGAAGGTCATCATCTTGTCCGAGGCGGTCCAGATGCGCTCGGTCACGTAGTTGGCCTGCAGGCCGGCGGCGAACCGGCTGGTGATCCGCTTGCCGAAGCCGACGCCCAGAGCCACGTTGGAAACCGTGTAGCGTTCGCCCGTGCCCAGGGGCGACTCCACGGTGCGGACGTCGATCTCGCCCGAGTTCAGCGCCGTCACGCTGACGAAGAAGTTGCCCACGCCGGTGACCGGCAGGGCCGCTGCGAAGTAGTCGTGGCTGATGTCGGCGAACCACATGCTGTGGGAATACTGGACGGCCGCCTCTTCCAGCAGCCCGAGCGCGCCGACGTTGTAGTAGACGGCGTCGACCCCTCCGGGCAGGGCCGAACCGGCGTTGCCCAGGGCGGCGCCGCGGGCCCCCGGTTCGATCCGCAGGAAGGTCCCGATGGTGCTCCCGACCTGGGTCTGCGCCGTCGCGCCGCCGACCGCAGCCGCCAGGTACACCCCCAGGATCAGCACGACTTTCTTCATGTCTTTCCCCGCGTTGCAGGCCTGACGTTCACGCGCATCGCCGGCCTCATTTCACGATGGCGAACTTGCCGGTGGCGGTCCCGGCCGTTCCGCCGTCCACATGGAAGATGTAGAGCCCCGGAGCGACGTCGAGCTGGTCCTTGGTGCGCAGGTCCCAGGCCACGATCCCCTCGTCGGATCCGTCGTGCCGGAGAGTCTGCACCAGTTCGCCCAGGAGGTTGTAGATCCGGACGGTGCAGCGGGCGGGCAGGCCGCGGAACTCGATCCGCCGCTCCCCCCGGCCGGACACCGCGAAGCGTTCGGGTTCGAAGCTGGCCGAGGCCATGTACGGGTTCGGCACCACGTAGGGGGCCAGGACGCCGGCGGCGGACTTGTCGACGTAGGAGCCCCGGGTGGAGAAGCTGAAGGAATCGTCGGCGCTGAAGGGCCGCACCAGCGTCAGGGCGAATGCGTCGCCGGCGCCGAGGGGCACGGTCGGCTGGCCGTCCACGCCGTCGATCTCGAACCGCCAGGTCACCTGGGGAGAGGAAGGATCGCTCGCCAGGTAGGTGACCACATCGATGGCCTCGTCGATCAGGCTGAGGGTGTTGTCCCCGTCGAGATCACGGAACCGGCATTCCAGCTGGCGATCGCCATCGGGCGAGTGGGCGAAGATCTTGAACTTGACCGGGGTCGGGTCGAAGGGATTGAGGTCGAGGGACGTATCGACCACCGTGTCGAAGAACTGGATGGTGATGTCATCCGGGAATCCCGGGCGAACCTGGTTGATGGGCAGGACCCTCTGGTAGGTAACCTTGATCACGGCGTCGGTGGGGCTCCCGGCCAGCAGGCCCGTGTTCTCCGGATCGATGGCGACCTCGTCCTGGGTCTGCACGATGGGCAGCAGACCGGCCCCCACCGGGCCGATGCCCTGGCCGATCAGGTCCCGGCCGGTCTCGAAGATGATCTCGCCCGTGGTCTCGTCCGTCAGCACGTAGTGCGAAGCGCGCAGGCTGTCCGGGTGCGGCGTGGCGAAGGTCAGCCGGAAGGTGTGGCCGTCGGGCACTTCGTTGGAGTTGACCACCTCGACGGCGACCGTCCCGGTTCCCCGTCCCGTCACGTGTTCGGCGGCCTCGGCCTCGGCGGGCACGTAGCCCAGCACCCGGGGATTGGGGCGGGCGGCCACCACGTTGGACGGCAGCACCAGACCACCGCGCGGCGTGCGCGAGGGGGCGATGGCGTTCTCGGACGGGTAGAAGTTGAACTTGGGATCGGTCGAGCCGAAATCGTAGGCCGTCACCGCATAGTAGTACTGCTGGCCGTTGGTCACCCCGTAGTCGGTCCACGTGTGGGTCAATCCGGTCTCGGTTCCCAGGTAGTACTGGACCCCCTCGATGGCCAGTTCCGAGTACCCGCTCACCCCGTCGATCCGGTCGAACTGGGCGATGGGCTTGCCGTTGCCCAGGGGGCCGCTCCCGGTCCCGGTGGTGATCACCTGGGGATCCCGGAAGTCCGGGTCGGTGGACCGGTAGACCCGGTAACCCTCGAAATCGTACTCGCCGGTGACCGGGTCGGCGCCGCGTTCCGCGACGTCGTCCCAGGACAGGCGGACGAAGCCGTCGCCCTCCTCGGCGGTCACGGTCGGCGCCTTGGGCGGGACCGCGAACCGGTAGTTGGCGTTGTAGATCTGCTGGACCGTCTGGGTGTTGCGCGACAGCTCGTCCAGGCTGGCGCCGTAGGCCAGCGCCAGGCTGAAGCGCTCGGTCTTGCCGGCTGCGAGCCGGAAGGGGCCGGAGGCGAAGAGGAAGCCGATATTGTAGTTCGAGGCCAGCGGGGGGTCGAACCTCACCGAGGAATCGGGATCGGCGAACTGGTTGTACAGGCGTTCGGGCCAGTCGTGGTTGTCGGTGAAGAAGACGATGCCGTCGACTTCCTGGTTGGGATTGTTCTGCCCGGGGCGGATGCGGTTGAGCTTGAACCCCGTCAGGCCGATCTGGTCGGACTCGTTCAGGTCGGTCCCGTCGAAGTTCGGCTCGCCGGGCGTGGGGATGCCGTCGCCCTCGCCCGCGTCGCCGGTCTCGGGCAGGCCGTCGGCGCCGACGTCGTGCCCCTCCACGGTCCAGTCCATGTCCTCGTCCCCGCTCCACCACAGGCCCGCCCGGTACGCGGGCGTCTCCTCGACCGGCCCGTAGGCGGCTTCGAACCGTGTCCGGTCGTAGTTTGCCGCGACGTAACCCAGGATCTGGGATTCCCCGATCAGCATGCTGCCGGGGCCGCTGTCCCGCTCCTCGTCCGTGATCCCGTCCAGGTCGTTGTCCAGACCGTCGGTGGCGTTGCCCGGGGTCTCCATGTAGGCGTACCCCAGGTAGCCGGTGGTGGCGCAGGAGCTGCTGAGATCGCGGCCGTGGCCGCCGTTGTCCCAGGTGTAGACCAGGTTGATGCGCTGGTCGTTGAACACGTCCTGGTAGAAGGCGTTGTCGTCGTCCGATTCGTAGATGCCGTCGCAGGACAGGGCCGACCCGCCCACGCCCGAATCCATGTACAGGCCGAAGATGATGTTGTCCTCGTAGTCGGTCGTGCTCTCGTTCGTGATGTCGTAGTGCCAGAAGATCACGTTGCGGGCCTGGGGGTTCGCCCACTGGAAGCCCCGCACCTCGATGCGCAGGCCCAGCCCCCGGCGCGTCGGGTCCCGGCTGTCGGGATAGTAGTTCCAGGCGTCGTAGAAGTCGTCGTCCAGGACCATGTAGCTCTCCTGGTCGGCGACGACCTGCTTGCCGAAGTAGCCGTTCCAGGACCCCGGCCAGCCCGGGTCGTCCATCTCGTCCAGGCGGTCGGGCCAGAAGTCGGGCCAGGTGCGCGGATCGTTGCTGAGGGCGACCGAACGCCCCGGATTCAGGCCAGGATCGGGCTGGAAGTAGCCCGGCCGCGGTTCGAAACGCATCACGCGGTTGAAGTAGGGACTGGTGCCCTGGCGCTCCCGGAACCCGGTCTCCATGATGTAGGCCTCGGCGCCGTCCAGCTGCGTGATCTTCGCCAGCACGAACGGCGTGATGCCGTCGCTGTAGTTCATGCCGCTGCCCTTGGGCACCTCGGCGGAGTGGAACACGCTCAGGTCGACGTTGCCCGGATCGCGCGGATAGTCCCCGACCATGCCGTAGTTCCAGAAGATGGTCCGCATGTTGTTGGCGTCGTGCTGGCCCGAACGCTCGGCGTCCTCGCGGCCCCGCTCGTCCTGGGGCACCGGGGTCACCACGTCCGCGGCGATGCGCCCCGGCGGCAACAGGAGCGGCAACAGTGCGGCCAGCAGCCAGGCCGCCGCCGTCGTCCGTCCCCGGGCCGGGACCGTGTTCCGTGGCTTCAAATCCATCCCTTTCCGGTGAATGCTGCGGCGCGGCTTCATCAGGACCCTCCCAGTTTCCAGCGCACCCCGAATTCGAGGCGCCGGGGGGGATAGAACCGGGTGGGATTCCGCAGGGCGATCTCCTCGCTGGGACTCACGGTCCGCGAGTAGTAGGGGCTGCCGGTGGTGGCGAAGACCGGCCCGTTGAAGAATCGCGCATCGAAGAGGTTGAACACCCGCAGGAAGACGCCGCCGTTCCCCCCGGACCCGATGGTCTTCTCGGCCCGCAGGTCGACCAGGAACCCGGTCGGTTTGCGGCCCGAATTGGTCTCGCTGTTGAACCCGAAGGCGGCTTCGGTCACGGGGGTGTAGGGCTGGCCGCTGGCCAGCCGGACCACCGTGCTGACCGAGTACTTGCCCGGCTTGTTGAGGGCGGCCGTCAGGTTGACGGTGTGGCGCTGATCCCAGTTGAAGGGCACCAGGCGCGGGCGAGGATCCTCGCCGGCGGCGGCGCGGTTGGCGGTCTCGCTCGGATCGCTGCTGTTGCCCAGGGCCTGCTGCCAGGTGTAGTCCAGGGCCAGGCTCAGAGGTCCCACCTTGCGGTGGTCGACGGCCAGGGTGACGCCCAGGGTGTTGCCGAAGTCGACGTTGGTCAGGCGCGTGTACTCGGCGCCGGTGTAGGTCTCGATGAACTCCACGCCCAGCAGCTCGCGGATGTCCTTGTAGTAGATCGTCAGATCGAAACCGAGATCGGGCGTCAGCACCTGCTTGTAGCCGGCCTCGTACTGCACCGTCTCCTCGGGCTTGACGTCGGGGTTGCCCATCAGGCCGTAGCGCACCTCGCCGGCCTGCAGGCGGGCCAGGATGTCGTAGTCCGAGTTGGTGAACATGGTCCCCACCGAGGGGAACTGGCGGAAGTGCCCGTAGGCGAAGTGGATGGCGGCCTTGTCCTCGATGGGGTAGGCGACGCCCAGCCGCGGCGAAACCGAAGCCTTGACCGTCGTGTCCTGGGGCCGGGATTCCGGCGCCCCCGCGATGGCGTTGGCCGGATTGGCCAGGTCGCTGGGGATGGTGGACCGGGCGTCGAAGTAGTCCAGGCGCGCCCCGAACCGCACGATCAGGTCGGCGGTCTCGGCCTGGTCCTGGATGAAGGCCGCACCCATGACCGGATGGTAGGTGGCCGGGCCGGGATAATCCGGGGGCTCGTTCAGGTGCCGGACCAGGGTCCCTTCCCCGTAGGTGAAGGTGACGTCGTTGCCGAAGGTGACCGCGGGCAGGCTCAGCTCCACGCCGGTCTTCAGCTGGTGGACCTGGTCGAGCTGGCTGACGAGCGCCCCCTTGAGGATGAAGGCGTTGGTTTTCTGGCGATAGTGATTCAGCTGGACGCCCTGATAGAACCAGTCCCCGAGGTTGGTCGAGGAATCGAGCTGCGGCACCTCGTCGTACCGGGGATCGTAGATGTCCTCGTAGAGGTAGTCGGTGTACTCGAAGTAGTTCTGCCGCAGGTTGGAGTCCAGGAAGGACGAGGCGCCCAGGGTGTGGGTCACGTCGAACCCGTGGGAGATCGACACCGACCGCTGGATGGACAGGCCGTCCGGCATGTACCGGAACATGTAGTTCTGGGGCCGGCCCTTGCGGCCGTTGAAGACCGCCTGGTAGTTCAGGCTGGTGTTGGCGAAGGACGAGTTGGAGAACTTGACCACCCCCGACCACTCGTCGTTGTAGCCCAGGGGCATTTCCTCGCCGTCGCCCGTGGCGACGAAGGGGCTGCCGGGTTCCGTCGGGTCCTCGACGTCGTCGGTGGGGTTGTAGCGGCGTTCTGCGTAGATGTAGTCGTCGAAAAGGTAGCGCCGGCCGCTGACCAGGTAGGTGGTCTTCGCCAGGGGCAGGGGTCCGCTCAGGGTCAGCTGGTAGCTCTGGGTTCCCGCCAGGCGGGGCGTGTCGTCGGCCAGACGCTGATCTTCGCGGCCGGGGAAGAAGAAGCCCCCGCTGTAGAACTCCCCTTCGGCCAGGAAGTCCTCGGTGCCGTTCTTGAGCACGGCGTTGACCACGCCGCTCATGGCCTGGCCGTACTCCGCGTCGAAGGTCCCGCTGATGACCTGGACCTCCTGCAGGAGGGACCGGTCGATCTTCAGGCTGGAGGAGTTGTCGAAGGCGTTGTTCACGCTGACCCCGTCCACCTGGTACTGGACCTCGCCCTGGCGGCCGCCGCGGAAGTGGCCGTCCACCACGCCCGCCTGCAGGTTCACCACGTCCTCCAGGTTCTGGACGGGCAGGGACTCGATCTCCTCGGTCGTCAGGGTCGACTGCGAACTGGTCTCCTTGAGGTCGACGGGGGGACGGGCCGCCACGACCACCACCTCCTCCGCCTGGAGGGTGGTGTCGCCCATCTTGAATTCGATGCGGACGGTCTGGTCGGACGAGACGATCACGCCCGAGATGGTGACCGGGTTGAAGCCCAGCCGGCTGGCCCTGACCTCGTAGGTGCCGGGCGGGACGTTCAGGATGTTGAAGGATCCCTCGGCGTCGGCGTAGGCTCCCAGGCGGGTGCCGATCACCAGGATGGTGGCCGCCACCACCGGACGTCCTTCCTGATCGGTCACGGTGCCGGCGACCGTCCCGGTGGTCCCGGCCAGCAGGGCATCCGGGTAGGCGGCCGCCAGGCAGATCACCGCCAGAGCCGCCGTCCGCAGCGCCCATCGCCTCATCGCTCTCGCCTCGCGTCGTGTCACCTGGAACCCGCCTCCGGTTCTCGCCTCGATCTTCCGGGGGTCCGGGAGGCCCCGCGGCCTCCCGGACGTCCCATTGCATCCTACTTGATGAGCAGGGTCTTGCCCGTCAGGACCCCTCGGGTCGTACCCGTGGCCGGATCGATCATCCGCAGGCGGTACATGTACACGCCCGCGCTCGAACGCCGCGACGAGAACAGGCTCACGCTGTTCTCACCGGCATCCAGGGCGCCCAGGGTGCGCCGCTCGACGAGCATGCCGCGAAGGTCGTAGACCTCCAGGGCCACCAGGTTGCGGTCCGGCATGGCGAACCTGATCTCCGGACGGGAGGACGGACCGCTGCCGCCGGTGACCGTGGCGTAGCCCGGACGGGTCTCGTCGGAACCCGGCACACCGCTCAGGCTGGACTCCAGATGGGCCCAGGCGGGGCAGCAGACGCCGGGGAACTCCCGGTACCACCAGGTGCGCGTGCCGTAGCTGTCGGTGATCGGAATGTAGGAGTCCCCGTCGAGATGGTTGACCCCGAAGAAGAAGGCTCCATCACCCAGACCGGCGGGATAACCCAGGCTCTTCAGGTCCAGCGCCAGTTCCGCGGTGTAACCGGTGTCGTCCTGCGTCCCCAGGGTGTCGACCGTGGTCCCGGCCATCAGGGCGACGGCGACCTCGGCTTTACCGGCGGTCACGAAGCTGAGCAGGTCGTCCTGGGCCACGGCCTGGCCGGCATCCCCGACCTGGAAGGCCAGGCGCCGGGTGAGCGCCGTGTTGTCCGAGCCCAGCTCGACCCGGTCGTCGATGGTGACGATGAAGCCGTCCCAGCGGTTCAGGTCGGCATGGTACTGGACGACCGCATCGCGGACCTCGAAGCCCATGTACAGCATGTCCCCGCGGTGGTAGACCTTCACCGTGGCGTCGGCGGGGTCGGCCACGAAGGCCTCGCCGCCGTTGACCGTGGGCTGGAACTGGCCGGCCCGGAACGGACCGACACCGTCGTAGGTGTCCAGCAGCACGTCGCCGCCGTCCCAGCGGATGTCGAAGGTGTAGACCGACGGATCGCTCCACACGGGTTCCGAGAGGGTCCCGTCGATGACGGGCACGGTGCTCAGCTCGGGGATCACCATTTCCGGGTCGATCGCCGGGGCCGGGCCCGAGGCTGTGGTCACGTCGGGGCTGGCGAAGATCCGTACCTCGTTGTACCAGGAGGCGTTGCCCCACGGCCCCTGCCACCAGACGCGGTTGGAGCTGAAGGAGGTCACGCTGATGGGCCAGAACCAGTCGCAGTCGTAGATGGAGATGTTCCACTCGACCACGTCGCCGCCCGGCTGGGTCACGTCGTAGCCCATGGGGTCGAGGTTGAACCGCATCTCGACGGTGTAGCCCACGTCGTCGACGGTGTCGGTGTTGGTCTGGCCGTTGACGACCGTCACTGCGTCCCAGGCGTCGATCTGCTCGGGCGTGCGCGGCGCGCCGTGGGGCAGTTCGGCCCAGGCGCCGATGAAGCCCGGCATCGTGCCGACGGGCTGCGGGTCGGTCAGCTCGTCGTGCCACCAGGAATAGAAGTATTCCGCCACGGGCTTGGGAGCCCCGGCGATGGTGTGGTCCTTCAGGCCCATCAGAAGACCGTCGAACCGGTTGAACTGGGTGCTGCCGCCGATGGACTTGTCGAGGATCACGGCCCCCATGTAGAGCTGGTTGCCGTGGACGAGGAACTTCAGGGTCGCGTGGGTGGGATCGATGGGATTCCAGCCGCTCTCGGTCTTCCAGCCGCTGCCGGGAATGCCCGCGTCGACGGCGTATTCGATGACCCAGGTCTCGGCCTGGGCCCAGTCCGCCTCGTCGAGCACCCCGTCCAGGGTGATGGGATTCAAGGCCGTGCGCGCCCAGACGGCATCCTCGCGGGGAGCCGCGGCCTGGGCGGATGGCGTCGCCATGCAGGCCGTGAAGGCCAGGGCGACCAGGATCGTCAACAGTTTCTTCATGACGGATCTCCTCCAGAACGAAGGGGTGTTTCTCCTCGGATGTCCACATCGTCGCCGGCGGGTCCGTCCGCCGAATGTCTTTTCAAGGCGGGCGTCTTCTGGGCCCCGCACGATTGCCTGACCTTCAGGACCGCCTGGATGACCTGGTGCCGGGGGAGGTCCTGCGCGCCCGCTTCCAGGGCGGCCATCATCAGTTCCACGGCCCGGCCGCCCAGGCCGCAGGCGTCCACGTGGACGGTGGTCAGGGCGGGGTTCAGGTAGCCGGCGATGGTCACGTTGTCGAAACCGACCACCGCAATGTCCTCGGGCACCCTGCAGCCGGCCACCCGCAGGGCCGCCATCAGGCCGATGGCCGTGCTGTCGTTGGCCGCGAAGACGGCCGTCGGGCGGGGCCGGCGCCCGAGCAGGACCTCTCCCGCGCCGAATCCCGTGGTCTCCCGGAAATCGCCGGGGATGACGAGCGCCGCGTCGGGATCGAGTCCTTCATCGGCGAGGGCCTCCCGGAACCCCCGCAACCGATCCTCGGCGTCGCCGTTGCCCTCCGGCCCGGTGATCATGGCGACGTCCCGGTGCCCCAGGCCGATCAAATGGGAGACGGCGGCCTTGGCCCCGTGGAAGTTGTCCACCGCCACCGAATGGCAGCCCTCCACCGGGGTCCGGGGATTGAGCAGGACCACCGGGACCCGGTCCCTCACCCTGGCGACGGTGTCGATGGAGGTCTCGTCCGGCGCCATCATGATCACGCCGTCGATCCGGCCCAGCATGGCCCGGCTGGCCATGAGCACGTCCTCGGGGTTGGAATGGGAGCTGGACAGCAGGATCTGGTAGCCGCCCCGCCGGGCGGCGAGGTCGATGCCCCGGATGACCTCGGAATAGAATTCCCCGAAGAGGTCGGGCAGCAGCACCCCGAAGGTCCGGGTGCGGCGCGTGGTCAGGCTCTGGGCGGTGGGATTGGGCCAGTAATCGAGTTCGGCGGCGATCTTCAGGATGCGCTCGGCGGTGTCCGCGTTGACCAGATCCTGGTTGTTGTAGACCCGGGACACGGTGGCGATGGATACTCCCGCTGCGCGGGCTACGTCCCGAATGGTGGCCACATGGATCGCTCCGGTTGGGATCCCCCGATCCGTCCTCGGCTCGGCGTGATCGAACAGGTCTTTGCCGCCACGGTCCGTCGCACGGCGCGATGTAAACGGTTTCATAAATCCAGAAACCTGTCAAGCCCTTCTTTGACAAATCGTCCTAGATGGACTTAGCATACCGCCGTTCGCCCGAAGACACCAGGTGAGGGCAAGGAGCCAAGCGTGCGGATTTCTGACGGATCGCCAAACAGCCCCGCGGGAAAGTCCGGAAATCCGTCCGCGACCCTGGCGCAGGACCTTCCCGGAGGTCGCCGGTACCGGGTGGATGTCGGACCGGACGGCTCCGGATCCTCCCTGCTGGAGGGCCCCGACTCCTCCCTCGCCCTGACCCACCGGACCGCCGAGGGCGGCCGGGTGCGGGAGGGTTTGCTGTTCTTCGTCAGGGACCGCGAAACCGGCCGTTTCCGTGCCCTGGGAGACGATCCGGGCGACGGGGCCTGCCGGAACGAGCCCGGCCGGATCACCCTCCTGGACGATCGCGACGGGGTCGCCGCCCGCATGGAAGTGACCCTTGTCCCCGGCCTGGCCTGCGAGATCCGGCGGCTGACCCTGACCAACGGGACGGACGCTCCCCGCCATCTGGAGGTGACCTCCCTGGCCGAGGTGGTCCTGAACCATCCTGAAGCCCACGCCTCCCACCCGGTCTTCTCCAAGCTGTTCCTCCAGACCGAGTACCTTCCCGGGGAGGGGGCGGGCCTGCTGCTGGTGCGCCGCAGACCCCGGGGTGCCGATGAGCGCCACCCCGTCCTGGTCCACGCCCTCGTCGGACCGGAACCTCCGGATGCGCCGGGATCGGTCGCCCGACCGGTGGAATGGGAGACCGACCGGGCCCGGTTCTTCGGTCGCGGCAGGCACCCGGCCCGCCCGGCCGCCCTCCTGTCCCGGGCCCCGCTGAGCGGCACCGTCGGCAACGTCCTGGATCCGGTCGTGAGCCTGCGGCGGGAGGTGCGCCTGGAGCCGGGGGCCTCGGCCACCCTGACATTCCTGCTGGGTGTCGCCCCCGACCGCGGGGAGGCGATCGACCTGGTGGCCGGGGCGGGCTTGTGCGAGGCTGGCCGATTCCCCTTGAAATCGGTTTCAAACACTCCACGGATCGCGGCTGAAGGGGAAACGACCAGGAAAGCGGCCCCCCCGGAGGGGGCCGCGCTGCAGTTCTTCAACGGATTCGGGGGTTTCCATGCCGAGGCCGGGGAATACGTCATCGGGCTGGAATGCCGGCCGGACGGCACCCTGCGGGTTCCCCCCTGCCCCTGGACCAACGTCCTGGCCAACGAGGAACTGGGTTGCATCGTCAGCGAGACCGGCGCCGGTTGCACCTGGAGCGGCAACAGCCGCGAACACCGGCTCACCCCCTGGTTCAACGATCCGGTTCTCGATCCCCACGGCCAGGCGCTGTACCTGCGCGACAACGGATCCGGCGCCTACTGTTCCTGCCTGCCCGGACCCATCCCGGCCGGCGGCCGCTACGAGATGCGCCACGGCCTGGGGTACAGCCGCTGTCTCCGGACGCCGGACATGGGACCCCTGCGTGACCTCGAGATCGAGACCCTGGTCTTCGTCGCGAAGACCGATCCGGTCCGCGCCGCGCGGATCCGGGTGACCAATCGGGGCGGCCGCCCCCGCAGCCTGTCCCTGTTC
>JAHJTW010000246.1 GCA_018829565.1 bacterium | reverse complement strand
CGGTCAGCCCGGATACTACTGGTGGCAGGGCATGCAGGCCCTGAAGGTCTTCGACGCCCGCACCTTCTTCCGGTCCCTGCCGGCCTCCCTCCAGGCGCTGCTCCACAACCCGGTGGCGCAGGGGCAGACCCTGATCTCCCTGCAGGCGGCCGGAATCCTGGCCACGGCCATCTTCTGGACCGTCCTGGTTCTGGGCTTCTATCTGGCCCGCTGGCGCTACCTCGCCCACGATGCCGCCGCCCTGCTCTTCCGGAACCGGGCTCATCCGCCCCTGCTCCTGTTGCCGCTGCTGCTCCCCTTCCTGACGCTCGCGCTGCGGCCGGGCTGGCTGGGCTTCCTGGCCATCGTCTCCCTGCCCCTGGTCATCAAGGCCGCGGGCCGGGGCCGCTGGCTCCTGCTCGGCGCCTGGCTCGTCGCCCTGGTCCTGGTGTTCCCCTCCTGGCCCGTCCTGCGCCAGGCCGTCCCCACCCTCGACCCGGACAGCGAGGTCATGCTGCTGGATTCCGCCTGCAGGATGCCGCCCTCGCCGCTGATCACCGCCGAACTGGAACGCCGGCTCGACGAGGCCACCGACCAGACACGCCGGAACCGCCTGAACGTCGCCCTGGCCATCCAGGAAGCTCGGCGGGGGCAGTACCAGGAGAGCAGTCGGCTCTTCGAGGAAGTCCTGGCGAACGACCCCGCCAACCTCGCCGCCGGGATCGGCCTGGGCAACAACACCTATTTCCGCGGGCGTCTTGACGCCGCCGTCTCCATCTACCAGCGGACCATGGAACACCATCCCCGGTCCGGTGAAGTGCACTACAACCTCGCCCAGGTCTACTTCAAGAAGCTGTTCGTGCCCGAGGCCACCGAGGCCATGGAAATGGCCCGCCAGTCCGGATTCGACCCGGGTGAGGCCGCCGAGAGGCAGGCCGCGGCCGGCTATTCCCCCGTGGTCTATCCCCCCCTGACCGCGGGCGAGTTCCGGGCCGCCTGCCGGGCCGAGGCTGCGAACTACCCCCTGGAAATCACCTTCGCCTCCTGGCGTCCCCTGCTGGGAGCGCCGCCCCTGCCGCTTTATGCGGTGGTCGGAGGCCCGCTGGTCATCGCCCTGTTGTTCATGATGGGACGCGGCGGCCAGAAGGACCGCAAGGAGTGCGAGAACTGCGGCATCCCCCTGTGCCGCACCTGCTGCAAGGTCCGCGACGGGGCCTGGATGTGCGCGCAGTGCGGAGAGATCGCCCAGCGGGCCCAGAGCGACATGATCCTGGCGACCCTGCTGAAGAACCGCAGCCGGTCCGAAGGGATGGCCTACAGCCAGCGCATCGTGCGCCTGGGCAGGATCCTGCCCGGCGCCGGCCATCTGGCCAGCAGCCGCCTGGTGGCCGCCTGGTTCCGTCTGAACCTGGTGGCGGGCGGGGCGTTCCTGGCCGTCGCCGGCTGGGCCTTCGATCCCGGCGCCCCGCTGGACAAGCCCTCCCTGCTGCTGCCCGTGGAGATGATCCACCCCGGCTTGGCGCCGCTGCCTGCCGCGCTGTGGCCGGGCCTGTCCCATCCCGCCGTGATCGGGGGCATCGCCCTGCTGACCCTGGCCTGGGCCCTCGCCCTGTGGGACGGCGCCAACCTGCGGCGGGGCATTCCCGACCGCTATTCGTTGATTCCCATGACGGCCCACAAGGAAACCGAATACGAGATCGGCGCCCCGGCGCGATAGAGGAGGCTGCCATGGCCCTGGAAGGCCAACTGAGCGATTTCAACCTGGCGGAGATCATGCAGCTGCTGGCCAGCCAGCAGAAGTCCGGTTTCCTGAATCTCGAGGCCCAGCGGGAGATGGTCTTCGTCTTCGACAAGGGGGCCCTGATCTCCACGCGGGACCGCCGTTCGCGCTCCCGCGACCCCCTGGAGGCCTTCCTCCAGGCCTACGGCTTCTTCGGGGAAGGCGACTGGAAGCACATCGAATACGTGCGGGCGAACAGCTCGCTCGACCTGACGGAGATCCTCATCAGCGAAGGTCTCATGAACGAGGCGGAGCTGAAGCGCGCCCTGCACGGGGTCGCCCAGGAGATGGTGACCGCGGGCATGAAGCTGCGCCACGGGCGCTACAACTTCGCCCCCACCAAGGAAACGCCTCCGGGCGTGAAGTGGCGGCTTTCCTATGACGTGCAGGGCCTGCTCATGGAGTCGGCCCGCCGCCTGGACGAGGAGCCCCTGCTCAAGGAATTCCTGCCGTCACAGTCCATCTGCTTCGCCCAGGGCGCGAAGGTCCTGCCCCCGGGCGACCTGGGCGAGGTCGGCACCAGGGTGATGGAGCTGGCGCTGGGCGGGATGCCGCTGGGCCGCATCATCCGCCAGGGCCGGGCCGAGAGCTTCGTGGTCCGCGACCTGCTCAAGAACTGGTGCGAGGAGGGAATCCTCAAGAAGGTCGAACCCCAGGACCACGAGGACGGCGGTCCCGTGCAGGGCGCCCGCAAGCGCCAGGGCTTCCTGAAGTACGGCCTGCGCAACACCCCCCTGACGCTGCTGGCCCTGGCCCTCCTGGCGGTGACCGCCTGGGCCCGGGGCACGTTGCTGGAGCCTCCCGACCCGGCCTTCGGCCGCCACCTGAGGGTCGCCCAGATCCGCAACGAGGTGGTCAGCGCGGCCTGGCTGTTCCGGCACCAGGAGGGGCAGTGGCCCGAAAGCCTCGCCGAGCTGGTGCGCAACGGCCAGTTGCCCGTCAACACCCTCGGCACCGTCAAGGCCCTCGGCTGGGTCTACACCGTCGATACCGGCAAGGACCAGTTCACCCTCGGCTGATCCCGCGCGTCCCTGCGGTCGAATCTCCTTTGCTCCGGCGACCCGCCGGAGCATATTCTTCCTGCACCACGCCGCGGCGGGTGACCGTCCCGGCCCGGATCTGTCCATTTCCAGCGAGGTCACCATGAGCGCCTCCCCGTTCGTCATCCCGCCCGCGGAGCGGGTCGCCAACCTGCCCCCCTACGTGTTCGCCACCATCTTCAGGATGAAGGAGGAGGCCCTGGCCGCCGGGCGCGAGGTCTTCGACCTGGGCGTGGGCAATCCCGACGGACGGCCCCCCGCCAACATCATCCACGCCCTGAACACCGCCGTCGCGGACGACAGCTGGAACTGCCACCGCTACTCCACCTTCAACGGGCTGCCGCGGTTCCGCGAGGCCATCAGCGCCTGGTACTTCAACCGTTTCGGGGTGAAGATCGACCCCGGGACCGAGGCCCTGCCCCTGATCGGCTCCAAGGAAGGCCTGGCCAACCTGATGCGGGCCTACCTGAACACCGGCGACACGGTGATCATCCCCAGCCCCTGCTATCCCGCCTACTTCGGAGCGGCGCGCCTGTGCGAGGCGGAGATCTTCGAACTGCCCCTGCGGGAAGAGCGGGGCTTCGTTCCCGACCTGGACGGGATTCCCGCCGAGGTGGCCCGCAAGGCCCGGATGCTCATCCTGAACTACCCCAACAACCCCACCGGGGGCGTCTGCGACCTCGCCTTCCTGGCCGGGGCCGTGGACTGGTGCCGCGCCAACGGCGTCATGCTGGTCAGCGACATCGCCTACAGCGAACTCGGGTTCGATCCGGACGATCCGCCGCCGAGCGTGCTGCAGGTGGAAGGAGCCAAGGAGGTCGCCGTGGAGTTCCAGAGCCTCAGCAAGAGCCACAACATGGCGGGCTGGCGCATCGGCTTCGCCGCCGGCGGCGCCGAGGTCATCGGCAACCTGGGCAAGCTCAAGAGCAACGTCGACTTCTCCCTGTTCGGAGCCATCCAGATGGCCGGGGTCGAGGCCCTGACCGGCAGCCAGCGGGTGTGCCGGGAGAACCGCGAGCTCTACCTGCGGCGGCGGAACCTGATGGTCAAGGGCTACCGGGAACTCGGCTGGGACGTTCCCAAGCCCCCGGCGACCATGTACATCTGGGCCCGCGTTCCCGCGGCCTTCGGCGGCGACGACGCGGGCTTCGTGAGGGAGGTCTTCGCGCGCACGGGAGTCCTGCTGTCACCCGGCAGCGGGTTCGGGAAGTACGGCGCCGGGTTCGTCCGCACCTCCCTGGTGGCCGACGACGGCCAGATCGCCAGGATCA
The DNA here is from genome assembly GCA_018829565.1 of bacterium. Lineage (GTDB taxonomy): Bacteria > Krumholzibacteriota > Krumholzibacteriia > LZORAL124-64-63 > LZORAL124-64-63 > JAHJTW01. The sequence goes on along the minus strand of JAHJTW010000246.1, from coordinate 599 downwards.
TGACGCTGCTGGGCGGTTCGGGCATCGCCTGGAGCTGAGCCGGCGCAGGAGCGGGGGGAGATCGCAGGCCCGGCCGGACACGACGCGGCCGGGCCTGCGTCCGTCGGGGCCGCCGGGTCGGGGGTCAGGCCTGAGCCGGGCCGTGGACGGCCACCAGCAGGCGGTCGGGATCGAAGTAGCGGCGGGCGCAGCCGACGACGTCCTCCTCGGTCACCCCGTCGATCTCGTCGACCAGTTCGGCGACGGGCACGAACCGGCCGTAGTAGATCTCGTTGCGGGCCGAGCGGTACATCTGGTTGACGATTCCCTCGAGGCTGAAGATGAGCTGGGACTTGAGCTGGGCCTTGTTGCTGTCCAGCTCCTCGGCGCTGACCCCGCTCGAGATCAGGGCGGCGTACTCCCGCCTGATGATGTCCTCCAGCCGGCCCACCTTGTCCGGGGAACACGAACCCGCACAGCTGACCAGGCCGATGTCCCGCCCCATGTCGGCGTAGGTGTAGACCGTGTAGGCCAGGCCCTCCCGCTCGCGAACGGCCTGGAAGACGCGGCTGCTCATCCCTCCTCCCAGGATGTTGTTCAGCAGGTAGACGCCCAGCCGG
>JAHJTW010000245.1 GCA_018829565.1 bacterium | reverse complement strand
GTCGAGGACCAGTTCGGTCCAGCGGGGATGGCGGTGCACGACCAGGGGCAAGGCGGCTTCCTTTGCTGGGGATTTCCGGAACGGGTCCAGGATACCCGGGGGAGCCGGATCCGGCAATTCCTCCCCTGGCCCGGATGAATCAGCCGGCCCGGTCGGCTGCTGCGTCCAGGACGGCCCGGTCCCGCTGGTCGCCGCCGAACCTGACACCCATTCCCTTGAGCAGGCCGAAGGGCGCGATGCCGCCGGCCAGGACGAAGACGTCGTCGTTGGGGACGAGGATGGGACCCTCGGAACCCGCCAGGGCCACCACGTCGGACCGGATCGCCGACACCGTGGTTCCCCCGAGGAACCGGATCCTCCCCTCGGCGATGAGGGGGGCGATCCGCTCGGCGTTCCGCTGCTTGATGCGCAGGAGTTCGGGCTTGCGGTAGGACAGGGTGACCGTGCAATCGGACTGATGGGCCAGGCCCATCGCCGCCTCCACGGCCGAGTCGCCGCCTCCGACCACGAGCACACGCCTGCCCTTGTACGCCTCGGCGTCGATGAGGCGGTAAGCCACCTTGGCCAGATCCTCCCCCGGCACGTTCAACCGGCGGGGAGATCCCCGGCGGCCGAGAGCCAGGATGACCTTGCGGCAGGCGAAGGTCCCCTCGCCCGTCTCCACGCTGAAGGCGCCGTCCTCCCCGGAAATGCCCGTGACCCGCATCCCGGTGCGGATGTCCAGGCCGGCATCGAGGTGCAGTTCCTGCCAGATGCCCAGCAGTTCCTCCTTGGAGTACTCCAGACGTTCCAGCTTCCCGTACCCCGGAATGGTCACGGGCTGGACCATGACCAGCTTGCGCCGCGGATACTGGAGGATGGTGCCTCCGGGATCCTGCTGGTCCAGCACCAGGCAGGACAACCCCATCTCCCTGGCCACCAGGGCCGCGCTCATCCCCGCCGGGCCTGCCCCCACGATGACCAGGTCATGGGATCCGGAACCCGCAGGGCCTGCTCCCTGCAGGGCCGCGGCAACGGCGACAGCGGCCTTGCGGCCCTGATCCACCGCGTTGTGGATCAACGCGAAACCGCTGAGTTCGCCGGCGATCCAGATGCCAGGGACGCTGGTCTGGTTGGTCTCGTCCAGCAGGGGGATGTCGTCGCGCTTGGTGATGTCCCCCAGGCCGACCTGGATGGCGCCCACCGGGCACGCCTCGGCGCACTTGCCGTGGCCGATGCAGCGCACCCCGTTGATGACCACCGCCCGGCCGGAGACGATGCCCAGCACGTCGCCCTCGGGGCAGGCGTCGATGCAGGTGCCGCAGCCGATGCAGGCGCCGGCATCCACCAGGGGATACTGGCCGCTGGCGCGGTCCATCCCCAGTTCCCGGTTCTGCTGGAGGCGGCGCGATGAGGCCTCGCGCTGGCGGCGGAACCGGACCGTGTAGACGGTCACCCCGACCCCCACGCCCAGCAGAACCACCGTCCAGATCAGCAGAGTTTCCATGACGTCCCCGGTCAGAACCGGTGGCGGACTTCCAGCCACCAGCGATTGCCCACGATGTCGTCGCCCCAGTCCTTGCGGTACTCGGCGGTCGCCGACCAGGCCGGGGAAAGATCCCGCGACCAGCGCACCTCGGACCAGGTGTTGGACCGGTCCTCGGCGCCGGCGACCCCCTGGTAGAAGTACCCGCCCCCGGTCAGCCCCACCCGGCTGCCGGCCAGGCGAGTGGTCAGCCCGGCCTGGGGAGCCCAGCCCTTCAGGTAGGGACCATCGAAGCCCCTCACCATGGCGTTCAGCGCCAGGTCCGATCCGGCCAGGCGGGGAACGAAGAACCTGGAGTTCCACGAGGTCACGTCCGCGTCCAGCCGGTCATCCCGGCGCAGGCTGCCCGATGCCGACAGCCGGACGCCGCCCTTGAACCGGAGGTCGGCCCCGGCCCGCCAGCCCCGCCGCCCCGAATCCTCGAAGAGACTGTCGGGCAGGGAGCGCGACTCCCAGGTGCGCACGAGGTCCCGGTCGTCGAACCCGAGATCCACAGCCAGCAGACGGGACACCTGCAGGCGTCCGGTCAGGGAGACGCTGGTCAAGTCCAGGGATGAGGCGCCCCGGGCGTCCTTGCGCCATCCCCGGTTCAGATCGACTTCCCCGGCCTGCAGCAGGCTCACGCGGGTCCCGTTGCGCCAGGATGCGGTCCAGGTCAGGTACTCGCGGCTGATCTCGCCGCTGCGGTAGCGCCCGATGCCCGCCAGGTGGAAATCCAGGAACCGTCCCGACTCGGTCCGCAGGCGCCGGCGGAAGGTCAGGCCCAGGACGTGGTCGTCGGTCCCGAAGGCCAGGGTGCCCCACTCCGGTGCGAATCCCCCGAAGGCGCCGAGATACGACCCGGATCCGGCCCGCCGCTCGGCGTGGAACCCGTCGAACGGTCCCGCTGTAGCCGTGGCCCGTGAGCGCACCCGGCCCAGGGCCACGTTCCAGTCGGCCTCGGGGTCGTCGTGGACGAGGGCAACCTCGCGGATCCGGTTCCGCCACTCCCCCGATGGGGTGGAGGAAGAATAGCCTGACCGCTCGAAGCGCCTGAGAGACCCCCTTGTCCGCAGGTCCCAGCCCCTTCCCAGGCCCTCGACCTCGAGCCGGAAGGGGAGCGACCAGTAGTCGGTCCGGTAATCGTTGTCTCCGCCGCCTTCGGTGTGGTCCCAGGTCATCCCCAGCGAACCTTTCAGTTCGCGGGGGGGCGTTTCCTTATCGTCGTCCACGGTCGCGGGAAAGGTGCGGACCCGGGACACGAGGGCGGGAGTCCCGGGGACCTCCGCCTCCCCGGCGTCTTCCTCTGCGACGGTGATCGAGACCTCGTCGCCGACCTCGGGGGGCGTGGCCTCTCCCACCAGCCGGCAGGACGCCGAATGGTCCGCGACGTGAAGCACCTCGAGGACGCCGATGGTCGTGCCGTTGCGCTGCACCTCCGCCGTCATGCCGGCCTGCAAACCCTGGGCCGCACCGGCGTCGATGTAGAAATGCTCGGAGCTGACGTACCGGATCCTGGCGGTCACCGTTCCGGCGCCGCCCGGTGATGCTGCCGCAAGAGCGGCGAAGGCCAGGATGAGGGAAAACAGGCGCCGTTTCATCAGCTGTTCCCCCGCGGATGACAGAAGTAGCAGGCCTGGCTCTGGTAGACGTATCCGCCCACTTCGCTGTGATCATTGTCGGTGTCGGTCCGGTTGTGTTCGTGGCAGAAGATGCACTCGAACTGGGAGAAGTCCGTCGGCGTCATGTGGCAATCCGTACAGGTGTTCCATACCCCGCGGTGCGTCCCGGAGGTGATGGGGAACAGGGGTTCGTGGTCGAAGGTGCTGGGCACCCATCCGCTGGGGGTATGGCACTGCGCGCAATCGAGGGGAAAACCGCCGGCGGCGTGATTGGGGTTCGCTGCCCCGTTGTAATCGTCCAGGTGACAGGCCTCGCAGGCAGATGGAGTGCCGGTGTAGCCATCGCTGTGGCAATCCAGGCAGCTGGCTGCAGTGTGCTCGCCCGTCAGGGGGAATCCAGTGAGATCGTGATCGACCTGGGCACCGTCCCAGCCCGTGGTCTGGTGGCATTGCGCGCAGTCCAGGGGGAAGCCGCTGCCGGCGTGGTCGGGATCCGTGGTCGCGTTGTAGTCGTCGAGATGGCAGGCCTCGCAGGCGGTGGGAGTGCCCGTGTAACCCGCGGTGTGGCAACTCGCGCAGTCCACGGTGACGTGCTCGCCGGTCAATGGAAACGCCGTCTGGTCGTGGTCGATCAGGGCGCCCTCCCAGCCCGTGGTCTCATGGCATTGCGCGCAGTCCAGGGGGAAGCTGCTGCCCACGTGATCGGGATCCGCGGCCCCGTTGTAGTCGTCGAGGTGGCAGGCCTCGCAGGCGGTGGGGGTGCCCGTGTAACCCGCGGTGTGGCAGCTCGCGCAGTCCACGACCTGGTGGGATCCCGTCAAGGGGAATGCGGTCAGGTTGTGGTTGATCGTCGCGCCGTCCCACCCGGCGGTTTCATGACACTGCGAACAGCTCAGGGAAAATCCCAGGCTCGCATGATCGGGGTCGGTGGTTCCGGTGTAGTCGTCCATGTGACACGACTGGCACAGGGTCGACGTGCCGGTATAGCCGCTCGTGTGGCAACCGGCGCAATCGACGGTCGTGTGGGCCCCGGTGAGGGGAAAGGCCGTGAGGTCGTGGTCGATTTCTCCGCCATCCCACCCGGTGGTCTGGTGGCACTGGGCGCAGTCCAGGGGGAACCCGGACCCGGCATGATCGGGGTCGGTGGTCCCGTTGTAGTCGTCGAGGTGGCAGGACTCGCAGGCGGTCGGGGTGCCCGTGTAGCCGCTCGTGTGGCAGCTCGCGCAGTCCACGGTAACGTGTTCCCCGGTCAATGGGAACGCGGTCTGATCGTGGTCGATCCCCGCGCCCTCCCAGCCGGTGGTCGCATGGCACTGCGCGCAGTCCAGGGGGAAGCTGCTGCCGGCGTGATCGGGGTCCGTGGTCCCGTTGTAGTCATCGAGATGGCAGGACTCGCAGGCGGTCGGGGTGCCCGTGTAGCCCGCCGTGTGGCAGCTCACGCAGTCCACCGAGAGGTGTTCGCCCGTCAGGGGGAAGGCCGTCTGATCGTGGTCG
>JAHJTW010000244.1 GCA_018829565.1 bacterium | reverse complement strand
GGAGTGGGGACGGTCCGTCGTTTTCAAGTTATTTGCGGCCAGGTCCTGGCTCAGAGCCCGGGCGCCGGGATCCGCCAGAGGAACAGGTCCTCGTACCCCTGGGCCACGACGGTTTGCGTGCCGAAGACGGCCTGGCCCACGAACCCCCCCGTGACGAAGAGGTTGCCCGCCGGATCCGAGGCCACGCCGCCGCAGGTGTCGTCCTGCGGCCCGCCGGCGCCCACCGCCCACAGCAGCTTGCCGCCGGGGCCGACCTTGACCACGACGATGTCGCGGCCCCCCGCGCTGGTCAGGGTGGTGAAGCCGTACGGCACGCTCTGGCCGAAGATCCCCGCGACGTAGCTGTTGCCCGCGGCGTCGAGCGCGATGCGGCGGGGATGGGCGCTCAGGCCCTGGAAGACGACCATGTTTGAGCGGCCCACCCAGCTGGCCCAGATGAAGCCGCCACCCGGGGCGAGCCTGGCCGCGTAGGTGTGATCCGTGCCGACGGCGGGCGCCGTGAGGCTGACGCCGCCGAACGAGGCCGTGCCGCCGTAGCTGCCCGCGACGTGGACGTTGCCGGCCTTGTCCCGCGCCAGGTCGTCGACGCTGACGGTGCCCGTCGGCGCGGCGATCCAGAGCACGGCGCCGTCGCTGTCGAGCCGGACCACGCAGCCGCCCTGGATCGTCTTGCCCCCCAGCGTCGCCTGGCCGGTGAAGGTCCCGCCGAAGACGCAGCCCCCGGCTCCGTCCGCCGCGACGCCGCCAATCCGGTCGTAGCCCGTGCTCCCTGCCGACACGGCCCAGAGCGCCTGGCCCGCCGGGCTCAGCTTGATCACGATCAGGTCGGGATCCCCCTTGGCAGTGTGGGTCGCGCCGGCCACCGTCATCGACGACGAGAACACGGCGGCGAGGAAGATGTTGCCCGTGGCGTCCACGGCGACGGCGCGGACGTTCTCGTACGCGAGGCCGCCCAGCGCCTGCACCCACTGGATCGTGCCCGCGGGGCTCAGCCTGGCCACGAAGAGGTCGACGTAGCCCCCCAGCGGGCCGATGGTGCCGGGGCCGAACCCCAGCAGCTGGCTGTACTCGCCAGCGATGACCACGCCGCCGTCGCTGGCCACCGCGATGGCGCGCCCCCACTCACTTCCGGTCCCGCCGTCCGCCGTGATCCACGCGAACGCCCCGGCCGGGCTGACCTTGACGGCGAACACGTCCCTGATCCCGGCGAAGTCCACCAGGGTCGTGCCGAAGGTCGCCTTGCCCATATAGGTCCCGACGACGTGGGCGTTCCCCACGCTGTCGGTGGCCACCCCCTCGCCGACGACGTGCGCCGAAAAGCCGGGCGTGGCCGCGGTGACGACCCAGGGCTTGGGTGGCGGCAGGTCCGCGGAGGCCTGGTCAGGCGCGGTCAGGTCGGGCCAGGTCACCGGCAGATCGCCCGCCCCCTGGTCGACGCGCGCGTCCGCGAGGGCGCCGGCCTCCGGGGCCGCGTCGCGGCCCGGGCCGAAGAGCAGGCTCGTCCTCCCGCCGCATCCCAGCTGCGCGATGAAAACGACGGCGACCCAACACACCCGCATCCCGGCACCTCCATCCCTGCGCCGGTCCATTGTAGCACGCCAGGGGAGCACAGAACAGACGAGCTACACCAGATGTCAGCTACAGATGTCAGCTACACCAGACGAGCTACACCAGACGAGCTACACCAGACGAGCTACAACAGACGAGCCAGGCAGCACCGACCACTCGGCGGCCTCGCCAAGCTGGTCCAGGTAGCCCTGCAGCAGGCCGGGCTCAACGGGGCCGCTGATCAGGCGGCGGGTGAACCCGGCCGTATCGATCAGCGCGAGCGCTGGCAGCAGCGCCTGGATCGGTCGCAGCGCGGACCGGCTCACGCGGGCGAGCTGCGGGCGCGCGACTCAATTAAGCGGGTCGGTGTTGCCGACGGCCGGGTGTTCGTGAAATCGGAAGTTGTCCAGGATGACCAGCGAGTCGTAGATGCCGTCGCCCTCGTCGTGGATCGAGAAGGTGAGGGTGAAGGTCTCACCTCCCTCGATCGGCCAGCTCGTTCGCAACCATCCAGTGGAGCCGTCCCGGTCGAAGCCTGTTCCGGTGTTGGGGATCGGATGGAACGCGTTCTCGAAGTAGTTGTTGTCCACCTCGATCGAGCGGCGGCGCGGATCGAAGGAGATGTTCGTGGACTTGCCGTTGTTGGTCGACGGCGCCTCGAGGATGGCGTAGAAGGTGTCGTTGTAGTCCTGGTTCAGAAACTCCGGGTACTCCGCCGAGAAGTAGTTGAAGTCGAAGGAGAAGCTCCTTGTCCCCGGCGGCGCCTGCATTCGAATCGCGACCTGGTGCACGTCCCAGACCGGATCGCCCCTGCCCCGCAGTCGCCTGTACCCGTTGTAGCGGGGGGCCGGATCGCGCAGCTCGGCGTAGCCAAGCTCCCCGGTGCTCGCCGGGTGGCGTGCACCCACCGGGCCGGTGCCCATCGCCAGAAAACGGGCGCCCTGAAGCGGGAGCAGCCGGTTCGAACGACGCAGGCGCGCCAGCGCCTTGATCGCTCGCCCGGGCCGGACGCCGCGGATGATGACCTCCCTGACATGGGCCGGATCGATGCCCAGGACCACCGGCGGCGAATCGATCTCGCGATCGCAGGCCTGCAGCGCCGCCTCCCCCTCGTCCAGGGTCTTGCGATATCGGCGCATCAGGGCCAGCACCTCGGTCAGATCCCCGTCCTTGCCGCCGGCGACGCCATCGGCCAGGGTCTTCACCTCGGCGAGCGCCGCGTCCCAGGCAACGAGGTTCGTCTCGCGATGCTTGCCGAGGAGGGGGTGACGAACCGCCTTGAAAGCCTCGGCGTAGCGGACGATCGCATCGCCCTTGGCCACGCGCCGGGAGCGGGCCAGCATCTCGGCGAAGGTCGTCTGGGCCTTGATGACCCGCGCCTCGCCGCCGATCGGGCGGTACTCGGCCTCGAACTCGAAGCGTTGCGCGGAGGCGTCCTCCGGCCTGGGCGTGGTGACCACGAGGTGGTAGATCATCTGGTCGTTCGGCCCGAGGTACTGGGGAACGACCTTCGACTTTCGAGCCGAGATCTGCTCGCCGTGGAAAGCCGCGATGGACCAGCCAGGAGGGAGAACCTGCTTGAGGCGTACGTCCTTGACCGCGACGTCGAAGGTGGCGACGAACTGCCGCGGCTCGAGCAGCCGGGCGATCTCCTCGTGGCCGTCGAGGAAGACGTAGGCGCCCCGCCCCTTGTCGGTGAGGTCGTCCATCAGGCTGTCGTCGAAGCCTGCGCCGAGCCCCACCCCGGTGAGGTAGATCCCCCGGGCATCTGCGTCCCGCGCATGACGCGCGATCAGCTTCTTCGCCCGGCGCCCTGCATTTGCGGCTCCGTCGCTGACGACGATCACCCGCGCCGGACGCTCCGGGGTGTGAGCGGCGGCCGCGAGCTCGAAGGCGCGCTTGAGGCCGAGGTCGAGGTTGGTCACATCGCTGACGCGGATCTTCTCCAGCGCCGCCCGGACCTGGCCTGGCGTGTCCGTGCCGACCTCGACGTTGTCCAGCAGGGTGTTCGCCTCGCGGGCCACCGTGACCAGGGACAGGCGATCACCGGGGCGCAGCCGCCCGGTGAAGCCATACAGGAACTCCCGCGCCAGACCTATCGATTCGCCCGCCATCGAGCCGGACACGTCGAGCAGCACCACGGCGGAGAGCGGCTTCATCTGGTCCAGCGTCCGCTCCGGCCCGCGCACGGCGATCTGCAACGAGTATCGTCCTGGCGTCCCGGTCGGGCGGATCTCGGGGTACAGCGCAACCTCCTGGCCGGCGGGAGGCGGGGGGTAGTCGAACGTCGCGTGGTTGAGAAACTCGTAGCTCCGGATCATGGCCGGAGGGACGTACCGCCCGGCGCGGACGAGCTGGCGGGCCACCACCGGAGAGGCCTCGGAGTTCGAGTCATCGGCGGAGAGGTAGCGCACCAGCCCCCTGGCCGGCCCCGGCCGAGCAGGGCGCCGTCGAGCAGCGCCTCCACGATTTGAGTCGGCGCGGGGCGGTGCCTGGGCCGGCCGGGCCGATTGTGCGCCCGCGCCGCCGACGAGAGCGTCGTCGGACAGGCGCGCGCTCGACATGGGAGGGGCCTTCTTCGAAGGCCGCGCCCGGCGGCGGCTCCAGATCCTTCGAGGTCGCTGCTTCTTGACCGGCACATCAACGCACTGCCGGGGTCGGGGGACGGGAGCGGACGCGACGGCCGGCCCCGGGATCTTCGGTGCATCCGCAGCGTCCGGGGCAGCTGAGCTGGTGGCGGCGGCCCTGGTCGCGCTGGCGGCCCTGGTCGCCCTTGTCGAAGGAGGGGCTTGTTTGCAGCTGAAGAGGAGCCCGACGGCGAGGCCTGCGAGTATCTTCCTCATGGGTATCTTCCTCATGGGTATCTTCCTCGTGGGTATGTTCCACCGCATATGACCGAATCCAGGCTGGGATTCTTGGACATGTAGATGATAGAGTCCAGTGGATGGTCGCCGTGGTCCGCAGACGGAGCCGGACGACGGTGGCTCCGGGCGCGCCCAAACGGTGCGAGAGGCTGTCATGTTGTCTTGTCCCGTCAATCTATCCCACTTTCATCCCGGCGATCGGATCCGGTAAATCAGGTGGGATAGACCCAATTGGTGTGTCCCGTGTTGTCGGTGGTGGCCCGGATTGGCGCTGAGGCAAGGGCCATGAATGCGCGTCAGAACGGGAAGCCGTAGGTAGCTTCGAGCGCATCAAGCTCGGCGAGCAGGCGACGGTAATGGTGGAGCGCGCCGTGGGTCTGTCCAGCGAGGTCCAGCAAGTTACTGGCAGCTTTGACCTGTGCATCCCAGGGAAGTCCGCCGGGCTCCTCGTCGAGGCACGCGTGAAGCTCGGGGTTGGCGGCGATGAGGGCGTGGTGGGTAATCTCGAGGACACGCTGAAGGAGAGCGAGGACGGCCAGTTCGGGGAACCGCACCAGCACATCGTGGGTCGGGGCCGGCAAGTAATCGGGTGGAGTCGGCATGGAATCGTTGGACATCTCAGGCCTCGGGAGGTTGTTGGTAGAAGGGATGGGCTGCGATCTGGGCCGCCGCGAAGTCACCGTCGATGGTGTCGATCCCGGAGATGGCGGCTTGAATCAGCAGGTAGAGGCAGAGCTGGTTGATGTAGCGGGGCCGGCCTCTTGTGGCCTGGAAGATGCGCTGGATGGCGGGGTCGGAGAAGAGCTCGAGGTCGGCGTCGACGCGCTGGAGGTGGAAGCTGATGTAGTTGCGGGTGTCCTCGAGAGAGAAGGGGCGCAGGGGTTGGGCATAGCCGTGTCTAGGCATTTGCGTCCGATGGGCCAGGTGGCGGGCCTGGGCCAAACCAACCCTGGCGGAGTCGGTCCACATGGCTGTCAAGGTGACGGACCATCGAGCGTTGGCGAATACCAGGTGCCTCCTCGAGGACGATC
>JAHJTW010000243.1 GCA_018829565.1 bacterium | reverse complement strand
TTGCCGGGATTGAACCGGTAGACGGTGCTGTACTGGGTGTCGGTGCAGCGGGCGTAGATCATGCCGTCGGCCCGGGACCAGGCGAACCAGCCGGCATCGGGGCGGAAGTCCACGGTGATGGGGTCGGGGGTCCGGGTCGCCAGGTCGAACAGGTAGAGCTGCCCGCCGTAATCGTTGGCCTGGATGCCGTCGGGCAGGTTGCGGCCCAGCCCGTCGAAGGCGGACGGCGACCCGCTCAGGCAGAGGGTCTTGCCGTCGGGGCTGAACTCGGCCCCCCCGATCCAGCGGTCGTCCAGGATCTGCTGCGTCTCCAGGGTGGTCAGGTCCATCAGCCACAGCGTGCTGGTGAAGTAGGGACGGGCGGTCAGGTCGGGCTCGCTGGTGAAGAACAGCAGATGCTTGCCGTCATCGCTCAGGCTCCAGCTCTCCGGGCTCACGGGGCCGGCGGTCAACCGCCGGCTGACGCCCCCGGGCACGAAGATCTGCTCGAGGTGGGACCGGTTGCGGTACCAGGACTGGCGGTCGGCCGGATGCGCGATCCGCTTGACCTTCCGCTTGTCCGCCTCGGGCTCGCGGTTGATCTCGTAGACGATGGACCGGCCGTCGGGGGCCCAGCGCCAGGAGCCCAGCTTGTCCACGTCCTCCAGGACGGGGGAGGCGGTTCCGGCGGTCAGATCGAACAGCCAGATGGTCGCCTTGCCGTCCTGCGTGGTCTGCCACGACAGCCTGGTCCCGGCGGGATGCCACTGCAGCCGGGACAGGGTGCTCTGGCTGCGCCAGTAGGAGATCAGGCGGCCGTCGTCGGTGCTGCGGATCTCCAGCCACTGTTCCCGGTTCTTCCCGTCGCGGTACTCGCCCAGCGACACCGCGGCCAGGGACCCGTCCGGGGAAAGTTCCACGTCGGAGATGCGTGGCGCATCGAGGATGTCGTGGATGTCCACGTGACGGGTGGGATCGACCGTCGTCACGAGCGGCGCGGCAGGCGCATCGGTGGCCGCCTTCAGGGCCAGGCCGACCGACCAGTCGCCCTCGGCGGCGGGATCGCCCAGGGTGCGCAGGCAGACCATGTGCTTGCCGATGGTCAGGGTGAGCTCGCCGGAGCTGACGCCGTCCTTGTCGGTCAGCGCCACGGCCTCGCCGTCCAGGGCGGCCTTCACCGGCCGGCCGGTGGTCACCTCCAGGGTCACCTTCCCCCAGCGATCGGCGTCCACGTAGAAGGCCAGGTAGCGCACCTCGGGCCCTTCGGGCGCCGCCCATCCGAAGATCCCCTCGCCGGACCCGGACTTCTTCCAGGTCGTGTCGCGGCCGTCGGGGCCGGGGAAGGCGCTCCCGTCCCGCGGCGTATCGGCGCCGAAGGCGAAGGGCATGGCTTCGAAGAGATCCTTGACCTTGACCCCGGCCAGGTCGGCGTCGTGGAAGGCCGGCAAGAGCAGGGGCAGGGGATCGGACACGAGCACCTCGGTCACCGGAACCGGCGCGGGTCCGGGCGGGGTCTCGTCGGCCAGGCCGGCCAGGGGCAGGGCGAGCAGGCAGATCAACGCGGTCAGCACGGTCTTCATGAAATGAACTCCTTGGCGGGGCGTTCGCGGGTCGGGATCGAAGGAACAACTATAGGACGGCAGGGCCAACAGGCCAAGCCCGGCCCGGTCATCTGCCCCCCGTCATTCGAGGCGATGGGTGAATCCGGCCAGGGCCGCCTCGGCGTCGAATTCGGGGTTCCGGTGGCAGCGGCGGCAGACGTCGGGGCCCGGGACCACCCCGCCCGCGGCCAGGAAGGCATCCCGGTCGGCCATCACCTCCGCATCCAGATACAGGGATCCCGGCCCGTGGCACTCCTCGCAGCCCACGCCCTCGGACACGGAGAAGCCCACCGTGGTCAGGGCCCGGGAGTCCTGGGCGGCCGTGTGGTGGCACATGAGGCACCGCCGTTCGGCGATGGGATCGGTGATGTCCCGGTGCTGGGGACGCCGTTCGGCCAGGAATCCGGCCCACCCGGTGGCCAGGCGCCAGTAGGCGCCCGCGTGGCGGCTCTGCAGCCAGGTCACGTAGGGGTCGCCGTGCTCCCCGCCGGAGTGGCATTCCCGGCAGGCGGCCGATCCCACGTACCGGGGCTCCTCCTGCCGGGTTCCGGTGACGGTGCGCCGCAGGAAGGCCACCTCGATCCCGGCCACCCGGCCGGATGAGTCCCGCCGGAAGACCACCGGCCAGGGTTCCTGGCGGCAGAAGAAGCTGTCCGGACCGGTGGCGTAGAGGGTGTCGTCGGCGAAGTCCCGCAGGCGCAGGGCCCCGTCCGCGAACCAGACCAGCATGTGCCCGCCGCCTTCCAGCTCGTAGGCCCCCACGTAGTCGTCGGGGTCGGCCGTGAAGGTCTCCCATTCGCGGGGCCGGGTCCGCGCCAGATCGGCCGGAGTCCGGCCGTCGGCGTCACGAGCGGCGGGATCGGCCCCCCGGGACAGCAACAGGTCCGCCAGGGCCGTCTGGCCGCTGATCCGGGCGACGTGCAGGGGTGTCCAGCCTTCCTTGGTGGGGGCCTGGAGGGGGGCGCCGCGGTCCAGCAGCAGGACGGCCGTCTTCAGGCAGCCCCGGCGCACGGCCACGTGCAAGGGAGTGCGTCCCCACTGGTTGCTCAGGGCGGGATCGGCGCCTGCGCCGAGCATGCGACCGACGATGTCCGGACGGTCATGGTGGCAGGCCCAGTGCAGGGGCGACCCGCCGTCGCCTCCAATCGCGTCCACCGGAGCCCCGTGATCCAGGAGTTCGGCCGCGATGTCCCGGTGGGCCCGGATGGCGGCCCAGTGCAGGGCGGTGTAACCCCAGGCGTCGACGGCGGCCGGATCGGTCCCCGGATCCTGAAGGAGCCGGTGGGCGGCATGGGTGTCGCCGGTGCGGGCTGCGGTGATCAGGTCGCCGGGGACGGGTCCGGGGCCTGAGGCCGGCGCCGGCGCGGGGGTCAGGAGGATGGGGAGGGTCATGACGATCAGGGCGGGCCGGATGAAGCGGCGGGGATCTCTCACGGTGGTCTCCTTGGTCGGGATCGGGGCCGCCGACCCTGTCTTTCGCAATTTCCGGGTCCCGGGTTGCGTGCCGGCCGCAATATCAACAAGACCATTGATTTCCGTTCTCCGAAACCCCATCCTATCCCGGCTATGAGCATTTCCCGGCAAATCAAGAAATCCTGGCTGTTCCTGATCCGGCTCCAGCGGGAGATGGGTTACGACGACTGCATGGGAATGGCGGCCCAGATCGCCTTCTACACCATGCTGGGTCTGTTCCCCTTCATGATCTTCCTGCTGAGCGTGGTCGGGACCCTGCCCATCGGCGAGACCCTTCAGCCCGAGCTGCTGAAGGCCCTCAAGGAACAGATGCCGGATGAGGCCGCCAACTACGTCACCAACACCGTGCTCAGTCTCCTGCCGGAACGAAACCAGGGCCTGCTCAGCTTCGGTCTGCTGGCCTCCCTGTGGGGCGCCAGCATGGCCGTCGGGGCGCTCATCACCACCATCAACCGGGCCTACAACATCCACCAGCGCCGGAACATCGTCAGCCAGAAGATCCTGTCGATCGCGCTGGTGCTCGTGCTGTCGGGCCTGTGGCTGATGGCCATGACCATCATCCTGGTCGGGCCCAAGTACACCCAGCAGATCTTCGAGTTCATGGGCATCGCCAGCGAGACCAACACCTTCTGGACCAGCATCCGGCTGCCGATGGCCTTCGGGCTGAACCTCCTGGCCCTCTCCGTCCTGTACTACATCGCGCCGGAGGCCAAGCAGAAGTTCCGCTGGATCCTGCCCGGAGCCCTGACCGCCACGGTGCTGTGGATGACGGCCTCGCAGGGGTTCCGCATCTTCCTGGCCAATTTCGGGCAGTACAACACCACCTACGGCTCCCTGGCCGCGGTGGTCATCCTGATGATCTGGCTGTGGATTTCCGGCCTGGTGTTCCTGCTGGGGGCCGAGATCAACGCGCTGATGAAACGCATGGAAGTCCTGGATCCGCCCCGCTATGTGAGGCTATTGCACCGGCCGCGGCCGCACAACGGGAACGGCGAAGGGACCTGAGGGAGGACATCGATGGCCACCGCCGACCGCATGACCGCCACCTGGACCGGGGGGATGCGCTTCGTCCACCGCTCGGGCACGGGCCACGCCCTGGTCACCGACGCGCCGGAGGAACACGGGGGCGGCGGCACCGCGCCCTCCCCCATGGAACTGCTGATCATGGGCCTGATCGGCTGCACCGGGGTCGACGTGACCAGCATCCTGAAGAGGATGCGCCAGCCCCTCGAAGGACTGGAGGTGTCGGCGACCTGGGAGCGGGCCGAGAACCACCCCAAGGTCTACACGAAGATCCACCTGACCTTCGAGCTGACCGGGGACCTGGACCCCGGGAAGGTCGCCCACGCCATCGACCTGTCCGAGAGCACCTTCTGTTCCGCTTCGGCCATGCTGCGGAAGACCGCCGAAATCACCAGCGAATTCCACATCCGGCGGCAGGGCGAGGCGGGATAGCCCCGGCCCAGGAACTGCGCCGCCCCCGTTGATGAATGCCCGGATTTTTCATATCCTGATGTGGGGCCCCGACCGGGGCCCCCTCCGTCACAGCCCTGGACGCCCATACCCCCCGGGGGATGTTTGATGAAACGGTTCGCCGCCACCCTGTCCATCCTGGTCCTGGTGCCCGTGTTGCTGTCCGGCGATCCGGCCGGGGCCGTGACCATCGATCCGGGCCTGAGCGCCGCCCTGGCGGCCAAGACCTATTCCGGCAAGGTTCCGGTCCTGCTGGTGTTCGATGATCCGGCCGCAGCCGGCGACCTGGTGGGCGATCTGGACCGGCTGGATCCCGCCGGGAAGCGGGGCGCCGTCCTGCAGGCTCTCAAGCAGGAGGCCCATGAGGTCCAGCGCAGCGTTCTGGCCGAACTGGAGGATCCCCGCTGGGCCGGTCAGGTGGGACGCGTCCATGCCCTCTACCTGGCGGGGGCCGTGGCCTTCACGGCGACTCCGGCGGTGATCGAAGCCCTTGCCCAGCTGCCCGATGCGGCGGTGATGCACGAGGACCGGATCTTCAAGCTGACCGACGCGGCCAGGGGGACTGCCGCGCCCGGACTCGCGAGGAAGACCGCCGCCGCCGTCGATACGGTCTGGAGCGTGAAGTACATCGACGCCGACCGGGTGTGGAACGAGCTGGGCATCACCGGTCAGGGGATCGTGGTCGGGCACATCGACACGGGCATCTACCTGACCCACCCCGACCTGGCGAACCGGTTGTGGACCAACGAGGGGGAGGTCCCGGGCAACGGCATCGACGACGACGCCAACGGCTTCGTGGACGACGTCCACGGGTGGGATTTCGGCGCGGACGACAACGACCCCAACGACGATTCCGCCGACCCGGGCCACGGCACCCACACCGCCGGCAGCGTGGTGGGCGACGGCTCGGGGGGCACCCTGACCGGCGTGGCGCCGGGCGCCCGCGTGATGGGCTGCAAGGTGTGGCAGGACAACGGGCTGGGGGGAAGCCTGGGCATGATCTGGGCCGCCGAGCAGTACTGCGTCGAGAACGGCGCCCGCATCATCACCATGTCGCTGGGGATTCCCGGCAACATCGCTCCCATCTTCATGCGCAACGAGCGCATCAACTGCAACAACATCCGGGATGCGGGCGTGCTGCTGGTCAACTCCGCGGGCAACGACCACATCCTGTACGATCCCCCCATCGAGCTGAGCCTGAGCGCCCGCGTGCCGGCGCCCTGGAACGCCTTGCCCGTGCCGTACAGCAGCACCGGCGGGGTCCTGACGGTGGGCGCCACCAACTTCCAGAGCGATTCCATCTACCTGGGATCGAGCCAGGGCCCCGCGCACTGGGGCGACGTCGACCCCTGGAACGACTGGGCCTACAACCCGGGCCCCGGGCTGACCAAGCCCGACGTCGTGGCGCCGGGGGCGAACGTCAACTCCCTGGTCATCCCCAGCGGATACAGCGGCAACACCTGGACGGGCACCTCCATGGCCTGCCCTCACGTGGCCGGGGTGGCCGCGCTGATGCTCGAGAAGAACCCCTCGCTGTCCCCGGCGGGTCTGGATTCCCTGCTGGAGGTGACCGCCCGTGACCTGGGCTTCGCGGGCAAGGACAACGTCTTCGGCTCGGGCCAGATCAACGCCTGGGCCGCGGTGAACGCCGTGCCGGCGGGGCTGTCCCCCAACCTCAACTTCGCGGGGATCCTGCCCGACTTCCCCGGCGACATGACCCTCGATCCGGGCGAGACCAGCCTGGTGGCCTTCCAGCTCCTGAACAGCAGCCCGGGGACCGCGGCGGGAGGGATCTCCGCCACCCTGGGCGTGCTGCCCAACGACCACGTCACGGTGACCGACGGGGAAGGGACCTTCGAGGCCATCGCCGCCGGCGGGGCCATGGGCGACAACCAGAACGACCCCTTCGCCCTGGAAGTCGATACCGAGGCGCCCCAGGGCTATCCCTTCACCCTGGTCCTGACCGTCTCCTCGGGGGATTTCGTCCGGACCTTCGACATCCCCTGGTACGTCGGGCTGCCGGAGTTCCGCACCCACGACGTGGGCCACGTCTACCTGACCGTCACCGACCAGGGGGTGCTGGGCTACATGGGGCAGGACGGCGCCGACGGCGACGGCATGGGCGTCCGCGGCGGCCTCAGCAACCTGTTCATCGGCTCGTTCTGGGCGGGGACGGGGTCGCAGTACGTCTGCAACCGCGACTACGACGGGCTGGGGGCCGAAACCCACGAATGGGTGGTGTCGAACAACAAGGACGACAGCGGCCGGGTGCGCGATCTCGGGGCCCTGTCCAGCGACCAGACCTTCCGCGCCGTCTTCCACGACGGAGGCCACACCAGTCCCATGCCCCTGAAGGTGGAGCAGAATTCCTACGCCTTCTCGGGGTCCCCCAACGAGGATTTCGTCATCCTCAAGTACACCCTGACCAACCAGGGCCAGACTCCGGTGACCGGCCTGTATGCGGGGGTCTTCTGCGACTTCGACATCGGGGATTCCGCGACCAACCTGGGCAACACCGACGCGGGTCGGAACCTGGCCTACATCTTCAGCGGGGTGGGCCCCTTCTTCGGGATCGCCTACCTGGACACGGTCCCGGCGGTCAACCTGTCCCTGGTCAACAACCAGCAATACGTCTATCCGACCAGCCGCATCACCGACGCCGACAAGTTCGGATTCCTGAGCGGTTCGCTCCGCACGTCCATCGCCCGGACGGGTGACGACTGGTCCGTCATGGCTTCGGCGGTGGTCGATCTCCAGCCCGGCGTGCCGCGGGACGTGGTCTTCGCCCTGATCTACGGGGAGACCCTGGCGGACGTGCAGGCCAATACCGATGCGGCCTTCCTGGCCTACGGGGACGTCCTGGTGCCCACCTTCCTGTCCCTGTTCGACGTGACGTACCAGGACCGCAAGGCGATGGTGACCTGGCAGAGCCTCATCGACGCCGAGCCCAGCCACTACCGCCTGACCCGGACCCTCGACGGGCAGGAGCAGGACCTGGCCTTCGCCCGCGACACCGAGGGGGTGTTCGAGGCGGTCGACGCGGACCTGCCCACCGACCGGGACGGGACCGCCCTTTACAGCCTCTACCACGGCACCGACGAACTGGACTGGAGGATCCTCGCCCAGCAGGAGGTCGATTTCAGCGAGGCGCCGCCGATCCGGGCGCAGCTGACCTCCTATCCCAACCCCTTCAATCCGCAGGCGACCATCCGGTACGCAGTGCCGGAGGCTGGACATGTGGAGCTATCGGTCTACAACCTGCGGGGGGAAAAGCTGAGGGTTCTTTTCAGGGGACAGCACGCGGCCGGGGAGGACCAGATCGCCTGGGACGGCGCGGATGATCGGGGCAATCCCCTGCCCAGCGGCATCTACCTGTACCGGATGACCACCGCTGCGGGGACCCTCACCCGGAAGATGACCATGGTCCGGTGATCAGGTCCTTGATTCCGGTCACGAGCATGATGCAGCCGAAGATCGCCAGGGCCACCGCCGCCACCAGGAGAGCCGTGCGGCTGATGCGGGGGCCCAGGCGGCGCGCCCCGCTGAAGAGCCCGATCAATCCCAGCAGACACACCACGAAGGTGCCGTAGAATCCCACGAGCAGGGCGACGCCCCTGGTCGGGGATTCCGCCCATCCCTCCAGCAGCAGGGGTCCCATGACCAGGCTCCAGCTGAGGTACGGGTTGGGGTTCAGGAGGTTGACGAGGACGGCTTTGGGCAGGGTGCGTTCGGCGGTCCCGGGGTTTTCCTGTTCGGCGGAGGCGCCGGCCCGCCAGGAAACCAGGGCGCCCCGGGCCAGGTACAGGAGGAAGGCGCCCCCGCCCAGGCGCAGCACAGGCAGCAGCCAGCCTGGCACGGCGTTCAAAACGAGCAGGACCAGGGCGATGATCGGCCCGTCGCTGAGGACCGGGGCGAAGGCGATGGGCCAGGACCTTCGCCAGCCGCCGGCCATGGTGCGGGCGATGATGAAGGCCTGGAAGGGGCCGGGCTGGACCGCGGCCGCGAAGGCGAAGGTCGCGCCCAGAATCGCATCCTGGATCATCGGCCGTCCTCTCGCCGATCAGAAGTAGCGCGCCTCGAACCGGGCCAGCAAGGCCCCGTCCCGGTCGTAGAGATGGAGGTACTGGCCGCTGACCACCCACGATGCGGTCGCCCTGAGCGCGGCCAGATAGGCCTGCTCGATTTCCAGGCTGTCGGGGCAGGCCATGAGGGTGGAGGCGATGTCCTTGAACGAGATCCTCTCCCCATCCAGGAGGTACGTTCCGATGAGGCGGTTGCAGCCGCTCCATCCGGCCACCTGGCCGCCGTCGACCCGCAGGATGAGGTGGGCTTCCTTCCCGCCCTCGGCCACGGTGATCGGCCGGCCCGCCACCCGGGTCAGCTTCCAGTAGGTGTTCAGCAGTTCGGACCGGTGGCCGGGATTGCCGCAGGTCTCGCCCGGCCACATGCCTTCGAAATCCAGGGGGATGACCGTCCAGACCGGGCCGGGGCCCTCCATGGGCGGACGCAAGGCGATCCGGGCGTTCAGCTCGGTCATCACGCCGGTTTCCGGCCGGTCCTCCAGGGCGAGGAAGGCCTTCTCCAGCGCCACGTTGTCCCCCTCGAAGGCCACGGGAAACCGCCGGCCCGTGCGGCACTCCTGCAGGAACGCCGCATCGGCGAACCAGCTGTACATCCCCTGCAGTTCCAGGACCGGCTCGAAGGGGACGAACGCATCATCCCGGGTCAGGTCGTAGTTCAGGGTCGAGACGATGTCGGCACCCTCGCGGTCGAGCAGGCGCAGGGTGCGGTCGCCGGTGATCCGCCACCGGACGGGCTCTTTCCCTCCGTCCAGCAGGGTCAGTTTCCCCTCGCCGTCGAGAACGGCCCGGCCCACGGCGTCCGTTGCGGCCTCGTCCCCGCGGCCGAGGTAGGTGGTCCGCAAAAACCAGGTGGCATCCTCCAGGAGGACCAGGTGGTAGGCGATCCCCTGGCAATCGGCGCAGGGAAGGACGCCCTGGAAGCTCGCGGGCAGGGGAAAGGGCAGGGAATCGTCGCCCGGGGCTCCGGCCAGGACGGAATAGGGCGGCAGGACCGCCGCCAGGACGAGGAGCACCGCGAGGTATTTCATGCTTCCGGGTCCTTCTTGAAGCGCATTCCCAGCTCCCTGACTTCGGTATGGCGGAAGCAATCGGTTGTGTGGTCGTTCACGACCCCGACGGCCTGCAGGTAGGCGTACACGATGGTCGACCCCACGAACTTGAAACCGCGCCCCTTGAGGTCCTTGCTGATCGTGTCGGAAAGCGGGGTGGAGGCGGGGATCTGGGCCAGGGCGGGGTATCTGTTTTGAACCGGAACGCCGCCCACGAAGTTCCACAGGTACCGGGCGAAGGAACCGTGCTCCCGCTGGACATCCAGGAAGGCCCGGGCGTTGCCGATCGATGCGGCGACCTTCAGCCGGTTGCGGACGATACCGGCGTCCTGGAGCAGGCGGGCGGTGTCCTTTTCCCCGAAGCGGGCCACTTTCTCAGGTTCGAACCCCCGGTAGGCCTTCCGGTAATTCTCCCGTTTCTTCAGGATGGTCAGCCAGTTGAGCCCCGCCTGCGCCCCCTCGAGGATCAGCATCTCGAACAGGTGACGGTCATCCCGGGACGGGACGCCCCATTCCTCGTCGTGATAGGCGATGTACAGGGGGTGGTCGGTGCACCAGCCGCAGCGGATCATGGTCTAACCTCCGATAATTCAGGCATTCTACCACGACCGGGGGCGGGCGCCAGCGGCTCTTTTCGTGAAAAAACATTTCAGAACCCAAAAAACATGCCGATACCTGTCAGGAATCCCTTCACTCATCGCCCAACCCGCAAGAGGGATGGTATCGGATAATGCAGCGGTTCCTGATGATCGACGAGGAACGCGCCCAGAGCCGCGCCCGCATGGTGATCTGCTGGCTTTCCCTGGTCGGCTTCCTGGGTATG
>JAHJTW010000242.1 GCA_018829565.1 bacterium | reverse complement strand
TGGCCCAGGCGGTCGTGACCCGTCCCCTGGCCCATGGCATGGGAAACCCGAGCCACTGACGACTCCGGAGACGGTCCCCACTCGCTGGGTGCTCCAAGGCCTTCCGTCCCCGGGCGGAAGGCCTTTCCGGATCCTGAAATCCTGGGAGAAGAGGCATGCGCAACTGGACGACGACCACCCTGCTGCTGACGATCCTCATGGTGACCTGCGGGTGCTCCGGGGACGGTGATCCGCTGGCGCCACCCTTGGAGGTCGACCTGTCCCCGCCGGCGCCGCCGGCCAACCTCACCGCCGTCGGCGCGACCGGGGTGGTCAAGCTGGGCTGGGAGCCCAATCGCACCGACCCGGACCTTGCCGGCTACCACGTCTACCTGCTCATCGAGGACCGGTCCCTGCCCCTGACCGGGGACCCGCTCAACACGGAGTCCTTCATCGATCCATCTCCCCTGGAGGGGAACAGCCGCTACGCGGTGACCTCGGTGGACATCCACGGGAACGAGAGCGCCTGGTCGTGCGTCGTGCACCTGGGGCGCCCCGCGTTACCGCAACGAAGCAGCTGAAACACGCGCGTCACCCTCCGATCATGTCGGCCAATGCCAGCGACAGGTGAAGGAACGGCCTGATGATCGTCATCAGGCCGCTCTGCGCCGCGTCTCCGAACCCGGTGTAGCGCATCAGCAGCAGGAAACCCACCACGGGCAGGAACCCCGTCCCGCGCAACTTCTCGTAGGAGACCCGGGCCCCGTGGGGCAGGAAGCGGGTGAGGATCCAGCTGCCGTCCAGGGGCGGCAGGGGCACCAGGTTGAACATGGCCAGGGCGATGTTGACCATGATGCCGGTCTGCAGGAGGGTCACCAGGAACTTCGGGAAGTTGGGGCCCTCCGCTGCGAGGCCCCCGCCGTCCCGGGTGAGGGCCAGGCCCAGGACGATTCCCAGCGACACCGCGCAGATCAACGCCAGCAGGAGGTTGCTGGCGGGTCCCGCGGCCGCCACCTTGGGATGATCGTTCCAGGGGTCCTTGAGACGCCGGACGTCCACGGGGACAGGTTTCGCCCACCCGAAGGGAATGGCCCCGGCCAGGCTCAGGACCAGGGGCACCACCACGCTGCCCACCGGATCCAGGTGGGGCAGCGGATTGAGGGTCAGCCTCCCGCTGCGCCGGGCCGTGTCGTCCCCCAGGCGCCAGGCGGTCCAGCCGTGGGCCACCTCGTGCACCACGACGGAGAAGACCAGGACCAGCACCCTGATGACCGTCGTTTCCACGTCACGCCCCTTCCCTGGTCCGGGGCGGACCGGGCCGCCCCGTCAACCCGGACCACGCGGCCCAGACCTCGTCCACGCTCAGGGACTCCATCCAGCCGTACTCCGCACCGCGCGGGTCATCCCGCCCGGCCCGGCCGCGCAGGGCGACGACCGCCGGGGACAGGGGTTTCCAGAGAAGGGGGTCGGTGGGCCCGAACAGGGCCACGGTGGGAACCCCGAGAGCGCCCGCGACGTGCATGACGCCCGTGTCGTTGCACAGGAACCGGTCCGCGAGTTCGAGCAGCGCGGCGGCCGTCCCCACGCTGCAGGGCGGGGCCACGCGGACGGCCTGTCCGCCCCCGCCCCCCAGTTCTGCCAGCAGGGACGCCAGGGCGGGTCCGTCGGCGGGGCCATGGAGCACCAGGATCCGGCTTCCCGCCGCCGCCGCCCGGCCCACGACTTCGGCGAACCTATCGGCGGGCCAGAGGTTCTGCCGCTTCCCGGCCCCCGGATGGACGGCCCAGAACCCCGGCCGCAGCCCGAGATCCGCGAGGATGCCCGCCGCCTGCTCCCTTTCCGCCGGTGCGGGCACCACCACCGTGGACAGATCGTCGGTGGTGATCCCGATGGCCTGCAGGGGGGCGAGGGAATGCTCCACGGAGTGGCGGTCCAGCCGGGGACCGGCCGGCATCTCCAGGGAGAAGGCCCGGCGGCTGACGTCCCAGCCGTAGGGACGGCTGTCGGCCCCCACGACGTAGCGGGCCCCGGTGGCCAGGGCCAGCCAGGCGCTGGTCAGGCTGAAGGACACGCTGGCGAGCACGAAGGCGACCTCGGCCCGCTCCCGCCGCAGCCTCCGCACCAGGGCGGCCAGGCGCCAGGGCCTGCGCCACATGGCCTGGGCGAAGAGCTCGACCGCGTCGATGTGGGGATTGTGGCGGACGACGCCGACGTTCACAGGTGCGGTCACGAGGGTGATCCGGGCCTCGGGAAAGGCCGCGCGCAGCGCCCGGAAGGCCGGGGTGGCGCACACCATGTCGCCCATCTGGTTGTGCTGGCGGACCAGGATCACGGCCCGGGGATGCAGGGCGAGCAGATCCCCCGGCGCGATGGCGGGACGGCGCGCGAACCCGGCCGCCTGGGCGAAGAGCCATCCCTTGGTCCTGCGCCACAGGTTCGCACCCACGGATATCCCCCATCGGTGATGCTGGCACGGGGCTTGCCTTGAATCCCGGCAAGGACCGCCCTGGACCATCCGCCCGGAAGGACAAGATGCGCCGCCAGCTGGTGTTATGGACGCTGTGGGCCGGCTATGCCGCCGCCCTCGCCCTCGGAGCCTACGAATTCGTGGCCAAATCGCCCGGGGTGCTGGGCAAACCCTTGCCTGGCTGGGTGGATGCGGACAGGGCCGAGTCCTCCACGCGCTGGCGCCGTCCCACCGGGATCCTGCCCCTGGACAAGCTGCTCCACGAGGGCCAGGAGGCCCTGCTCTACTACGGCATGCTGCTGGACCCCGCCCCGGATTCAGCGCCGAGGACCTGATTCATCCCGCCTCGTTTCCAGATCCTTGACCACCTGGAGGTAGGCCGCATAGCGCCAGGACGGGATGCGCCTGGCGGCCACCGCGTCCTTGACCCCGCAGACCGGTTCGTCCCTGTGCAGGCAGGAACGAAAACGGCAGCGGTCGGCCGCCTCCCGGAATTCCGGAAAATAGTCCCGCACGGCCAGGGGATCAACGTCCCAGGGGTCGAAACCCCTGATCCCCGGGGAGTCGGCGATGTAACCGCCGTCGGGCAGGGGGAAAAGTTCCGTGTGGGTGGTGGTGTGGCGGCCCAGCCCGGTCTTGGCCGTGACCTCGGCGACCCGCAGGGCCAGCTCCCGGTCCAGGGCGTTGAGCAGGCTGCTCTTGCCCACACCCGAGGCCCCCAGGAAGATGGAGAGTCGTCCCACCAGGGCGTCCCGGAGTTCCTCGATCCCGAGGCCGGCGGCCGCGGAGGTCCGGATCACCCGGTATCCCAGGGTGGAGTAGTAGTCCCAGGCGATGGTCTCCTCCGCCGGCGACTCCAGGTCCACCTTGTTCAGCACGAGCACCCCGTCCACTTCGAAGCGCGAGGCGGCCATCAGCAGCCGGTCCACGAGCCCCGTCTGGGGGGTCGGTTCCCGCAGGGACTGGACGACGACGACCTGATCCAGGTTGGCCATGAGGATCTGCTCCATGCGGCCGCCGGAACGGCGGGCCGCGAGCCGGGAAATGCGGTTGCGGCGGGGCAGGATCTCCTCGACGACGCCGCTGGACCCGGCCTCCCCGTCCAGGGGTGAGAACAGGACGCGGTCCCCCGCGACGGCCACCGACTGGGCGACCTGCTTGCCCTTCTTGAGCTTGCCGCGGAACTGACAGGACCAGGTCGTGCCGCCCGCCGCCACGAAGCAGCGGCCGCCGCTCGTCCTGATGACGAGACCTTCACGGAGCCCGCCGGGGGCGTCCACCACGGGGTTGTCTATGATCGTCCTCCTGGTCCCGGGCCTGGCGGGCCGGGTTCCG
>JAHJTW010000241.1 GCA_018829565.1 bacterium | reverse complement strand
TCGGGACGACGCCGATCAGCAGGTCGCCTCGGGCGTGTACTTCTACCGGCTGGATGCCGGTCCGTACAGCCAGGTCCGCAAGATGACCCTGATGAAGTAACCGCGTGGGGGAGCCGCCGTGCGGGGTGACCCGGCGGCGGCTCCCGAGATAGACCCCTGCCAATTGACCGCCCGGCCCAACCGCCGGGCGGTCATTGAATTGAAAACATTTTTAATTATTTGAGCTATCCTTGATAGTTTCCTCATCATGAGGGATGATCACGATCTCGCTCCAAGCTGGACGATCGGATTTATACGATGGGCACTGCGGCTCTGAACATCCTGGACTACGGGGACTATAGCCTGACCTAGGGGTCCAACAACCTGAACTACGACCCGCTGGCGGCCCCTCCTTCGATTCTCTGGAATTTCGGCCGGGATGGTCCCCCATGGGATCAACCTTATGGTTTCGCAATGTCCTTGACATCCAGGCTATGATCTGGGAAGATATCCCCCTCGCCCCCCATCGCCCTGTTTCCCGGGTTCGCCCCACCGCCGGGATATATCAATTCGCGTTCGATTTGCGTCGGAATACAACGCAGGATAATGCACATATTCTCCAGAATTATGACCGACGGAACGGTCCTCTGATTCACCGAGCGAGGTGATTCAGCCCCTTGGCGCCTTGGACAGGCCTCCAAGCAACCGATCCCACTTTGGGATTTTGTCATTTCCTTTTTCCATTTCGGGGGTACATCCATGAATCGTTCATTGAGCAAGGTCAGTCTGGCCGTCGGGCTGGTATTCTGTCTGGCCCTGACCGGGGCCGCGGTTGCGGATCCGCTGGGGGGATGGACGCCGTTTGTCATCAGGAACTCGGATACTTCCGGGACCCCGCCTACCCTCAACACGTTCCCGGCGCCTGACAATACCGTTGAATTCGTGGTCTTCGAGGGAGGCCAGAAGGCAGCCCTGGGCACCAACGCCGTCAACGGATCGATGGTCCAGGAGATCATGACCCTCCACATCGATCGTCTCGATGACGTCGGGACCTCCGGCTCGCTCTATGGCCCCTATTTCAACATCTGGGTCACCGATGGCCTGGGCCATTACGCGGTGATCGCCAACGAGCCCTCGAACCCCGAATGGGCGGCCGACCGCTGGTACGCCGCGAGCTGGGACGACCTGAAGGTCAAGACCTGCAAGG
The DNA here is from genome assembly GCA_018829565.1 of bacterium. GTDB lineage: Bacteria > Krumholzibacteriota > Krumholzibacteriia > LZORAL124-64-63 > LZORAL124-64-63 > JAHJTW01. Next base: position 34,059 of record JAHJTW010000241.1, on the reverse strand, counting down.
TCTACGAGACCCCGGGAGCGAGCGCGGGCACCAGCTGGGTCCACACCCACGCGGGCCTGTCCACGGGATTGACCTTCGAGGACGTGGGCGATCTCATGATCATGCCCCCGTCGCCTGCCTACATCGCCGATCCCCTGAATGCGGTGGGGTCCGGTGCCCCGGATGAACTGGGCACCAACGTGGCCTACGGCTACAACTGGATCTTCGGGGACACCCTCGCCAACTACGTCAGCGGCGACCCCGGTTTCCTGGTTGGGAACTACTACATCTACGATGCCTATCCGGTCCAGAACACGACCCAGTTGACGGGTTACATGACCATCGAGGCCGCGCTGGCCGCCGCCAATCCCTACGACACGATCACCGTCGCCAACGGGCCTTACAGTCCCGTCGGTACTCTGAACGTGACCGTACCGCTGACCCTGACGGGTGAGAGCGAATCCGGCGTCGCCATCCAGATCCCTGCCGCCGGGGGGTACGGGTTCTCCGTGGGTGCCGATGCTGTCACCCTCCAGAATTTCACCCTGGTCTGCGATGCGGCGAACCTGAACTATCCCATCCATGCTTCCGGGACGGGCAATCCTCCGGGTGGGTTCACGGGACTCACCATGACCGACGTCACGGTCATCGGCGCTCACAAACGGGCCGGGGTGGACATCCACGGCTACAACGACATCGTCCTGTCCCAAGTCTCGTCGTTCGACGCCTGGGGCGGCAACGGCATCCAGTTGACCGGAGTGGTCGGCGCCGACCTGGACAACATCACCACCGGCGACAACGCCTGGGGGTCCATCGCCATCTACTGTTCGAGTCCCACTTACCTGAATCGTGGTTCGAGCGATGTGGTCATCGACGGGGCTACCCTGAACGCCGGCGAGGATTACGTCTTCAGTCAGGACGAGTTCGGGCTGTTCAACGGCACCTACAGCATCACCGGCTACGAGTACAACGTCCGGAACTCACGGTTCCGTGAGGCGGGGGGATACACCGACTCCGAGGGTTACACGTTCCTGCGGGACGACCTGGCGGACGCCGCGGCCTTCGCCCTGGCCTTCACGGGCTACGAGCTCTTTTCGACCATCCTGGAGATCGCCACGGGGGACTATTTCGTCGCGGACGGAATGAGCGTCCAGGCTGCCGTCACCGAGGCCGATCCGGGATCCACCATCCACGTGGGTCCGGGAACCTATGTGGAGGCGATCCTCATCGAGAAGGACCTGACCGTGCTAGGCGCCACGGCCGGCGTCAATAAGAACGGATACACGGTGCCCGCGGGCTATGCCTGGGATCCGATGGTGGAGAGCATCATCAGTCACCCGGATCCCGTCACGGGATACGACGCCATCGTGGACATCCACGACACGGACAATGTGACCTTCGACGGTTTCGTGGTCGAGGAATTGAATGCGGTGGCCAACAAGAACGTCTCCCTGGTCAGGGTCTATGCCCACACCCGGGAGATCACCAACATCGACGTCGTCAACTGCATCATCGGTCCCAACACCAACACGACCATGCAGGATGGCGCCCAGGGCCGCATGGGCCTCTACATCATCAACCATCCCTACAACGATCTCGGGGTGGTGAACAGCACCTTTGCCGGCAACAAGATCTTCGATTGCCAGGGGAACGGCGACAACGTGTTCCTCTGGACCTCGTACTATTCCTACGGGGCGCCTGGTCCGGCCGACATGACCGGAACGGTGATCGAGGACAACGAGATCTACGGGTCGCACCGGTCGGGCATCGAAACGGCCGGCGGTTTCGCCAACCTGGTCATCCGGAACAACACGATCTACGGCCAGACCGGCTTGCCCGGCGATGATCCGGACTTCCTGAAGTACGGGCATGGCATCCAGTTGATACGGGGCTCTTCGGACAAGGTGTCCGATCCCTTGACCGCCTATGGCCCGGTGGATCTGCTCATCGAGGGCAACGAGATCTTCGGCAATCAGAAGTGCGGCATCTACATGGGTCCCAAGAACGAAAACGTCCAGTTCGTGGGGAACGTCATCCATGACAACGGCTGGGACGGCATCATGCTCGATCTCGAGGGCAACTACTGGAATCCCCAGTACGAAAGTCCTCCCGTGAGCGGGGACTATGCCTGCTATGACTGTAGCGAGGACATCAGCGCCTCGGGCAACGAGATCTACGGAAACGGAACCCTGGGTAACCCGATCGCGCAGCATGGATTCCAGGTGGTCGGCGTGCCGACCAACGGCCTCTTGGTCGCGGCGGAAGACAACTGGTGGGGAGATTCCACCGGACCCCTGGACACCAGTGATGATACCGGAACCGGAGGGCTGTACAATCCGGGCGGACTCGGGGACGAGGTTACCGATCACATCGATTACTACCCCTGGTCCGGCCTTGCGGGCGTTGCCGTGGTTCCTGCGACCTCCGGTCCGCTGACCTGCGGCCTGACCCAGACCCTGACGTTCAGGCTGACGACGGACGAGTACACGCCGGACGTGTTCGGGTTCAACGCGGTGGTCCGGGCCACCGGCGAGGTGAACTGGGGGACGATCACGTCATTGGCCCCGTTCGGAGGGACGACCCAGTTCTACTCCTTCGACATGGGTGGCGGGGTGTACACCATTTCCGGCACGACCGTGGGCAACCCCACTCAGCCGATCTCAGGCGCCGGAACGACCGACCTGTTCAAGATCGATTTCGTGACGGCCTCCGATGGGACGGCCCAGATCACCTTCGACAGCTTCACGCTGCGTGACCCCGCGAACCAGTCCATTCCCGCCACGGCGACCGGCGCGACCATCGAGGTCGACTGCACGGCGCCTGCCGCGGTGACGGGCATCACGGCGGCCCCGGGCCACGAGAAGGTCGACGTGAGCTGGACCCATGACGGGACCGACGTGGCCTTCTACGAGGTCTACCGTGGTCTCTGGTACGACACCACGACCGGTGTCTCGGCCTACCCCGAGTACGACGATCTGGCCGGCGACGTGATCCCGACCCGCCCTGCGAGCCGGGCGGCGGCCGATCTGAGCGACGAGTGGGTGCTGGTGGACACCGTGGCCGTCGGCACCAACAGCCTCGTGGACGACGGCATGGCCTCCGGCCGCGGCGTGTACTACTACGAGGTGTTCCCGGTGGATGCGGCCTCCAACTGGGGTCCCGCAGCCGCGGCGAACGACCGGGCGACGAACTACTGGCTGGGCGACGTGACGGGTATCCCCGGCTTGGGCTACACGACTCCCGACGGCGATGTCGACCCGGTCGACATGAACGCCCTTGGCGCCCAGTTCGGCAACACCGTGGCTCTCGGCGGTCTCCACAACGTCCTGGACGTCGGACCGACCGACGACTGGAGCCGGGTGGGCATTCCCCTGACCGACAGCGTGATCAACTTCGAGGATCTGATGGTCTTCGCGATGAACTTCGGCGTGGTCGGTCCCGCGAAGGACCAGGCTCCGATCTCGGCGACGGTCCAGCTGGCCTGGGTGCATTACGACAACGGCACCATGGCCCTGCGTCTGATCGACGGTTCGGGCCTGAAGGGCGTCAACGTGATGGCGCGTGCCGCGGTTTCCGGTGTCCGGAGCGGTGTGCTGCTCGATGAGCAGGCCGAACAGACGTTCCTGAAGAACATCGGATCCGAACTCGACGTGAGCGTGGCCCTGCTGGGCACGGGCAAGGGATTCATCGGTTCGGGCGACCTGTTCACGGTGTCGGCCGAGTCGGCGATCGCGTTCGAGGACCTGGCGATCAAGGCCCGCGGGACGGACAACCGCGAGTTGAAGGTCGAACTGGTCGAGGCGACGGACACGGCGACGCCGCGCGTGTTCAGCCTGAACGCGAACTATCCGAACCCGTTCAATCCGATGACGAAGATCAGCTTCTCGCTGCCTGAAGCGCAGTCGGTGCGGCTGATGGTCTACGGTGTGGACGGTCGTCTGATCAAGACGTTGCTGAACGAGCGCCGGGGCGCCGGTCAGCACGAGGTGGTCTGGATGGGTCGGGACGACGCCGATCAGCAGGTCGCCTCGGGCGTGTACTTCTACCGGCTGGATGCCGGTCCGTACAGCCAGGTCCGCAAGATGACCCTGATGAAGTAACCGCGTGGGGGAGCCGCCGCGCGGGGAGACCCGGCGGCGGCTCCCGCCGAAAGGAACATCGTGAGAAATTTCCCGGTGATCGTCCTGGCGTCGGTATCGGCGTTTCTGCTCGGCTTGTCGGCGGCCGATCCCGCCTCGGCGGCCGTTCACCTGCGGTTCGATCCGCCTGACGCCGTCGTAGCCGTGGGCGACACCGGAAGGCTGGCCATCTGCATCGACGATACCGTGGACGTCCGCTCCATCATCGTCACGGTGTCCTATGATTCCACCATCGTTCATGGCCTGGGCGGCCAGGCAGGCGCCCTGTACGACGATTCGGGCTACTTCGTGTTCCAGGGCTTCGAGGCCGATACCCTGGGGACCTGGTACGGGTACGCCATCATCATGGGAGCGGATCTGCACCTGGACGGCCCGGGTGAACTTTTCGTGTGGGATTACGTCGCCCAGGCCGAAGGCGTCTGTCCGGTCGTCGTCAAGGTGACCGAGGAGGATCCCGCCGGCGTCTACATCTCCAACACCGCCGGCGACTGGTACCCCGAGGTCATCCTTCCTCCCACCACCATCCGGGTGGGGCACGGCGTGAGCACTGCTGACCTGCCTGGACGGCAGAACGCCCTCGACCTGCGCTTGTGGCCCAACCCATTCAATCCCAGGACCTTCCTGGAATTTTCCAATCCCCAGGATGGTCCGGTCCGGCTCGAGGTCTTCGACGTTGCAGGCCGCAGCCTCGGCGTGCTGGTGGACGGGTACGCTCCCGCGGGCACCGTCCGGGTCCCCTGGGACGGCACCGACGACCGGGGCCTTCCGGCCGCCGCCGGGACCTACCTCTTCCGCCTGCGGTGCGGATCCGCTTCCGGAACCGGGCGGGGCATCCTCCTCAAATGACGAAGGACCCGGGTTGCCCCAGGCCCTTCGCGATCCTCACGCTGTGGTCCTGATTACCGGAACAGCGCCTTCAGGCTGCCGAACGACTGCTGGTCGTCGGCCACCGGGGTCGAGCAGGCATCGACCTTGGCCAGGAGTTTGACTTCGCCCGGCAGTTCGTAGGACTGCTGCAGGTCGTAGTAGCCGTTGCCCTGGTCGATCCAGCTGGTGCCGCCCACGGGGAAGTAGTCCACGATCAGGTCGGGCTTGTTCTCGAACCGGTTGTGGAAGGTGATGGACGCCGCGTAGTACCAGCCGAACTCGGCGCACGCGCAGTTGGCCGACTTCAGGGGGATGATCAGCCGGTAGTAACCGGGCTCGGTGACGGTGCCCGAGTAGATGGGGGATTCGCAGATCACCGGGCCTGGCTTCAGCTGTCCGCCATCGAGATGGGTCTCCTCGAAGGCGGCGCTGACCTCGAGGGTCACCGGGACGTCCTCGGGGCCGAAGTTCAGGGCCATGCCGGCGGTGAAGGCGTAGAAGCCGGTCTCGAAACCGCAGGTGGGCAGGACTTCCCACATGTAGCTGTAGGTCTCGCCGCCCGAGACGAAGTTCTCGATCGTGTAACCCCAGTCGTTGCGGTTGCCGACGCGGCAGCACACGGCCTTTTCAGGGCATTCCTTGTCGGTGGTGAAGTTCAAAGGAAGCATGTCTCCGTCGGGAACCTTGACCAGATCGAAGTCCATCTGGGCCAACCCCTGGCCGGCGATCAGGATCAAGGCCATCGACATCAGAGCCGTTCTCATAATTTTCATACCCATCCTCCAGTCCCACAGTTTGAGAATCGAACCCCCCAAATCAAAACAAATTGAAGGAGGGGCGCAACGGACAATTTCCGCCTTTTTGTTATTCTAACATACTTTTTGAAAAAAATCCAGGAAATTGCAATAATGCGGATTGACGAGTAGGCCCCGAACAGGCACAGTGCCAAGGTCTTGGAGCGGGCGGATCAAACCGTTCCGGTGGGTTTTGGTCCTGGGCAGGGATTCCAGGATTTTGCCGGATTGAATCCCGGCCTTCAAGGAGGAGCATTCCGCTTGGGCAGGATATTCGGGGTCGTCGGGCCTGCCGCCGACGGAATTCCCTGTGATTGGTCGCCACCCTGGGCAGGCATCGCAGAAGGACCGTCCCGTGCGCGCCCTTCCAGCCCTGGGACCGTGAGGTCATCCGGCGCCGTTCTTTACAGCCAGGAAGGGGGTCGATGCCACCGATCCGATGATGGCCGTCACGTCTGCCTATGGGACGGGCGACCGGTCGCCGCCCATCGTCTTGCCAAGCACCTGGCCGGACATGGGTTCAGGGCCGAAGGCGAGTCGATCGGGGAGGTCCTGCTGTCGGCCTATGTGCACCACGGCGCGCCGCCCCTGAAGTTCCTGCGAGGCTCGTTCGCCCTGGCCATCTACGACACCCTGGAGCAGGTCCTCTTCCTCGCCGCCGATCCCTACGGGCTGAAGCGCCTGTTCGTCGCGGAATCCGGCGGGAGCCTCGTCTTCTCCTCGGATCTCGGGGCGCTGGCCGGATCCGGCCTGTGCCCGCTGTCGCTTTCGGACGAGGGGCTGACCGAGTACCTGTCCTTCGGCTACATCCATCCTCCGCTGACGATCTACAAGGACGTCTCCAGCCTGAGCGTGGGCGAGTTCCTCGCCTGGGAGCGGGGCGAGATCCACCGGTCCTTCTACCATCAGGTCATCGGGGACCGCTGGGCCTTCGCCGATGTCGAGGGCAGGACGGAAAACGAACTCCTCGACGAACTCGAGAAGCTGAGCTCGGCCGCGATCCTGGACAGGATCCCCGCCGGGTCCGAACGCCTGGCGGTTTACCTCAGCAGCGGGCTGGACACCGGGCTCCTGGCGGCGAGCCTGCGTCGGCACTGGGACGGCGAACTGGTGGCCTTCACCCTGGGGTCTGAGCATCCGCGGCACGACGAGGTGCCGGGCGCCCGGAAGATGGCCGGGTTCCTGGGGCTCGGCGATCACCGCTGCGTCTACATGACCAAGGATGACTGCTACGAGTCCCTGGAGCAGTTGCCCGACATCTTCGGCCAGCCCATGGCCGACCTGTCCGCCATCCCCAACCTGGTCATCACCCGGGAGGTGGGGCGGGAGTTCACCGAGATCTTCGCCGGCGACGGCCCTGATGGCCTTTACGGCAACTGGGATCTGCGGCCCTGGTATCAGCTCTACCGCTGGGTGCCCTACCTGGTGAGGATGCCCCTGGCCCTGGTGGCCGATCGCCTGGACAGGACACTGGGGCTGGGACTCAGCACCCCGTCCCGGCAGATCGCCGAGCTGCTGACCCAGCCGGAGTTCTCCTGGGTGTTCCACAAGAAGCTCAAGAGCAGGGACCTGGAGCGCCTGCTGGGCCGGCCGGTGCCGCCGGAGACCTTCGCCGTGCATCGCTACCTCCGGGACCGCCGGGACATCCCCCTCTACGAGCGCCTGCGCATGGGCTTCGCCCTCTACTTCGTGATGCACGGGGTGCTGCTGAAGTCGGGGGCCATCCACAACGCCGTGGGCGTCGAGCAGATCTGCCCCTACTACGACCGCGACCTGGTGGACTTCATCTGCGCCCTGCCGACCCGCTTCAAGATCCGGGGCAAGGGTTACGGCAAGTACCTGCATACCCGGCTGCTGGAGCGGTACGTCCCTCCCGAGGTCTGGCGCGGGCGCAAGCGGGGCTTCATCTTCGACTTCCGCTCCTTCGACCTGGCTCCCCTGCGGAGCCTCACGGACCGCTACCTGGACCGCGGCCGCCTCCGGGAGGCGGGGCTCTTCGATCCCGACTTCGTCGGGAAGTCCGTGGATGCCTACTTCAAGGGGGACGACCGGGCCGGGCCGGCGGTCCTGACGCTCCTTGTCTTCGAGATGTGGAGGGACAGGTACCTACCTTGATGCGATGGATGATGTGATGATTGAGATTTTTTTTGTTGTTTCTTGATTGAAAATGTTTTTTTTGCTAGAATCCAGACGATCAAATTAAGGTTCCCGGCCCAACATCGCCCGCCGGGGCCGTTTTATGGATTATTTTCCAGATTTTTCCTCGCCCACTGGAAATCTCCTTTCGCCAGGCATTTCAGAGAAACGGCCATGCTGCTTTTTCTGCGATGGCACTAGCCAACCCCGGATGGGGGCATTCTAGTGAGGAGGTGATTTACCACAGGACCTATCATTGGGTGGGAAACACGATTTTGAACTCTTTTCCAGGGGGAAAGCCATGAAAACTCATCCTAATTTTTTCCGATGGTCAATCCTGTTCCTGGTCCCGTGCCTGTTGATCCTTGCAGGATCGACCTGGGCCGGCGTCCCCGCAACACCTTTCGACGGGAACGCGAACCCGGTCATCAAGCCGGTCCGCGAAGTTCTGGATCCTTCCAAGGATCCGGGTGAACTGGTGGACTTCGCCGCGGCCCTTGCCGCCGGTGCCGACTACCTGAAGCATGCTCAGGCGGATGCCACCGAGGACAACGCAGGCAACGGGGTCGACGGGGTCGATGAGACTCCGGACGATCCGGACGACGGGGGCTGGGACTGGGTAATGACCGACCCCGCCTTCACGCACAGTACCGCGGTCAGCCCGAGCAACATCTATGGAGCCACCGCCCAGGGGCTCTACTACGCCTACCTCGCCACCGGAGACGGCACCTACAAGACGGCGCTGGACGACGCCGCCGCTACCATGGCCGCCGATCCGAACATCCGTTCCGGCGGCGACATGGTCTTCCTGATGAAGTACAACGACCTGCCCGGGGTTTTGGGCACGGCCTTCATGGACGCCGCCCGGGCCAAGTACGATGGCCGGATCACGACTTATGGCTCGGCCACGGCTCTGGCCCAGTACATTCGCGATGTCCGGGGCGTCACCCAGGGCTATCCCAACGGCATCATCGGCTGGGATGTCGGCATCTATGCCGTCATCGCCACCATGCTGGACGCCCGGTATCCCGGCAACGGCTACGACGCCGACGCCGACGACATCGCCGAGGTCCTCTGGCAGGATTCATTCAACGACAACCCCGGCCTTTTCGATGTCATCGACGACCAGGGCTACGATCCCACCTACACGGACAAGAACTTCTACTGGTACAACCTGGGGATCACCGGCCTGATCGATGCCTTCGCGGCCTCGGGATCCCACACCGCCGAGATCCCGGGCCTGCTCAACATCCTGCTGGCCAGCCAGGCCTCGGATGGTTCGGTGAGCTATTCCTACGGCGGATTCGACGCCGACTGGCAATCCACGGCCTACTCCGTTCTCACGCTGGCGGGCTATGACCAGGCCACCTACCAGTACGAGATCAACAAGATGGCCTACTGGATCGGCGCCACCCAGCAGGCCTCGAGCGGGGGCTGGGTCTACAGCTCCCTCAACCACTATCCCGAAGAGGGTGGGGAGAACTGTGCCGCCCTGTACTACGGGGAGGCCCCCACCGATGTGGTGGTCGATGACGATTTCGTCGATCAGGCCGCAGTCGACGTCTACAACACCGCCAACGGCACCAGCCTGGTCTGGGGTTACGATGCGTTCGACAACGTCCAGGACGGTATCGCCGCCGTGTCCGGATCGACCGTGAACGTCATGCCGGGTAACTATTCCGGCAACATCGTGATCACCGCGGCGGTCAACCTCCTGGGCGCCCAGGCGGGAGTGGACGCCCGCGGCAGGACGGCCTCGGAGTCCGTACTCACCGTCTCCTCGGGCAACCTGCTGGACATCAGGACGGCAGGCGTGGTCATCGACGGCTTCCACCTCACCGGAAGCGGCTCCGCGGGCCAGCTCATCCGCTGCGAGAGCGGAGGCGCGGGCCTGAAGGTCGAGAACTGCATCATCGACGGGGTGGCCCAGGCGGCTTTCTGGTTCAACACCACGGCCCCGGGAGTCCTGATCAACCAGAACGACATCGATGCCTCCGGGATGACCGGTTCCAATGCCATTGCCCATTTTGACGGCTCCGATGTCTTCGATGACCTGGTCATCAGCAACAACGACCTTGCCGGCGGCGCAATCTTCGCAGGCAACAAGGTCTACAACAGCGACAACATGCTGATGACTTACAACCTGTTCGACGGAGCTTCAATCAATCTCAGTTCCCAGTTCAAGAACTCCGAGATCAGCTACAACACCTTCCGCAACAACGGGTACACCAACGGCCAGGTCGGCCTGCTGAACGGTCTCATCAAAGGCAACACCTTCGAGGATACCGGGCCGTCTCCCCATGCCGGCTATCCGTCCTATTCGCTCATGCTGTGGGGCAATTCCTACAGCCTGACGCCCAGCCAGAACGTGCTCATCGAGGACAACACATTCCACACCAACGGATTCGCCGCTCCGGCCGAACTGGCCCAGGGGTTGCGGATCCTGACCGGCATCGATGCCACGACCATCACCGTCCAGAACAACCAGTTCCTGGACGGCGGGCAGCAGACCGGCGCCCTGGCCATGCTGAACCAGGGCACGGGCATCGCCCCGGCCAGCTGCAACTGGTGGGGCCATGTCGACGGTCCGAACCACCTCAGCAACCCCTCTTCCGGGGCCGATGTGGGTGACGCCATCATCTTCTGGCCGTGGCTGGACGGTGTCGGCGGGAACTGCGACCAGTACGGGAACAACAACGTCGCAGCGCTGGATCCTTCGGGCTGCGTCACTCCGGGGAATCCCTGCGTGACCGTTCCGGTGGTCTTCAACCGCACCGACGCCACCCCGTCCCGGGGCATCAGCGTCACCTTCCAGCTCAGCCCGGAACTGGCGCTCTGTACGCCGGCGGCTCTCAGCGACATCAACGTGTCCACCGGGACGGGCTCCTGGGCGGCGGGCTACAGCAATCTGAACTACCAGATCCTCGACAACGGAGGCGGTTCCTTCACGGTGGACCAGGCCATCCTGGGCGTGCCCTGCGGGCCGACCGCAGGCGGGGAACTCTTCACGGTGGACGTGACCCTGGCCTCCGGTGTGACCGCCGATGCGGTGGGTCTGGTCACGGTCACCAGCGTGATCGTTCGCGACTGCAACAACCTGCCGCTGCCCGGCCTGCCCGGCGCACCGGCCGAGGTGACCATCGATCTGACCAGTCCGCCGGTCCTGGCCGGTCTGGCGGCAGCCCAGATCAAGACGGGCAACGACAGCGACGGCACGACCAAGATCGGTCTGAGCTGGACCGCCCCCGGCGGTGACGCCGCGACCATCGAGATCTTCCGCAAGGGTTACGGCGACTATCCCGAGTACGACGACGGAACCGGAGCGGTGCCTGCGGCGCCGGTCACCCTCGCCAACGGGTGGACCTCGGTGGCCACCGTGGCCGCGACCACGACCTCCTACGTGGATGAACCTGCAACCCGCGACTTCTACTACTATGCCGCCTACGTGACCGATACCTGCGGGAACGTATCCGCGGCTTCGGGTCTCACCGACGGCACCCTGAACTACCATCTGGGGGACGTGCACGATACGTCCACGCCCGGTTCAGGTGACAACCTGGTGAACACCAGCGACATCTCCCACCTGGGCTTCAACTACGGTGCGCTCCTGGTCTACGGGGATCCGCTGAACTACCTGGATGTCGGACCCACCACCGACTGGAGTGTGGACGCACGGCCGACGACGGACAACAAGGTCCAGTTCGAGGACCTTATGATGTTCGCCATCAATTACGGTCAGGTCAGCAAGAGCTTCGGCCACCCGGCCCCTGCCGGCTTCAATCTCGTCGACATGACGGTTGATCCGGTACCGGGCCTCGGAGAGGTCTTCTCGGTGGCATTGCGTATGACCGGCGACGGGACCATCCAGGGCCTCAGCGTTCCCGTGGAGTGGGATCCCTCGGTGGTCGAGCCGGTGGGCATGGTCCCGGGCAACCTGCTGGAACAGCAGGGAGGCCTGACCATGGTCCTTTCCCCCGAGCCCGGCACCGTCGACGCCGCCCTGTTCGGCGTCAGGGATGCGGGTATTTCCGGCGAGGGCATCCTGGCCACGATCCAGTTCCGGGTGGTGGCCCAGGGCGAGCCCGGCCTCGGCTTCGGTGACATCATCGCCAGGGACAAGGAGAATGCCGAGGTTCTGCTGGAAGGCTCCTCCGGAAGTATTACCCGGCAGGATCTCCCGGCGGTGAGCATCCTGGAGGGGAATGTCCCCAATCCGTTCAACCCCAAGACCCAGATCTCCTTCGTGGTGGCGCGGGACGGACAGGTCAACGTCAGCGTCTACACCCTCAGGGGGCAGCTGGTCGCGACCCTGATCAACGAGGAAATGACCGCGGGCCGGAAATCCGTGGAATGGAACGGTATCGATGCCGAGGGCAGGAGCGTGGCTTCCGGCATCTATCTGGTCCGTTTCTCGGCTCCGGACAGGACCATGAGCAGGCAGATCACCTTGTTGAAGTAACATCGGCAAGGGGGATGGCCGCTCGTGCGGCCATCCCCCGTAACGGAACGACACAACCGATCAGACCAGAACATGGAGTGATATCATGTCGAATAGAATCTCCCGGACGACCGCGCGCCGATTCCGGCCTGGGATACCGTTCCTGTCGTGGGGCGGGGTCTTCCCGGCACTTCTGGCGGTACTTGCCGTGGTGGCGGGCAGCCCGGTCGGAGCGGACCTGCAGGCGGCGGAGCTGAGCTTTTCACCCCAGGAGGGAAACTTCGACTGCGGGATGATCTACCGCGTGGAATTGCAGGTGGATGCGGCCGTGACGGACCTGCGCGGCTTCTCCCTGGTCCTCCAGTATGATCCCCTCATCCTGACTCCCTGGTCGGTAGGTGCCGGCAGCCTCATGACCGGTGCCGGTTGCAGCCACTTCTTTACCTGGCTGAATCCCGGCGCCGTCGACGGCACCATCATGGTGGATGCCGCAACCCTCGGCTGCTCCATGGTCGGCCCCGGAGCCATCGTGGTCCTGGAATTCGAGGGAGAGGTGCAGGGGATCAGTGATCTGGACTGCATCCAGGGTGAATTGCGGACGGGGTCCAACGACCCCATTCCCTTCACCTGCATCCCCGGTACGGTGGATTACCGTTGCCCCGTTCCCGAGACCCGGGTCCCCTGGGGATCCATCAAGGCCGAATTCGAACGGAGGTGATTCCGGTGGCTGCTGCCCTCGACACGAGAAGGGTCCGCGCCGGTCCCCTCCTGCAACGCATGGCCTTGTGGTTCCGGGGGATGGCTCCAATCCTGTTCCTTTTTGCGGCAGGACCCGCCGTTTCCGGTGCGGACGCTACCGGGCCGTCCAGGACCGGCTCGTTCGCCGTCCTGGAGACCGATACGATCAAGGTCGCCGTCGTTCCGGACCACGCTGCGGTTCAACCTGGAGATACGGTGGTGGTCGATCTGGTGGTCACCGCCCAGGGGCCGGCCTTCAACGCCTTCGACGCCCGGGTCACCTTCGACCCCCGCAAGCTCGAATTCCTCGGCGAATCCGATCTGAGGGACCAGGTGGGATCGTTGCTGAAAGCCGCCTGTCCCCAGACCTTCCATCTCTTCGAGGTCGCACCCGACAGCGCCTTCCTCACCATCAACTTCAGCTTCCTTTGTCCGGGGACGAGCGTGACCGGGCCGGGTACGATTTACCGGCTCCGCTTTCGCTGTGGTCCGGATGATGCGGACACCATCATCAGCCTGGCCCAGGATCCGCCCCAGGCCACACGGTTTTTCCTGGATGGATCGGTGGCTGGTCCGGTACAGGTGCAACCGGTTTCGATCAGGATCGGTGAAGGCGCGAGCTCGTCACCGGGTCCTCCGTCCGTCCCCCTGCGCATGGGGGCGGCCCCCAATCCCTTCAATCCCCGTACCCGGATCACCTTCGCCCTCGAGGAGGGGCGGCCCTTCCAGCTCGGCATCTACTCCCTCGATGGTGGGCTTATCAGGTCCATGACCGGTACAGGTATCCCGGGCGGTACCGTCACGGTGCTGTGGGACGGAAGGGACGAGGCCGGGCGGCCCGTTCCCTCCGGCGGATATCTTGTCAATCTGGAGGCCCGGGAGGTCAAAGGCAGGACCAAGATCACCCTCATCAGGTAGAAATCGGTGCGCAGGGGAGGCGGGTCCGGGCTGGCCCCGCCGGATGGTTTGCGCTTATGATGACCCCCCATCGATCCGGACCGGCGGTCCGGATTTCCTGTACCGGAAAGCTCACGGGTGGACACCATGCGCCGTCTTGCTCGAAATGCCGTCGTGAAGCACGGATTGCCGATCGCGTTGATCGGACTGGCCCTGGCGGCGTCGCCGGGATCAAAGGCCGAGGAATTCTCCGCCCTCGGCGGCGGCACGGTCGTGGGCCGCAGCACCGGATACGCCCTGGACTGCCCGTGCGGACCCCTGCCACCGGTGGGCGAGGCCGACCTGGCGGTGGAGACGGCCTTTTATTTCAAGAACCTGGAGCTGTTCCAGGTGCCCGGGGCCCTGGGAGAGACCTTCATGGCCTACGCGGCGCCCGTTCGCCTGCGGTACCGGGCGGCATCCGATCTGACGATCGAGGTCGGCGCGGTCCTGGGGCACGACCTCGGCGACGACGATGGCCTGAACCTGCGGCGCCCCCTGTTGCGCCTCGTCCACGATCCCGCCCCTCGGATCCACTTCATCGCAGGCACCCTGCTGCAGACCCACTGGATCCACGACGCCATCCTGGACGACGTGCAGAAGTTCCGGACCGGCGTGGAGCAGGGCTTCCAGCTGCGCGCCGACCGGGACCACTACCTGAGCGACACCTGGGTGGACTGGCGGGTCCGCGAGGGAGAGGTCCGCTCGGAACAGTTCGAGGTCGCCTCGGCCCACCGGTTCGTCCTGGTCGGGGGGCGTCTGCACCTGGACGGGCAATTCATGTGGACCCACACGGGAGGCCAGGTCAGCACCAGCGGCCGCATCGAGCAGAACCTCATCTACCTGGCGGGGTTGTCCTGGGGCCAGGGCCGGGAGGCCGCCGGTCCTCTCGACGGCTGGCGCCTGGGCTACAGCTGGATCTTCGACCGGGACGAGACGAACACCAAGCCCCTGGACGAGGGCACGGGCCACGATCTGTGGGCGCGGGGGGACGTCCCCCTGAAGCAGGGCATGGCCCTGCGGCTGTTCGGGTCGCGGTGGTGGGGGAACGATCTGGTCTCGGGGCTGGGGGATCCGCTCTACACCCTGGACGACTACTCCCAGGCCGGGGTCAACCTGCTGATCACGCCCCCGGGCCGGGGCCTGGCCATCGAGGCGGGGTTCGTCCACCAGTGGACCGGGGACGTCCGCAACCTGACCTACCAGCTGGCCGTCACCTGGGGCCGGGCGTTCCGGCTGGGCCGGCTCGACCCACCGCCGCCAGCACCCTGAGGAACTGCACCGATTCGGCCACGTCGTGGACGCGGACCACCGCGGCACCGGCCAGGTAGCCGGCGGCCAGGGCGGCCAGGCTGCCGGGCAGGCGGTCGCAGGTGTCCGCCCCCGTCACGTCCCCGATGAACCGCTTGCGGCTGGCCCCCAGCAGCAGCCCCACGTCCCCGCCCAGATCCCCGAGCCGAGCCAGCAGGGCCAGGTTGTGGTCCAGGGTCTTGCCGAACCCGATGCCTGGATCGACCAGCAGCCGACCGCGGGGGATGCCCGCCCCCTCGGCGGCCGCCACCCGCTCGGCGAGGTGCCCCGCCACCTCGGCGACGACGTCACCGTAGCGCGGGGCGTCCTGCATGGTCCGGGGGGTTCCCTGCCTGTGCATCAGGATCATCCCGCAGCCGGCCCCTGCCACCAGGGGCAGCAGGTCCGGATCGGCCAGGCCGGCGCTGATGTCGTTGACCGCGTCGGCGCCGGCGGCCAGGGCCGCCCGGGCCGTACCCGCCCGGGTCGTGTCGACGGTGAGGGGGATGTCGGGAAGGGCGGCGCGGACGGCCTCGATGACAGGCAGCAGCCGGGCGAGTTCCTCGTCCTGACCGATGGCTCGCGCGCCGGGCCGGGTGGATTCGGCCCCGAGATCGAGCAGCTCGGCCCCGGCGGCGGCCATGGCCCGGGCCGCGGCCACCGCGGCTGCGGGATCGGCCCGGCGGGAGCCGGCATGGAAGCTGTCGGGGGTGGCGTTGATGACTCCCATGACCAGGGGATGGTCCCGGGGTTCGAGGCTCAGGCGCCCCAGGTTCCAGCCCGGAGCGCGAAAGGGGGGCACGGAGCCCCCCTTGAACACGCGATCGCCCATGGGGCTATTCCCTGTCCCGGTTCCGGTCGTCGTCGTCCGGGGCGTCCTCGGCGTCCGGGTCGCCCTCGGGGTCGGAAGCGTCCACGGGGTCCGAGGTGTCCACGGAGGCCGAGCCGGCGGTGTCGGGTTCCCCGGTGCTGTGATCCACGGCGATGTCCGGGGGCAGCAGCTGTCCCCCCTCCATCAGCAGCTTGAACTCCTCGGCATCCAGGCTCTCGCGTTCCAGCAGGGCGGCGGTGATGATCTCCACCGCCTCGCGGTGTTTCTCGAGAATGCCCCGGGCGCGCTCGAGCTGTTCCTCGACGATGCGGCGGATCTCGGCGTCGATGTCCTGCAGGGTCTTTTCGCTGTGAGCGGTGTGACGGGCGTAGTCCCGGCCCAGGAAGACCTGCTCGGAGCCCTCCTCGTAGGAGATGGGACCCATCTTCGGGCTCATGCCCAGCTGGGTGACCATGGCGCGGGCGATGCTCGTGACCATGCGGATGTCCGCGTAGGCGCCCGAGCCGATCTTGCCCAGGAAGATCTCCTCGGCCACCCGCCCGCCCAGGGCGACGCAGATCTTGTCCAGGTACTTGTGCTCGGTGACGGTGTACTGGTCCTCCACCGGCAGCATGTGGGTCAGACCCAGGGCCTGGCCGCGCGGGATGATGGTGACCTTGTGCACCGGGTCGGACTCGGAGCAGTTGAAGGCCACGACGGCATGGCCGGCCTCGTGGTAGGCCGTCTCGCGCTTGACCTTGTCGGTGAAGACGCGGCTGCGGCGCTCGGGCCCCAGCATCACCTTCTCCTTGGCGTCCTCGAAGTCGTCCATCGTGACGTTGTCGTGGTTCTTGCGGGCGGCCAGCAGGGCGGCTTCGTTGACCAGGTTCTCCAGGTCGGCGCCCGCCATGCCCGGGGTGCCGGCGGCGATCTGCTGGGCCGAGACCTCCGGCGCCATGCGCACCTTCTTCATGTGCACCTTGAGGATGGCTTCGCGCCCGTTGATGTCGGGCATGTCGACCACGATCTGGCGGTCGAAGCGGCCGGGGCGCAGCAGGGCTGGATCCAGCACGTCTGGACGGTTGGTGGCCGCCAGCAGGATCACGCCCTCGTTGGATTCGAATCCGTCCATCTCCACCAGGAGCTGGTTCAGGGTCTGCTCGCGCTCGTCGTGGCCGCCGCCCAGCCCGGCCCCGCGGTGACGGCCGACGGCGTCGATCTCGTCGATGAAGATGATGCAGGGGGCGTTCTTCTTGCCCTGGTCGAAGAGGTCGCGCACGCGGCTGGCGCCCACGCCCACGAACATCTCGACGAAGTCCGAACCGCTCATGCTGAAGAACGGCACGCCGGCCTCGCCGGCCACCGCGCGGCCCAGCAGGGTCTTGCCCGTGCCGGGCGAGCCCACCAGCAGGGCGCCCTTGGGGATGCGCCCGCCCAGGCGCTGGAACTTCTGGGGAGCCCGCAGGAAGTCGATGATCTCCTGCAGCTCGTACTTGGCCTCGTCGCAGCCGGCGACGTCCTCGAAGGTCACCTCGGGCTTGTCCATGTTGAACAGCTTGGCCTTGGATTTCCCGAAGCTGAACGCCTTGTTGCCGCCGCCCTGCATCTGGCGCAGGAAGAACAGCCACAGCAGCAGGATCAGCAGGAAGGGCAGGTAGGAGCTCAGCAGCGCCCACCAGTTGGTCTTGGGGGCCTCGCCGATCAGGGTGACGTCCTGGTTGGTGGCCTTGACCCACTGGGAGAAGTCGTCCTGCTCGTTGAGCAGGCGGGTCTGGAACCGGTCCACCTCCTGCAGGGTGCCGTCCTTGACGGTCAGGGCCGTGACCTCGCGCAGCTCGCCCTGGATGTCGAGGTTGGTCTTGGTGATCTTCCGGATGTTGCCCTTCTCGACTTGCTCGCTGAAGGCCGAGAAGGTCAGCTCGTGGATCACCGACCGGTCGATGTAGATCATCTGGTAGACCAGGAAGACCATGAAGACCAGCAGGATCCAGAAACCGGCGGTCTTGCCGGGCATCTGCGGCGGTTTGGGGCCGGGCGCCTTGGGCGGTTTCTGGGGTCCGGGGTTCCGGGGACCGGGAGTAGGGCTCATGCGGTTCAGTTCCCTTGCGTCGGATTGTCCATGCGTCTGGAGACCGAGATAGTAACCATCCGGTCGGTATCAGGCAACAGCCGGGTGCGCTCGGCGCGGGCCAGACCCACCACCCAGAGAACGCCCCCGGCATCGGCCACCACCAGGACGGAGCCCCTGCGGTCGGCCGGCACCTTCTTCTCCTGGAGCAGGTCGCTCAGCTTCTTGGATCCCGCCAGGCCGAACGGCTGCAGCCGGTCGCCCGGTCTGGGATTGCGGACCTGGATGTTGCCGCGGAGACAGCCGGCGGGGCAGGTCAGCCGCCATTCGTCAGGACCGCGGGCCTCTCCCGGGCCCTCGGCGCGGCCCAGGTCGAGGGGGTCGACACCGCCGGGGTGGGTCGCCACCAAAATACGATAATCAGACGCCGGCCGCAGGGGCGCGGTTCCCCCGGAGACGGTCTCGAGGCGGATGAGGTCGAAATCCCGCCGGATCCTCCGCCCTCCCGGCAGGTCCAGTCCCGTGCCGGATTGCCCCTTGCGCAGCCAGTCCAGGATGGCCTGGACGTGGACCAGTCCTGCGCCGTCAGGTTCCCTACCCCCGGCGGGGGGCCTTTGTTCGGTGTCATGGAGCCAGCGGTGCACCACCCGCGCGGCCAGGACGGGGTCCAGGCCCAGCAGGCCGGGGACGTCGAGGCTATCCCCGTTCCCACCCCCGCCGATGCGGGCGATTGTCTCTGCCGTGAGACGATTCAGGAACGCCAGATCCCGGCCCAGCAGATCGGCCACCCTGGCGGGGTTGCGGTGGCAGCCCTGCCCGAACAGGTCGTCCACCAGGGGGATGAGCTCCCGCCGCATCCGGGCGCGCAGGTTGTCCCCGGTTTCGTTGCTCGCATCGATCCGCCAGACCTGGCCCAGCGCTTCCAGCCCGGCCACGAGGTCGCGCCGCCGGATTTCCAGGAGGGGCCGGATGAGCCGGCCCTCGCGGGCCTGCATCCCCGTCAGGCCGGCGGGCCCGGTGCCGCGGAACAGCCGCATCAGGACGGTCTCGGCCTGGTCGTCGGCGTGATGGCCGGTGGCCACGGCGTGGAGGCGCTCGCTGCGGTCGAGGATCTCCGTGAAGAGGCCCAGCCTCAGGTGGCGGCCGGCTTCTTCCAGGCCCAGGCCCCGGGACCGGGCGACCGGCCGGGGATCCCGCCGGTGTTCGTGCAGAGGGATGCCGAGATCGCCGCAGAGCCGGCGGCAGAAGTCCCGGTCGCCGGCGGATTCCTCCCCCCGCAGGGCGTGGTCCAGGTGGACGGCTTCCAGGGGATTCCCCCCGGCCAGGGCCCATTCCCGGGCGCCGAGCAGCAGGGCCACCGAATCTGGCCCTCCCGAGAGGGCGACCAGGAGGCCGGCCCCGGGGCGGGACGGCTCGACCTGCGCCATCAATCCCTTGATGCGCCCGGGGATGTCGCGGAGGAAGAGGGACCCGTTCACGATGCCTCCAAGGCGGCCAGGAGGGTCGGGGCTGGGGGCGTCCTCATGGGGGAGGCCCGGGAGCGGCGCATACCGGCAAAAAAAAATGGTAGCGGCTCAGGGATTCGAACCCCGGACACACGGATTATGATTCCGTTGCTCTAACCAACTGAGCTAAGCCGCCACCATATATTCGGTTTTCGGACGGGACCCTGGGATCCCCGAAGCAAGGCCAGAATTTATCCCATGAGGGTGTCCTTGTCAAGGCGGCCCGCTCCCCCTATGCTCCGGGCATGAGCACCCGTTTCTTCCCCGGATATCCCCCTTGCGAGGGGTCCGTCATCGAGCCCGAGACCGTGGATCTGCGGCCCCTGGCGGGCCGTTGCGTCGCTGTGATCGGCTACGGAACCATGGGACGGGCCATGGCCCTGAACCTCCGCCGCAGCGGCGTCCGTGTCCTGGTCGGCGCCCGGGACGGCTCCCCCCGCCGGGACCTGGCCATCACCGAGGGGCTCGAGGTGTCCGACCCCGCCCGGGCCGCCGCCCGCGGTGACGTGGTGATGCTCCTGCTGCCGGACGAGGCCATGGCCGGGGTCTTCGCCCGGGACATCGCCCCGCACCTTCAGCCGGAGGCCGTGCTGGGGTTCGCCCACGGTTTCGCCGTCGCCTTCGACCAGATCGATCCGGGTCCGGCCCGGGACTGCTTCCTGGCGGCCCCCAAGGGCCAGGGCGACATGCTGCTGGCCGCCCACGCAGCCGGCGGGGGTGTTCCGGGACTGCTGGCCGTGACCGGGACGTCCCGGCCTGAAACCTGGGATCTCGCCGCTGCGTACGCCAAGGCCGTCGGCTGCCTGGCCGGCGGGGGTTTCGTGACCACCTTCCGGCAGGAGTGCGTGAGCGACCAGTACGGCGAGCAGGTCGTCCTGTGCGGCGGAGTGCTCGAACTGCTCAAGTCGGCTTTCGCCGTCATGGTCGAGGCGGGTTACGGCGAACAGAACGCCTACTTCGAGTGTATCCACGAGTTGAAGCTGATCACCGACCTGGTGCACCGGCTGGGGATCGACGGGATGCGCGGGCGCATCAGCGGAACCGCCGCCTACGGCGGCCTGACCCGGGGCCCGCGTCTCATCGGCGACGATGTGAGGCGGACCATGGTCGAGATCCTGGCCGAGATCGAAAACGGGACCTTCGCCCGGGAATTCCTGGCCCGCCACGACGACCCGGTCGCCGGCACCCGGGCCCTGGCCGCCCGTGAAGCGGCAGGTCCCCTGGCCGTGACGGGCCGTTCGCTCCTGCACCGCCTGCACCGGGCCGTCGGCGACGATGATGCGCCGGCGACCTCGCCTGACCCCGAACCGAGGAAGTAGATCCATGAACGACGAGTTCGCTCCCGACAGCCTGCCTTCGCCTGCGTCTCCGCCGGCCGGAGATTCCTTCGCTTCCCGGCTGCGCGACCTGGTGGCAGCCCCCGCGCGCCTCATGGACCGGGTGGCCGTCGCCCCGCGGTGGTGGGTGCCCGGCCTGCTGGTCCTGGTGGTCATCGCGGGGTTCACCTGGCTGATCACGCCCATCAGCGGCCCCGAACAGCTGGAGATGATGCGGGATTCCAAGTTCATGCAGATGATGCCCGAGGACGTCTGGCAGGAGCAGTACGAGCAGGCCCTGGACCCCGATCCGGTCAAGCGGATCATCCAGGCGGTGGGGTCGGGGTTTTCGAGCTGGGTGATGATCCTGCTGTTCGGCTTCATCCTCGGCTTCTTCGCCCGGATGGGCGGCGGCAAGGGCACCATGAAGCAGGCCCTGGGTGTGGTCTCCTGGGGAGCGGTGATCCCGTTCGCCATCGGATCGGTGGTCAAGGTCCCCCTGATCCTGGCGACCGAATCCATGTACCAGGTCACCATCGGCCTGGCCGCCCTGGTGCCCGGCCGGGACCCCAGTTCGGTCCTGGGCCAGGTCCTGATGACCTACGGGGATTTCTTCACGTGGTGGGGCCTGGTGGTCCTGGTCATCGGATTCCAGCGGGTCTTCAGCATGAGCCGGGGAGCGGCCGCGGTGGCGGTCCTGCTGCCCTGGGCGCTCGCCTCGGCCGTCCCCTTGGGAATCGGTCTGATGTTCATGTAACGGTTCTGCGGCAAGGGAGATGACGGCGTGAAGAAAACCATCCTGATCGTCCTGGCCGTCCTCGTCGTGGGCGCGGTCATCGTGTCGATCCTGCGCTCGGGCGACAAGGCGGAGGCGAAGGTCGAGACGGGCAAGGTGGCCCGCAAGGACCTGACGGCCGAGGTCAACTGCTCCGGGACCATCGAACCCAAGCGGCAGGTCGACGTGAGCGCCAATGCCATGGGCACCATCGTCCACCTGGCCGTGGACGAGGGCCAGCGCGTCGAGCAGGGCGACCTGCTGCTGGAGATCGACCCCGCGGCGTACAAGTCGGCCGTCCAGGCGCTGCAGGCGACCATCCGCGCCGCCCGGGCGGACCTGGACCTGGCCGAGGCGTCCCTCGCCAAGGCGGTCCAGGACCGGGACCGCGCCGAGAAGCTCTTCGCCGAGGGCCTGACGACCGAGGAGAACCTCGCCGCCGCCCGGACCGCCGCGCACGTCGAGGAGGCGCGGGTGGATGCTGCCCGCAACCGCATCGGCCAGTACGAGGCCAACCTGGCCAGCGCCCAGCACGACCTGGAGAAGGTGACGCTCATCGCCCCCATGACCGGCGTGGTCACGCGCCTGAACGTCGAGGAGGGCGAGAACGCCATCATGGGCACCCTCAACAACCCGGGCACCGTGCTGCTGGTGATCTCGGACCTGGGCACCATGGAGGCGTGGGTCGAGGTGGACGAGACCGAGGTGGTGGACGTGCGCCTGGGGCAGCCTGCCGACGTGACCATCGACGCCTTCCCCGACAGCACCTTCACCGGGACGGTGACCGAGATCGGCCACAGTCCCCTGCGCATCCGCACCGGGTCGAGCAGCGAGGCGGTCGAGTTCGAGGTCAAGATCACCCTGGATCGGGCCCCGGCGAACATCCGGCCGGGCCTGACCGCCAAGGCCGACATCAAGGTGGCCGAACGCGGGGACGTCCTGGCGGTTCCCCTGGGCGCCGTGACCGTCAGGGAGTGGCCCCTGAAGGACGAGGACATCCGCCGTTATTCCGGCCGCCGGGCGTCGAAGCAGGAGGCCGCCCTTGCCGACCTCGGTTTCAAGCCCCGGGGGGCACGGCCGGACTCCGCGGCCGGCGGGGACCAGGACGTCGAGCGCAAGGAGACCGAGGGCGTGTTCCTGCTCAAGGACGGCTTCGCCAAGTTCGTGCCCGTGACCCTGGGCATCGCCGGCGAGGACGACTTCGAGATCCTCGCGGGGCTCGAAGCCGGCCAGGAGGTCGTCACCGGGCCCTTCCGCGTCCTGCGGGAACTTAAGGACGGGGCCCAGGTCGAGCGGGAGAAGAAGTCGCGGCCGGGCCGGTCGGAGGACTGATGAACCTCTTCGAGGGGGTCCGCATCGCCCTGGACAGCCTGCGCGGCCACAAGCTGCGCACGTTCCTGACCCTGCTGGGCAACATCGTCGGGACCATGTCGGTGATCGCGGTGGTCTCGCTGATCTACGGCGCCGACCGTTACGTCTCCCAGGTGGTCCTGGACGAGGGCACGGACGTCTTCACCGTCTCCCGCATCAACGAGCTGCAGTTCCTGACCGACTTCGACGCCTTCCTCGAGTCCCTGAACAACCCCGACCTGACCCTCGAGGACCGCGACTACCTGCTCGACCGCATGACCGAGGCCCGGACGGTCGCGGCCAT
Organism: bacterium; assembly: GCA_018829565.1. Taxonomy (GTDB): domain Bacteria; phylum Krumholzibacteriota; class Krumholzibacteriia; order LZORAL124-64-63; family LZORAL124-64-63; genus JAHJTW01. The sequence goes on along the minus strand of JAHJTW010000241.1, from coordinate 10,613 downwards.
GACCGCCACGAGCGCCGACCTGCGCAGCGAGGGCCGCACCTTCCGCGGGGTCCAGGTCAGGGGGGTGACCGAGGACGTGTCCCTGATCGAGGACCTGCCACTGGAACTGGGCAGGCACCTGATCCCCCAGGATCTGCAGGGCAGCCGTCAGGTGGCGGTCCTCGGTTTCGAGGTCGCCCGCGACCTGTTCCCCCGGCACGCCGATCCCCTCGGCAGGCAGGTCAGGATCGGCGGCCGCCACTTCACCGTGATCGGCGTGGTCGAGGACCGGGGCACGGTCGGCGGAGCCAACCGCAACCAGTTCGCCCTGGTGCCCTTGACCGCCTGGCAGAAGGTGTTCGGATCGCGCGGTTCGCTGGACATCAAGGTCGCCGCCGCCGACCTGTCCCGGCTGCAGGAGGCCCAGGACGAGGCCACATTCCTCATGCGCATCCGGCATCGGCTGCGCCCCCTCGAACGCACGGACTTCGTCGTCCGCACCAGCGACCAGATGCTCAACATCTGGAAGGGCATCAGCTCGGCCATCTACGGGGCCCTGGTGCCCCTGGTCGGGATCAGCCTGGTGGTCGGGGGCATCGTCCTGATGAACATCATGCTGGTGGCGGTCACCGAGCGGACGCGCGAGGTGGGTGTCCGCAAGGCCCTGGGCGCGCGGCGCCTCAGCATCCTCTGGCAGTTCATGGTCGAGGCCATCACCCTGTCCCTGGTGGGAGGAGTGGCCGGCATCCTGATCGGGTTCCTGCTGGCCTGGGTCATCAGCCTGGCCTCGCCGCTGCCCTTCGCGATCGCGGCCTGGTCGGTGCTGCTGGGCCTGGGCACCACGTTCCTGATCGGCGCGGTGTTCGGCACCTACCCGGCCTGGAAGGCCGCCGGCCTCGATCCCGTGGAGGCCCTGCGCTATGAGTGAGCGGCGGATCTTCTGGCAGGACGTGGTCCGGGAGGCCGGTCGCACCATCACCGGGCACCGGATGCGCAGTTCCCTGCTCATCCTGGGCGTCGCCATCGGGGTGACCACCCTGCTGGCCATCTACACCATCGTCACCGGCCTGAGCGGGCGCATCCGCGACGACGTGGTCTCGGCCAACCGGCCGTACATCTACGTCGCCCGCTATACGGGCCTGGGGGGCGAGGATCCTGCGGAACTGCTCCGCCGCCGCCATCTGCTGCCCGACCTGATCGTCCCCCTCCAGCAGACCGAAGGGGTGGACCTGGTCGACTACCAGGTCAGCAACAGCCAGGGCACGGTCCTGCGCTACGGCAAGGAGAAGACCAACTTCGTCCAGCCCTTCGGGTCGTCGCAGAACTTCCACTACATCTTCTCCATCCCCGTGGACGAGGGCCGGTTCTTCACGGCCCAGGAGGTGGCCGCCGGCTCGCGGGTCGTCGTCCTGGGCTACGGCCCGCGCAAGGACCTCTTCCCCCAGCTGGACCCGGTGGGCAAGACCCTGAACATCTACGGCAAGCCCTTCACCATCGTGGGAACCATGGCGGCCCGGAACCACATCATCGGCGCCATGGGGGACAACTACGTGGCCATGCCCTGGACCACCTTCGAGAAGGATTGTCTCCACGTGGGCATGGAGGACCGGAACATCGCCCTGGTGGCCCGCGAGGGGGCGGACACCGACGAGGTCATCTCCAACGTCACCGGCACCATGCGCCGCGAGCGCCGGCTGCGGCCCAGCGAGGGCAACGATTTCGACATCATCTCCTCCGAGACCTACGGCGAACTGGTCGACAAGGTCACCGGCGGCATCGCGCTGGTCCTGGTCGTCCTGTCCTCCATCGGCCTGATGGTGGGAGGGATCGGGGTGATGAACATCATGCTCATCTCGGTGGCCGAGCGGACGCGGGAGATCGGGGTGCGCATGGCCGTCGGGGCCCGCCGCCGCGACGTCCTGCTCCAGGTGCTGATGGAGGCCGGCGCCCTGACCGGCATCGGAGGGTTGATCGGCATCCTGACGGGGTACCTCGCATCCTGGGGCATGACCCACCTGCTGCGCTTCCCCTTCTCGGTCTCGCCCCCCGTGACCATCGGGGCGGCCCTGTTCTCGGTCTCCATCGGGGTGTTCTTCGGCCTGTATCCCGCCAACAAGGCAGCCAGGATGGATCCCATCAACGCCCTCGGCCGGGAATGACCATCGGCTCTCCCGCAGAAAAAAGCCCCCGGGCCGGGACCCGGGGGCTCGTTCGACGCCTGGTTCCAGGCTACCGGGGCCACTCGGGCACGCGGCCCGGAGTGTAGGGCGCGCCTGCGGCCTCGAGCTGCCGCTCGAGGGCGGGGATGTCCTGCGTGGCCAGGCCGCGCAGGTCCTCCAGCACCGGCGCGAACTGGCGACCGGCCACAGCCAGGCTGCGCCGCATGGTCTCGGTCGGGGCCGAGGTGATGTCCCTCAGGCCCCAGCGGATGCGGCCCACCCGCTCGGAGATGCCGGGAGGTGCAGGTTCGCTGCGGCTGGTGATGGTCCGGTCACCGAACATGACCACGCCGAGATCCTTCAGCCTGGTCTCGAGGGCGTCGACCCCGTCGATCAGGCCGCGCTCCAGCTCCGGGGTGTCCTGGATGGCCTGGCGGATGTGATCGAGGCGGTCCTGGGCGTCGCGGGCGATGCGGGCCGCGCCCTGGACGGCGCGGTACAGCTCGTTGGCCTCCTCCTGGAAGGCCGCCAGGGCGCCGTAGTCGTCCACCAGGGTGGTGTTGTTGCCGAGCAGGGCGGTGTTGAAGGCAACCGGGCCGGCCAGCACGGACTCCTCGCCGCGGACCCGCTTGCTGATGGTGGCGCTGTAGCGCCCGGGGCCGGCGAGCGGGCCGGCGGGCACTTCCTCCCAGGGGGTGGAGGGGCCGGACCGCTTGAGGTTCACCGGGCCGATGTCGGGCTTGCGCAGGTCCCAGGCCACCCGGTGCAGCCCGGCGCCGGTGGGGCCGGTGAAGCGCCGCACCACCGAGCCGGCCTCGTCCTTGATGGTGACGATGACCTCGGGGTCGTGCTCCCGGTCCTCGGCGCGCAGGTCGTCCCAGGCGGGGTAGAAGACGGGCTCCTCGGCCTCGACCTTCTTCTTCTCGGCTTCCTTGCGGACGTCCTTCAGGCTCTCCAGACCCTCCTTCAGGCGGTAGGTGATGACCGCGCCGAACGGCGGGTTGGGGGCGGTGTAGAAGTTGTCGCCCTGGCTGCCCTTGCCGGCGTCACCGATGGGGGTGCTGGCGACGTAGATCAGGGCGTCCTTGACCGGGAACAGCAGGGCGTCCTGCTCGAGATCCGCGGGCTCGAGGCTGCGCAGGGGGGTGTAGTCGTCCAGGATGTAGAATCCGCGCCCGAAGGTGGCGACCACCAGGTCGTTTTCCCGGCGCTGGATCTCCAGGTCCCGGCAGGCGATGGGCGGCATCCCCGACTTCAGCTGCGTCCAGTTGACGCCACCGTTGCGCGTGAAGAAGACCCCGTACTCGGTGCCGACGAAGACCAGGTCGGGATCGACGTGGTCCTGGGCGATGGAGTACACGGTGCCCTTGGCGGGCAGGTCCCCGGCGATGGACCGCCAGCTGCGGCCCCGGTCGGTGCTCTTCAGGACGTAGGGCTTGAAGTCGTCGCGCTTGTGGTTGTCGAAGCTGGCGAAGACCACGTCGGGGTCGAAGCGGGAGGCCTCGACGTCGCTCACGTAGCTGTTCTCCGGGACGTCCTTGAACTTGTCGATCCGGCGCCAGGCCCCGCCCTTCTCCTCGAGGACCTGGATCAGGCCGTCGTCGGTGCCTGCGAAGAGCAGGTCCTCCTTGACCGGGGATTCGCTCAGGGAGATGACGCTGCCCCAGAAGGACGTGGAGTTGTTCTTGGCCACGGCGTCGACGCTCCAGACCCGGCCCATCACCTCGAGCCGATTGCGGTCGATGCCGGCCGACAGGTCGGGGCTGATCTTCGTCCAGCTGTGGCCCATGTCATCGCTGCGATAGACGAACTGGCAGGCGTAATAGAGGCGCTCGTGGTCGTGCGGGCTGATGATCACGGGCGAGTTCCAGTTCCACTTCAGCGCCTCGTCGGCCTCGGCGGCCGGCTGGATGTCCAGGGTCTCGCCGCTCTTGCGGTCGTAGCGGTTGAGGTTCCCGTACTGCCACTGACAGTAGACGATGTCCGGGTTTTCAGGGTCGACGGCGGGCTTGAATCCATCTCCTCCGAGCAAGAAGTACCACTCGCGGTTGCTCAGACCGTGGGCGAAGGTGGTGCGCGAGGGACCCCCGATGGTGTTGTTGTCCTGGGTCCCCCCGTAGACGTTGTAGAAGGGAGTGTCGTAGTCCACTGCGACCCGGTAGAACTGGGTCACCGGCAGGTTGGCCATGAAGCGCCAGTTCTCGCCCTGGTCGAAGCTCTCGTAGACCCCGCCGTCGCAGCCGGCCAGCAGGTGCTTGTGGTCGACGGGATCGATCCACAGGGCGTGGTCGTCGACGTGCTTGCTGCGGACGCTCAGCCGGCGCCAGGTCCGGCCGGCGTCCTCGGTCACCTGCAGGAAGGTGTCCATGGAATAGACCCGGTCGGGATCGAGGGGGTCGGCCACGATCTCGTTGTAGTACTGGGGGCTGCCGGCGACGTGATCGCTCATCTTGTCCCAGGAGGCCCCGCCGTCGAGGCTGCGGAAGAAGCCGCCCTTGTCGTCGGCCGCCTCGACGATGGCGTAGACGGTGTCCGGCGCCCTGGGCGGAATGGCCAGGCCGATGCGGCCGATGTCGACGGAGGGCAGTCCGCCTTCGAGCTCCGTCCAGCTGGCCCCCCCGTCGGTGGTCTTGTGGATGCCGGAGCCCGGCCCGCCGTTGATCAGGACCCACAGGTGGCGCCGGCGCTGGTAGCTCGCGGCGTAGATGGTGTCCGGGTCGCGGGGATCCATGACCAGGTCCACGACCCCGGTGTTCTCGTCGATGGCCAGGACGTTGGTCCAGGTCTCGCCGCCGTCGGTGGACTTGTAGACCCCGCGGTCGCCGCCGGGGCCCCACAAGGGACCCATGGCCGCGACGTAGACGACGTTCTCGTTCTCGGGATGGACCAGGATCCGTCCGATGTGCATGGACCGCTCCAGGCCCATGTTCTTCCAGCTCTTCCCCCCGTCGCTGGACTTGTAGATGCCGTCCCCGTAGGACACGCTGCGCTGGCTGTTGTTCTCCCCCGAGCCCACCCAGACCACGTTGGGGTTGCCGGGCGCGATGGCCAGGCAGCCGATGGAATAGCTGCCCTCGCCGTCGAAGATGGGGGCGAAGGTCACCCCGGCGTTCCGGGTCTCCCAGACCCCGCCGGAGCTGACGGCCACGTAGTAGTGGAAGGGGTCGCGCGGATCGACCGCGAAGTCGCCGATGCGGCCGGAGGCGATGGCCGGACCGATGCCCCGCCACTTCAGGCCGGAAAAGTCCGAGCTCTTCCAGGGCAGGTCGGCCTCATCCTGGGCCGGGACGGTCTGGGCGGTCAGGGCCACCACGAGCACGAGCAGCACCGCGGCCAGACGGCCGCCTGCGGGCAGGGCAGGGGACGGGAATTTCATGGAGCGTCATCCTTCGATCGGGGAGGGGATAATCGATCCCGCAGGCGCGCACGGGGCGCGGCCGGACGGGTCCGATGGTCTTCCGGATGTTATACCAGATCCGGCGGCGGGAGCCAAGCCTCCGGTGGGCGCCTCTTGGCGTGTCGGAGCCCCGGTCAGGCGGGGAAGGGGCCGGATCAGCCGATGATGTCCCCGTCGGCGTCCCCGGTCAAAGGCAGGTAGATGCGGAATTCCGTGCCCAGACCGGGCTCGCTGGCCACCTCGATGCGGCCCTGGTGGTCCTGGATGATGCCGTGGCTGATGGAAAGCCCCAGGCCGGTGCCCTTGCCCACGTCCTTGGTGGTGAAGAAGGGGTCGAAGATGCGGGGCAGGACCTCGGGGGCAATGCCCTTCCCGTTGTCGGCGATGGTGATCTCGAGTTCCCCACCGACCACGGCGGTGGCGACCCTGACGACTCCACCCTCGGCCGGCATGGCCTGGGAGGCGTTGACGAGCACATTCATCACCACCTGGTTGATCTGTCCGGGATGGCACTGGACCACGGGAACCGCTCCGTAATCCCTTTCCACCGTGCAGGTGTACTTGAGCTGGTTCCAGACCATCTTGATCATGGCCTCGATGCCCTCGTTGATGTCGTGCGGCTTGCGCTCCGGGGAGTCCTCGCGGGCGAAGCTCTTGAGGTTCTGGACGATCTCGGCGACCCGCTTGACGCCGTCCATCGATTCGTTGAGCACGCCGTCCAGGTCGTCGAGGATGAAACCGAGATCCTCCTCAGCAATGACGGCGGCGATCTTCCGTTCGAGTTCCCCGCGTCTCGGGTCCGCAGGATCCGCGGCGTCACGCTCCCCGTACAGGCGGAGCAGCGTCCGCATGGTTTCGGCGTACTCCAGGATCGTGCCCAGGTTGCTCGAGATGAAACCGATGGGATTGTTGATCTCGTGGGCCACGCCCGCGGCGAGCTGGCCGATCGAGGCCAGCTTCTCCGACTGGACGATCTGGTTCTTGTGCGCTTTGAGCTGCTCGTTGGCCGATTCCAGCTGGTTGCAGGATTCCTGGAGGCGCTCCTCGGCCCGTTTCCTCTCGGTGATGTCCAGGAAGCTGAAGACGACGGTGGGGGACTCGCCGTGGTTCACCCGGCAAACCGAACGGATGACGGGGACGGGATGGCCGTCCCGGTGGATCAGGAACCCCTCCTCGTTCTCGTATCCGGATTCGATGCAGCAGTCCCCGGTCCCGCCCCTGGCCTCGGGGATGACGGTCGATGCGAGTTCCCCGATCAGGTCATCGCCCCGGTAGCCCAGGGTGCGGGCGGCCGCCTGGTTGGCGTGCATGATCTGGCGCAGATCGGTGTTGATGACCAGGAGGCCGGTCAGGGCGGCGTTGAAGATGGCCTGGGAGAAGGCATCGCCTTCGCGCAGGTCGCTCTCGGCCCGCTGGAGCTGATGCACCAGCCGGGCGAGTTCCTTCGGATCCTGGGCGAGCAGGTCGGGCATGACGGCTCCTGGGCTGGGAATCCGGGCTTTCCTTGTCATCTCCCATTTCGGCCGTGGAATTTTTTCCTGAACGGAAATGATGGATTGCCGATAAGAAAGGAGGGAAGGCATCCTTTCCAGCGAGCTTGGTATCGGCCCCGATCGGGAGTGGCAGACATGTCGGAAAAGCCCCGCGTCCTGTGCGTGGACGATGAAATCAACATCCTGAAGGCCATCCAGCGCAGCCTGCGCAAGGACTTCGAGGTCCACCTGGCCGGCGGCGGGAAGGAAGGCCTGCGTCTGCTCCAGGAGGATGGGCCGTTCCAGGTCGTCGTTTCGGACATGAAGATGCCGGAGATGAACGGGGCGACGTTCCTGCGCCACGCGCGCAGGATCAGTCCGCAGACCGTCCGCATCCTGCTGACCGGATTCGCGGAGCTGGACAACGTGGTCAGCGCAGTGAACGAGGGATTCATCTTCCGGTTCCTGGCGAAGCCCTGTTCCAGCAGCGCCCTGAAGGCGGCCATCGACGACGGGGTCCGCCAGAACGAACTCCTGATGTCCGAACGGGTCCTGCTCGAACAGACCCTCATGGGCAGCATCCAGGCCCTCTCGGACGTCCTGGCCATGGCCAGCCCGGCTGCGTTCGGACGGGCCACGAGGATCCGGAAACTGGCCGTGGCCCTGGGGGAGAGGGCGGAGCTGGAGGATCCCTGGCGGCTGGAGGTGGCCGCGACGTTCAGCCAGGTGGGGAGCATCACCCTGCCCGAGGATACGGCCCTCAAGATGTACCTGGGCCAGCCGCTCTCCCTCCAGGAACAGGCCATGGCCGCCCGCATGCCCGAGATGAGCCGCAGCGTCCTGAGCAACATCCCCCGGCTCGAGCCGGTCCTGGAGATCCTGCTCTATTCCGGCAAGAACTGGGACGGGAGCGGGGAGCCGCAGGTCCGCATGGCCGGCGAAGACATCCCCCTCGGTTCGCGCATCCTCAAGCTGGCCGAGGCGGCCGAGAAGCAGCAGTCCCTGGGGCTGAGTCCCGGCCGGACCATCGACTTCCTCAAGGCCCAGGCAGGAGCTTTCGATCCGCATCTTCTGGGGCTGCTGGAAACCATCATCGCCGACGGCGACGTGATCGAGGAGGTCCGCGGGGTGACCATGTTGGAGCTGCGGACGGGGATGGTCCTGACCGAGGAGGTCCGCTCGAACACGGGAGTCCTGCTGGTGGCCGCGGGCCAGGAGGTGACAGTCAGCCTTCTCGAACGGATCCAGAACTACCACGACACCACCGGGTTGAAGCTGCCCCTGTGGGTGCGCAATCCGGATCTGGACGAGGATCCCGCGGCTACGGCGGAGGAACAGACGACCTTTTCGCTGGTGGATTGATCCGGGCCGGACGGCCGCTAACCGGCCAGGGACGCCAGATCGGCCCAGGAAAAGGCCAGGGGCAGGGAGGGCAGGGTCAGGTCCAGGCCGGGGACGTTCACCGGCTGGTCCCCGCAGCCGAACACCGCGGTCCTGTCCTGGTGCTTCAGGATGACCGGCTTGATCTTCAGCATCTGTTCGCCGGTGATGCTGGCCGGATCGAGGATCACCACGTCCACGGGACTCCCCGCGAAGAATTCCCCCATCGGGATCATGCCGTGGCCGAAGTATTCCAGTGCGCCCGTGGTCCAGGCGGCCTTGACCGCGTCGGTGCAGATCATGACGGCTTTCAGGGGAGGGAAATCCGTCCGCTCGGCTACCCCGAGATCTTCATCCGTCGCGATCTGCAGGAAGTGCCTCGTGTCCTGGACCTTGGCGTCCAGGGCTTTCAGCAGATCGGCTGTTTCCCGGGTGTCCAGTCCCGCGGCCCGGACCAGGGCCAGGAATCCGTCCTGCTGGAGAGAGCTCTCGTAGGTGCTGCCCTGGACGCAGGCCAGGACGTCCGCCAGGGCCACCAGGGCGGTCAGGGGCTGCTCGCCCCCGGTTGCGACCTTGAGGTTGTGGTGGAAGCGGACGGCGTTCTGCAGCCGGACGGGCAGCTTCCAGTGCTTGAGCAGGGTCTGGCCGGCCTTGGTATGGCCCATGCCGAGAATCTTCAGTTCGTTGTCCAGCATGTCCTGCGGGCCGAGCGCCCGGCAGGCCGCGAATTCTCCGGGCAAGGCCCTGGCCAGGATCAGGTGGCCGATGTCGTGGAGCAACCCGGCGATGAACGCTTCCTCGGGGTCGGGATAGCCGGTCTGCCGTGCCAGGACCTCGCACCCCGAAGCCACGGCGATGGCATGTTCCCAGAATTCCTGCTGGGGACCGCCCTTGCCCGCCCTGGCCACGGCCCCCGCCACGCCCAGGCCGGTCGCCAGGTTCCGGATGGCGGCGAAGCCCAGGATCACCACGGCGCGGGATATGGTGGAGACCTCGCCGCTGAGCCCGTAGAACGACGAGTTGACGAGCTTGAGGACCTTGCCGGCCATGGCCTGGTCCGAGGACAGGACTTCCTTGACGTCCTCAGCGCAGCTGCGGTCGCTCTCCATGATGCGGATCAGCTTGTTGACCACGACGGGCAGGGGCGGCAGTTCCTTGATCCTCTTGAGGATCAGTTCGCTGGGGGAGACGGCGACGGTCACGCGCCCACCTCCTCCAGCAACAGGACGCAGCCTCTGCGTTCGTCGTCGGGGCCCAGGAGGCCGGGCATCGCCTTCAGGTCCCGGCCGCACCAGTTGAACAGGAACTCCTCGGTGGCGGTGTTTTCCAGGCATGCGCGGACGGCGGCCACCGCCTCGGCGGGCAGGATGTCGCTCATGTCGGTGCCGGGGATCATGCTGCGCAGGGGTTCCAGGCGGTCCCGGGCGCAATGGTTGGTCAGCACGACCTCCTCCTCGAGGCTGATGCCCAGGACCATCAGGGGCAGGGTCTCGACGACCTCCTGCGAGAACTGGAGGCACTTGGTGCGCGATTCCACCGACGCTTCGAGGAGGTTGTTCAGGTTCTTGAGCTGGATCACCTGGCGCTGCGTCTGCTCGGTGAGACGCCGGTTCTCCCGGATCATGTCGAAGTGGTCGAAGCACTGGCGGATGGTGGTCTTGAGGGCCTCGTCCTTCCAGGGCTTGGAGATGAAGCGGAAGACCTCGCCCTTGTTGATGGCCTCGACGATCACGTCGGCCTCGGCGTAGCCGGACAGCACGACGCGGATCGTGTCCGGCCACCGCTCCTTGACCTTCTGCAGGAACTGTGTGCCTGTCATCTCGGGCATGCGCTGGTCGCTGACCACCAGCTGGACGGTGTTTTCCTCGAGGAGTTCCAGCCCGGCCTCGCCGCCCAGGGCGGTGTGGATGAGGTAGGGTTCCTTGCGGAGGAGTCTCTTGAGGGAGTTCAGGATGCTTTCCTCGTCATCGACGAAAAGGACCGCTTTGTCGTTCATTGCCGGATGACTCCGTTCATGACGCTCTATGGTATACCCCTTACATCCTGTATCGGCGGATCCTCAAGGCCCTTGAGGTCTCGGTTGTGCCGTCGAGATTGTTCCCGGCCCGGGCCTTGCCCCTGGCCGGACATGGACAGCTCCAATTCCAACCCCGAATCATGGGCCCCTCCCTTCTGCCCCAACCCTAAGTGCCCACACCACAACCTCTCAGGCCTCCCCTTCCCCTA
>JAHJTW010000240.1 GCA_018829565.1 bacterium | reverse complement strand
GGTCTACTGCTTCAATTCGTCCGCCGGACTGACGGGAACACTCACGCTCGACGGCCAGGGTGACGCCGATGCTGTCTTCGTCATCCAGGTCGGGAGCACTCTCACGACCGCCTCGGACGCAGCGGTCAACCTGATCGGAAGCGCTCAAGCCGAGAACGTTTACTGGCAGATCGGCTCCAGCGCGACCCTCGGTACGGGAACCGCGTTCATGGGAAATATCGTCGCGATGACGAGCATCACTCTGAATTCCGGCGCGAGCCTGTCCGGGAGGGCCCTCGCGCGCAACGGCGCGGTGACCCTCGACACGAACGCCTTGACCTTGCCGTAGGAGAAGTACGGCTCACCGGCGACCCTGGTCCAGGGACGGCCAGGCTCAGGGTCGCCGAATCCTGTCAGGAAGGGAGATAGTCATGTTGTACACCATCGCAGTCGTCCTTGTCATCCTTTGGTTGCTCGGATTGGTCGGCCATGTCGGAGGCAGTCTCGTGCACATCCTGCTGGTCATCGCCGCCGTGGTGGTCCTGCTGAGGATCATTTCCGGCCGGCGCGTGGTCTAGCCGCCAGGACAGAGGATGATTCGGCCAACAAGCGCCTTTGCGCGGTCTGCAGGGCATAAAGGCGGTATGGGGTGAGACAACGAACCCGCAGCGGGATTCCGGGGTCCGGCTGGAGGCTTGGCGCTCTCCCGCCGGACGATTCGGCAGATTTGCAGGCGGGCCCGCACCGGGTCGGGATGGACGATCATCCCTTGGCAGGGGTTGTTTTCACCATCGAACAACTGGGGGTACACACCGGGGCGCTGGCGGCCGCGCATGAGCAGACAGCGAAAGCATCGGGACCGCACCCTGGACCCGCAGGCGGTCATTTTCGGACTCGACCGCCAGGCGGACACGCTTTGCTTCCGGCCGCGGGTTCCTGGCTCGTGGACCCGGTTCAAGCTGCACTACCGTTTCAATCAGACCTTCAATCACTTCGAATTCACGCAGGATCCCGCGCACAAGGGCCCGGTCCGTCTGGTGCTCGACGGGAAATCGGTGCCGGGTGGAACGCTGAAGCTGGTCAACGACCGGCGGGAGCATGCCGCAAGAGTCCTCTTCGGGCCCTGAACCGACCGCAGGCAGCCAATTGCTGCCGGAGGTGAATCATGTCGGACGAATATGCCGGTGGCGAACGTCCCCGCGACGACACGGATCTGCAAAGGCAAATCGCCCTTCTGGAAGAGAAGGGCCGGGAAAAGGAGGCGGTCTGGAGCGCCCTGCAGGATTCGGAGAAGCGCTATCGGCGGCTTTTCGAGTCGGCGAAGGACGGCATCCTGATCCTCGATGCCGACACGGGCAGGGTGGTCGACGTCAATCCCTTCCTGTTGCAGCTCCTCGGCTATTCCTATGAAGACCTGCATGGGCAATACATCTGGGAACTCGGGGTATTCAAGGACGTTGCGGCGTCCCAGGACGCCTTCAAGGCCCTGCAGGACAACGAATACATCCGCTACGACGATCTGCCGCTGGAAACCTCCGGGGGGGTTCCCATCGCCGTGGAGTTCGTCAGCAACGTCTATCTGGTGGACCATTGCCGGGTGATCCAATGCAACATCCGCGACATCACCGGGCGCAAGCGGGCCGATGCCGAACGCAAGCGACTGATGGCGGCCATCGAACAGACCGGAGAGGTCATCGTCATGACCGATGCCGCGGGGATCATCCACTTCGTGAATCCGGCTTTCGAGCGAACGACGGGTTACACCCGGGATGAGGCGGTCGGCCGGAATCCCCGCCTTCTCAAGAGCGGCAAGCACGACGAACATTTCTACAGCAACCTCTGGGAAACCATCTCCGGCGGAATGAGTTGGACGGGCATCCTGATCAACAAGCACAAGGAAGGAGGACTGTACACCGAGGAGGCGACCATTTCGCCGGTCCGGGATCCATCCGGAAGGATCGTCAGCTACGTTGCGGTCAAACGGGACATCACTGAACACCTTCGCCTGACGGCCGAGTTCCAGCAAGCCCAGAAGATGGAGGCGGTGGGCCTGCTGGCGGGAGGCGTGGCCCACGATTTCAACAATTTTCTGAGCGTGATTCTCGGCTATTCGGAAATGGCCCTGGCCCAGGTGGATCCGGACCAACCCCTCCATGCCGATCTTCAGGAGATCTACAAGGCCGCCATGCGCTCCATGGAGGTGACGCGACAATTGCTGGGCTTCGCCCGCAAGCAGACCATTCAACCCGTGGTGCTCGACCTGAACCAGAACGTGGAGGCCATGCTCAAGTTGCTCCGGCGTCTCATCGGAGAGAACATCGATCTGGCCTGGGCTCCCGCGGCGGGCCTGTTCCCCGTGAGGATGGACCCGTCACAGGTCGGCCAGATCCTGGCCAATCTCTGCATCAACGCCAGGGACGCCATCGCCGACGTCGGCAGGATCACCATCGAGACCAACAATGCGGTCCTGGACGAAGGCTACTGCGCTCATCATCCTGGGTCCAGGGCAGGAGAGTATGTGATGCTGGCCGTCGGTGACGACGGTTGCGGAATGGATGAGGGGACCCTGGGTCGGATTTTCGAACCGTTCTTCACCAGCAAGGAGTTGGGCCAGGGTACAGGTCTGGGCCTGTCCACCGTGTACGGCATCGTCAAGCAAAACGACGGATTCGTCGCCGCCGAAAGCGAACCGGGACTGGGAACGACCATCAGGGTCTACCTGCCTCGCCCTGATGGGCCGGCGGTCGATCCCCGGCAGGAATGTCCGTCGCGGACCCCTCGGGGACACGGAGAGACCGTGCTGGTGGTGGAGGACGACCCCGCCCTCCTGACGATGGCTCAATCCATGCTGGAAAGTTTGGGATACCGGGTTCTGACCGCGGGCACCCCTGGCGAGGCCATGAAACTGGCTGCGGCACACCGGGTCGAGCTGAAGTTGCTGATCACCGACGTGGTCCTGCCTGAAATGAACGGCCCCCACCTGGCGGAACGCCTGCAGGCCCTCATCCCGGGCATGAGGATCCTGTTCATGTCCGGCGGCCCCGCCAACGTGACCGTCAACCGGAAGGACCCCCAGGTTGCCGTGAACTTCATCCAGAAGCCGTTCTCCATGAATATCCTGGCCGTCAAGGCGAGGGAGGCGCTGGGAAAGGACTGATCCGGGGGCCTTCCCCAGGATTTGAAAAATCATGAATCAGCGGGGTTCGTACGAACCCGCCTGAGACCTGACAGATCAAATGAAGGGCAGGCCGATGGCCTTTGGGGATCTTTGGATTTCGCAGGCATTCCATTTTGATTGCAGACTTCTGGGTGGGCTGGCATCATGAATGCCTGTCGTCAGGATCCGTTCGGCAACCTCTCACCCATCGGAAGGATTTCCCGATGAAGATCCGCACCCTGATCATCTGCCTGCTGGCTTCATCCGTGCTTGTGCAGCCCGCCGGGGCCGGACAGAAACCCAAGCCCGGCCCCGTGAAGGTGGATGGGAATAGCGTCAAGCTCGTCCAGAAGAACCTCGGCTTCGAACTCGCGGATGACTCCATCCGGGCCCTGACCAACGTCGCTCTGGCCGAACTGATCGAATTCAAGGAACCCGAGGCGCCGGACCAGCCCATCCCCGAGCAGGCGGTCTTCGTCAGCCACGACAAGAAGTCGCACCTCTTCCAGATGACCTCGTACGACCTGATCTTCCAGCGGGATCAAACGCTCAGAGTGATTTGCCACGGGTGGTTCCGCGGCACGACGGACTGGACGATCATGGTCGACGTGATAGCCGGCCGGCCGGAGGACTGGGCGCGCGTCACCGAGCTCTACAAATCGCTGAGGCTGGACAACGCATCCTTCCGTCTCGTCTGTGACGGGGCCAAGCTGGAAACCGACAACAAGTACCACTACGCCTTCTTCACGGTGGATCTCTCGGAGTCGGACCGGGCGATCACGCTCAGCGCGCCGAACTACCTGGCGGGACTGACCTACTGAGCAAGGCGAATGACGGGGTAGCTCGATGGTCTCCTGGGAGGACCCGAGGGGCTGGTATATATCACGCCGTTCCAGGTTTCCCGATGCTCGCCAGGCTCCGCACTTGTACCCTATCGAACCAGGGTCAATTTACGGGAAGCCGTTTGACCGTTCCACTCCATGCGCAAATGGTACAGACCCGATGCGGCCGGTCGTCCGGAATCGAGATGGCCGTCCCAAACCACCTCGATGGGGCCCGCTGCCCGGTTTTCTGCCAATAGGGTCCTGACCCGACGACCCCTCAGATCCAGGACCGTTAGCCGCACGAATCCGGCCGACGGGATATTCCAGGATATGACCGAGCGGGGATTGAAGGGGTTGGGAACGGCGTGCAACCGGAATGGATCTGCAGCTCTCACCACATCGTCCGGTACCGGTGAAACGCCCGTGATGAGGCGGAGGTCTCCGGTCCACAAGGCCAGACCGCTGGACCGGTGCTCCCCCGCGGTCATCATGCCGCCCGATACGTACAGCCCATGGCTGGTTGAGACCACGTCGACGATGCGGGCATAGCGCACCCACTGGCTGAGCCCCGAGCCCAATCGGCCCCAACTGCTCCCCGTCCAAACTGCGATTCCCCGCGCCTCCAGAGAACCGACGAATGAAAAATATCCTGCAGCGACGAGCCGGTCCTGGTGCCAGGTGAGGGCCTGGATCGGACCGTCGAAATCGCCCATCAGGTACTCCCAGCTCTGACCGTCAAGGAGAGCCACCCGATAGTCGCTTCCCGCAAGGTAGGCGGCGGCGAAACCCTGCCCCGGCAGTTCGGTGATGACTACCACCGGGCCCGGCAAGGACGGCGCGAAATCCGCCCAGCCGACTCCATCGTACCGCAGAATGTTGGATGAAGGAGACCCGTTCAGGGACTGGAAGCCGCCGGCGATCACGAGCTGGGAATCGACGGAGCACGTTGCCAGGATGGAACCGTCGACGTTCAGCTCGGCGATGCTGGATTTGACGCCGGTTTCCGGGTCGATTTCCCAGACTCCTGAGTCGAGCCAGGTGAACAACCTGGAGCCCACCGGCTGGAGCCGTTCGGTGGACGCATACCATCCTCCGGGAAGGATCTTCCAGACGCCGTTCGCCGGCGGATCCGGATCCCGTTTCAACAAACTGTAACTGCTGTAATCGAGGTTGTGGATCCGGTAGATTCCGAAGAGGTCGTTCCCGATCGAAACGATGTCCAGGAAACCCTCGGGCTCCCGGTACGGGGCGAGGTTGAGGTCGAAGGAATCCGAGGCCGCCCAGGACAACCCGTCGTAGACGCCCGCCCCGCGCATGACCATACCGGCGCCATACCTGAATTCCCCGCCGATGATCAACTGGTCCCCCACCAGAGCAAGACTCATCCGGTCTTCCTGGAATCCCATGCCCTCGGGAAAGGGCGCCAGCATTTCCTCGTTGCGGTAAACGACCAGGTTGGGAGACACCAGATCCCCGGCCATCCCGTGAAAGTCGGGATTCTGGATAAAAAGCGAGGTGCCGTGGGCGGCGACGGCCCGGGTCTGGAACTTCGTCACAGAGATCCACTGGCCGTTGTCATGGACGACTATGTCAGGATTGTGAACGGTTTCAAACGAGTTGTCGTAGAGGGAGTCGGTTGCGGCGACGAGTTGGCCGCCCCAGTCGGTCAGTGACTCCACCCGCCGACCGACATCCAGCATGACGGTCCAGTCCGACCTGTTCCACCGGGACACCAGGCCGCCGTTTTTTCCAACGTTGCCCATGACCACCAGTGAACCGCCCTGGGTGATCATGCCGCTCACCGGCGCGGGAAATCCATCGTCCAACGGCAGGATGTTGACGCCGTCCCAGGCGAAGATGTTGGCGACGGAATCCCCGTTGACGCTGGCGAACGCCCCCGCCACGTACAGAAGGTCGTCATGCTCCACGACCTGGCCAGGGATGCCGTCGGTGACAAACCAAGGGATCCAGTCGCTGCCGGTCCATTTCCACACCGTGGAGGGATCGTAGAGCGTTGGGGAGTAGATGTACCCGACCATGAACAATTCATCACGGAACACCGCCAAGTCCACGGAGATCAGGGAACCGGTGCCCAGCCGCGACCAGCCCGACCCGTCAAACGCATAGGCACCGAAGACCATATCCGCGTCGGTCGGGCCCATCTTTCCGGAGACCGTCAATCGGCCCTCAAAATAGACAGGCTTCCCCCAGGAACCGACAAGCCCATCGCCGAAGGCCTGAACTTCATATACCCCACCGGCCTCCGAAACGAGCGCGATCCCCCGGACTTCATGTTGACCGACACCCGTGATGGAACCACAGATGTAGACCCCCTCGGGCCGGGATGTCATGGAGTTGATGTAACCTGTCACACCCGGCTGGAAAAAGTCGGGTGACCAGCATTCATTCCCGGGTTCGGTGGCCCAGGATGCCGTGCCCGGAATCATTGCCATGAGGGCAACTGCACAGAACAGATTGAAGAATGCCGTTCGGGATCTGGCATGATGGGTCATGGGATGGCCTCTTTGTTTGCGGCCTCAAACCAAAGTCGATATTGGGGGATTCTATCACAATGGCGAAGAAATGGGCCGGGAAATCCTAACCTCTTATCATTTGAGGATCTTGTGGGGGCCTGGGACGCATCGATTACATGAAGCCCGTTTCCCTGGGACATCACGCCCAAGAACCGGCTGCTGCTGGGGTGGCCCCTTCGAGATATTCGGGATTGGTTTTTTGAAAAAGTCATGAAACTCACAGCCGGCTGCAACTTTTTGGGGTCAAAGATCAAAACGCCGTCAGGCCCGTTAGGACAGCACCTTGGTCTGGACAAGGACACGCCCGAAGGAAAGGTGGGCGAGCCGCCGGAAGGTGGGCGGGTGATGCGGCGGCCGAAGGTGGGCGGGCTGCACCGCCGGTATTATCGGGAGGCGGCCTAACGGAAATCCCTGGGCAACCGGCGCCCGGGATGTAGAACCGGTCTGCCCAATAACTCCCAAACACCACTGAAAACCGGGATCGAAGGCTGTTTTCGGGGATGTTGGTCCCCCGGGTCCCCCGGGGGGCAATTTTGGATACCATTATCAATAAACAAGAGAGCGACCGAGTCAAGATAACGCACCTTTCGGCGCAGATGGGGTTTTGACTTGGGACAGGGTAAAAGCGGGGAAGGCGACGCTCACCGATCTACGTGGCATCTCGCTGCGACCACGTCAAGCGAGCCGGCATCATCGAAGTAAATCGTGAAGTCTCGGAAACGGTCGGAGCCGTCCCAATACTGGAACGACAACAGCTCCTCGAACAGGATTCGCCCGCTCGTGATGCGGCCGTCATCTCCTTCGCAGTCGTAGTCGACCACGAGACGACCCGCCTCCATGGTCAGCTTCGGGCCGGAAGCCGTCCGATTCGTTGGGGTGGGCAGTCGCAGGGCCACTTCAGTTCCTTCCTCGAATGATGGGAACGAAGTCCGGTCCCACCTGGCCTCCGAGCTCCCCGAGGCGCTGCGTCAGTTGACCCTCGAAGAAGGCGTTGCCGGTTACATCCCTGATCACCGCAGGTTCCATGCGAGGGTTCGCCGGACTGTTTTACACGAGATCTCGTTCCGGACTAATCCCGTCGAGGCCGATGTCTTTCACTTCGAGGCCAAAGGCATAGGCCTGCTGCTGCATCAACGAGATCACCTCGTGCATCGCGGTGAGACGCCCCAAGGCAAAGCCGCGGTCGTCTTCCGAGGCCCCGAGAGCCTCCGTCTTTGCCCGAAGAGCGATCTCCTTGAGCAGGACGCCGAGGTCCAGGAGGTACAGCGATTCTGGGGAGGACTTCATCGACCGCCTCCTAATAGCCATTTCAGGATCTCGATCTGTTCTGTCTGCCTCTGAATGTCCAAGGGCCACTTCCTGCTGATCAACGCGTACTGTTGTCGCGGATCAAGCTTCGACCACCCTTCCACGAACTTCTCCGGGATTGCGATCTTTGCTTGATGCTCAGCAAGTCATCATCCCCCGGCAAAGCGGGGGGCCTTCAGGGGCATTGGCGGCACCGGCCCGCAGGATCAGAAAAAAAATGGCAGGCAGGCATACTCTCATTACATTTCCTCCATTGTAGACATAAAACGAAAAAGACGAGTCCCCGCTTGCGACGCACAACGAACTCGACGTTGATGGCATTCTGAAAACCGGCCTCAATCCCCATCATCCTGCATCCCGTTCGGATCATCCCACACGCACCGGATCGGCACCGCATTCAGGTTCTCGCCGAATGGGAGCACATCCTCTCCGTCATACAGCACGACCCCCCGGACGAAACGCTCGCCGACGGCGGACTGGATCTTCTTGATGCCTCGAAAATCCTGCGCCCTCACGGTCGCCGACAGCTTGACCTCGACGGCGGCGATCCTGTTCGGTCCGAACTCCAGCACGAGGTCCACCTCCACGCCGTCCCGGTCCCTGAAGTGCCCGAGCCTCGGCGGCCGGGCGATCCAGCCGGCCTGCCGCCTGATCTCCTGGACGATGAACGTCTCCAGCAGGTGACCGCATCGCTTCCGGTCCGCTCTCAGATCATCCGCCGTCAAGTCGAGGAGCGTGCAGGCGAGACCGGTATCGCCGATGTGCAGCTTCGGCGACTTGATCATCCGGCTCAGGGAGTTGGAGTGCCACGAGCGCAGCCTGTGGACCAGGAAGATCCGTTCGAGCAGCGTCACGTAATCCCCGATCGTCGGCCGGCTGAGACTGAAGGGCGCAGCCAGGTCGGCGAGGTTGAAGATCTGCGCCGTCTTGTCCGCCGTCGCGGTCAACAGATCCGGTAGGACCTCCTGTCCGCGGATACGGGCCATGTCGAGGACGTCCCTCTGGACGATCGTCTCGATGTAGTCCCGGCTCCAGGCCAGACGTCGGGCATCCGTCGGACGGCTCAGGGCCTCGGGATATCCGCCGGCCGCGATGATCTCCGCGATCCCGTCCCCGAGCCGCTCCGTCCGGCGCCACTCGAAGCCATCGGTCGAGAGCCGCTCCAGGAACCGCGACTTGCGACCGAGCAGCTCGCACCGCGACAGCGGGTGCAGGCGGATGATCGCCATGCGGCCCGCCAGGGAGTCGGACAGCTTCGGCAACAACAAGACGTTCGCGGACCCGGTCAGGATGAACCGCCCCGGCGTCCGCTCTCGATCCACGACCAGCTTGATCGACGTGAACAGCTCCGGAATCCTCTGGACCTCGTCGAGGATGACGCGCTCCGGCAATCCGGTGACGAAACCGACGGGATCCTCCCTCGCAGCCGCCAGCACGCCCTCATCGTCGAAACTGAGGTAGACGTGTCCATGAATCTCACCCAGGTGTCGGGCAAGGGTCGTCTTGCCGCATCGCCTCGGGCCGTGGATGAGGACGACCGGAGAATCCTGCAGGCTCTCCTCCACGCGAGACTGGATGAATCGATCGATGTAGCTCGGCAATTCCATGCGCCTGTTCCCCTTCCTTTTCCCCATGGCGAACCGGGCCATTGGTTCGGCTAAATGAAAGGTTGGTTGTCGGCAGATTGTAAACTCATGGGCCGGCAAAATGAAAGAATTTCCTGCGGAATCTCGAAATTCGGCCGCAGAGGGGGGACGGGATGCACGGCGAGCGGTATTGACCAGGGGCAACCCTTGACCCACTGGGCCTGGACAAGGATACCCCCGAAGGAAGACCGGTCGAACCACTCGAACTGGAACCCGTGAAGCGGAGACCGATGGTCGGCGGCTTCACAGCCGGCAAAATAGGGACGCGGCCAGACGGAGAACCCCGGCTGCCGGCGCCCGGAAAGCAGGAGCGGTCTCTACCCAGAAACTCCAAAACAGCACTGAAAACCGGGATCGAAGGCTGTTTTCGCAGGTGTCCCGGATCGCGGCGGAGCTTGCCTGAAAATTTGAAGATTGATGAACCAGAGGGGTTCATTCGAACCCGACTGCGGCCTGATGCTCTCGTTCTCCTGGGTCCGCACCTCAGAGAAGATGAACTCCCTCGCGTAGGACCTTCCACCCAGCCCTGTCATCATGCCTGGATGGGGTTTTGATGAGGGACGGAGGTTTTGCATAGGGTCAACACCAACTTGACATTGCTTTGGATCTTGATTAACTTCTCATATATGAGAATTTCTCTGGAATCGCCGCCCTCCCTCCTCGGTCCTTCCCTGAGACGGCTCCGTACGCATAAAAATATGTCTCTAAAGGAATTATCAGAGATTCTGGGCACAAGCGAATCGGCAATCCATCGCTATGAAAGCGGTTGGGATCGCTTCGAACTCCGCACCCTTCGCCGGTTGGCGCGGGCCCTGGATGCTGACCTGGAAATCCGCCTGACGCCCCGCCAAGCCTTGGATCCCTTGCCGGACCCAGGAGATCTGGCCGCTCGCCTCGCCCCGCTGTTCTGGGACGTCGACCTCGTTGCCCGGCATCTTCTGGATAACCCACAGTGGGTATTGCGCCGCGTCCTGGAGTACGGCGACCTTCAGCAGAACCGTCTGGCCAGGCGGTACTTCGGTGACGAGGCTGTCGCGGAAGCCGCACGCCATCGCAGCCTGAACCCACGGGTTCGTCGTTTCTGGGACGTTGTCCTCCAGCAAGGGAAGGTCGGGGCATGAATCCCAAGGTCCTGCCGGCCGAAGCCTGGGCGGTGGTCAAATCGCTTGGAAATACGGACCTGCTGAATGGCTGGATCCTCGCTGGCGGTACTGCGCTGGCCTTGCAGTTGGGTCATCGGGTCTCGGTCGACCTGGACTTCTTCCGCCACGAAGATTTCGAAGTGCCCCCGCTCAGGATTGCCCTCGCCGGCCTCGGCAAGTTCGAGGTTTCGGCCATGGCACCGGGAACGCTTCACTGCCGCCTGGACGACATCCGCCTGACCTTCCTGCGCTCGGAGGTACCTTTCCTCTTCGAGCCCGTTCCTTACCGTGGACTCAACCTGGCGGATGTCCGTGACATCGCCGCCATGAAAGTGATCGCGGTGGCCGGGAGGGGGGCCAAGAAGGACTTCATCGACCTTCACGCCTATCTCGAGGCAGGGGGCAGTTTCCCCGACCTGATGGCCCTAGTTCAGCAGCGGTACCGGAACACGGAATTCAACGTCATGCACCTGCTCCGCAGCTTGGTCTACTTCGACGATGCCGAGACTGAGCCCATGCCGAAGATGTTGTCGAAGACCGGATGGCCGGAAATCAGGATGCGCCTGGAGAGGGAGGCGAGGGACTGGGCTCCTTGAGTGATCTTTAGATCAAACTAGGCCCCAGGTGACTGCGGCACTGTCTCTTAGAAAAAAAGTAGCAAGCCATCCAAGCCCTGCCAGCTTTCCCTATTTGAAATAAGTGGCTACTCTAACCCGACCCGGCCGTCAAGCCACCAGGTTCTCGACTGCATATGGACGCACCCGGCCCCGCGCTACCTACCTGCAAGGTCGCCGACTCCGGGCGCCTCCGACGTGCTTC